>JACRMU010000006.1 GCA_016219515.1 Deltaproteobacteria bacterium
AGAAAAATTCACCATTTTGTAGCATGCGGTGCGCCCGCAAAGCATTGCGCGGTCGCGGGCGCTTTCGCCCTCGACCAAAACCTCCAGCTCTTTCCCGACGCACTCCCCCAGGCGTTCGCGGGTGTGCCGGTCCTGGAGGGCCTGGAGTTTTCGGAGCCGGCGTCCGGCGACCTCGGCAGGAACGGCTCCCGGCAGCGTTGCGGCACGGGTCCCCGGCCGGGGGGAAAACCGGAAGGAAAATACGGAATCGTACCGGACCTCTTCCATGAGGGAGAGCGTTTCCTCGAAATCCCGATCGGTCTCGCCGGGAAAACCGACGATGCAATCGGAGGAGAAGGCGATCCCCGGCCGCGCGCGGCGCAGCGCCTCGATCTTTTCCATGTACTCCTTCCGCGTATATCCCCTTCCCATGGCGCCGAGAATCCGGTCGGAGCCCGACTGCATCGGGAGATGAAGGTGCGGAGAGAGCGTCTCGATCCCGGAAAAAAGGCCGATCGTGTCCGGGCCGAGGTCCCGCGGATGGGAGGTGATGAACCGGAGCCGCGCGATTCCCGGCACCCGGGAGATCCGGCGGACCAGCTCGGGGAAGGGGATCTCCCCTTCCTTCTTTCCGTAGGACTTGACGTTCTGGCCCAGCAGGATGATCTCCGCCACGCCGCGGTCCGCGAGCTTGCGGACTTCCGCCAGGATTTCCGAAGACGGACGGCTGATCTCCTTCCCCCGCACGTAGGGGACGATGCAATAGGCGCAGTAGTTCTCGCAGCCCTGCATGATGGTCACCATCGCTCGGATCGCCCCTTCGGCGATGTACGGAAACACGTCCCAGTGGCTCGTGTCTTCCGTGAAATCCACCTCCGCCGGGACGGCCTCCTTTTCCGCTTTCCGGAGGAGTTCCGGCAGGCGGGCGATGTTGTGCGTCCCGAAAACGATGTCCACGTGGGGGGCCCTTTCGGCGATGGCGGCCCCTTCCTGCTGCGCCAGGCATCCGCCGACGGCCACAAGCCGCCCCTTCCGGGCGCTTTTCCACCGCCGCAGCCTGCCCAGCTCGCTGAAGATTTTCTGGTCCGCCTTCTCCCGGATGCTGCAGGTGTTGAGAAGGACGAGATCCGCTTCGGCCGCCGACCCGGCTGCTTTATATTCCACCGTTTCCAGAAGAGAAAGCATCCGCGCCGAGTCGACCTCGTTCATCTGGCAGCCGAACGTCTCGATATACACGCGTTTTGACATAGCTTCTTATTATAGCATCGGGGGTGGGTTCTACTACTGGCGGTGTCGCCTACCGCTCCCGCGAGGGGGGTTCCTACGGCGTACTCGCTTTCCGGGATCGAAATCGGTAATGCGATGTTACGCGATCGCCGTCATTTTCTCGCCGCGGATGATGATGCGGGAGGGGTCGATCTCCTCGCGTAGTAGGCGCAGCTCGTCTTCTGTAGGCGGGTGGATCTCGGTGACGGTTTCCGCGATGCGGGGCCGGAAGGCCATCTCCTTGACGACCTCTTCCGGAGTGATCCCCCGCAGGACGGAAAGCAAGGTCATCTCCTTCGTGCGCTCGTCGAACCCGAAAAGCGCCTTCGAGGTGACGACCCGGTAGGGCCCGGTATCCTTCGGCAACCCTGCCTTTTCCCGCGCGCCCGGGCCGGTCAGGTACCCCGGGGAGGTGATGAATTCCACCTTGGGAACGAACCGGCGGCCTTCGTGCTTGATGATGACGACGGTTCTCCAGCAGTGGGATGCGACCTGGTTCCCGCCGCCGCTCCCGGCGAACCTGCGCTCGGGCTTTTCGAAGGTCCCCCCCAGGTACGTGGAGTTGATGTTCCCGTACGGGTCCACCTGCAGCGCGCCCAGCATTCCATAATCCATGTAGCCGGAGGCCGAGTACGAGAACGCCCAGTTCATGTTGAGCCACTGAAGGGACCGATAGGTGTTTTGCGGCCCCCCCATCGTACCGCGCACGAAGGGAAGGACGGATTGTGGCCCGACGGCTCCGCATTCGAAGAGCTGCTCGACGTTGGGGACGTAGAGCTTCTGCTCGAGTATGGCGACGATCTGCGGGATCCCCCAGCCCACGAAGAAGGTCTTGCCGTCCTCGAGGAGGCGCGCTCCCTGGGCGATCATGAACTCCGTGTCGGTGAACTCGACCTTGCGCGGCAAATCGAGACCTCCAGAATGAATAATCTTGTCTATCGGACTCCGGGCTCGCGGGGGGCCTTCCTCGGAGCTACGTTCGCGACCTTCGCCCGCTCACTGCGGATTCCGCTTCGACGCAATCTATCCCTTCGCTCCATACGCCGCTCCTCGGAAGCCCCCCGCTGCGCCCTGCGTCCGCTTTACCGGTATCCCTCTGTGATGGATGCTTTCCGCCGCAATTCCTTCATTCTTCTGGCGCCGACCCGCTTGTCGAGGAACTCCTCGTGGTCGGCGACGCTGTAGATGTTTTCGTCGAGGTACTTCCTCATCTGGTCGTCGTTCCTGATCCCGTTCAGCCGGTCCACGTGCTCCAGGTCGATCTCGTACCGGGCCGGCATGGCTCCGGGGTAGGCGCCGAACGGTGCGTGGACCACGGCGTCCACCAGGAAATAGGGGATCGTCGTCCGCATCGGATCCTTGCGGAATTCGTCCGGCTCGACGATCTCCTCCGCCGAAACGATCACGCGCCGGGAAGCCAACGCGGCCTCCAGCGCGAAGAGGTTCGTTCCGAAGATCCGCGCGTCCCCGTGGATGTCCGCCTGGTGGACGTGGAGGAACGCCACATCCGGGTTCAGGGCCGGGACGAGGCACACGGGCAGGCCGGTATAGGGGTCCGGAATCACTTTCGCCGCGGAGACGGACAGGTTGTCGGACCCCAGCAGGTCCCTCGTCGGCAGGAAAGGGACGCCCCGCGCGCCCGCCAGGATCCGGAGCGCCAGCCCTCCGTTGGTCCACTCGTACACCTTGACGCGCCCGTCGCACACCGCCTGCCCGATGTAGTTCCCGTATCCCAGGAACCCGACGTCGATCCGGGTGGCGCAACCGGCCCCCGTGAGCAGCGCCGATTCGTGCAGGGTGAACTCGGCGCCGATCCAGAGGTCCTTCTTTTTCTGGCGGATGACCTCGCGGATGAGGGACTGCGGCCCCCGGGTCAGGCTGGAGAAGTCGTAGACGATGTAGTCGCCGTCGGCGACGAACCGCGACACGGCCTCTTTCGCCGTGCAGATCTTGTCGAACGGCTTCCGGCTCTTACGGTCGCGCACGAACGCACGGAATTCGTCGGGGTGCTCGAAACGGTACTCCACGTTCCCCTCTCTCCGTATCCTGCTCACCGCTTCTTCCCTTTCCCCCGCTCCTGCCGCGTCCCTTCCATGAGATGGAACGCGAAGCTGTGGTCGATCACCTTCTCCGCGATGGAATAGGGATCCTTCCTTTTCCTCGCGATTTCCTCCAGCAGCGGTTCCAGGAGGTTGGACCGGGAAAGGTCGTCCACCGCTTTTTCGATCAGCTTCTTCTTCAGGATCTCCAGCAGCTCCACGCGCGCCTTCCCCGCCTTGTACCGGCCCAGGTTCTCGTCGCGGAAGATGTGCCGACGGTGCCGGTCGATCCCCTCCAGGAGCTCCGGCAGGCCCGTCCCGACCGGGGCGACCGTCGAGAGAACCGGGGGAACCCAATCCCCTTCCTTGTAATCGTTCATCGAGACCATCGTTTCCAACTCGCGTCTCGTCTTGTCGGCGCCTTCGCGATCCGACTTGTTCACGACGAAGAGGTCGGCGATTTCCAGGATCCCCGCCTTGATCGCCTGGATGTCGTCTCCCAGCCCCGGCACGACGACGACCAGGTTGGTGTGCGCCACCTTGACGATCTCCACCTCGTCCTGCCCGACACCCACGGTTTCGATGAGGATGACGTCCTTTCCCATGGCGTCCATCACGTTGACGATGTCGATGGTCGACTTGGAAAGGCCGCCCAGGTGGCCCCGGGTGGCGAGGCTTCGGATGAAGACCCCTTCGTCCAGGGCATGCTTCTGCATCCGGATCCTGTCCCCCAGGATCGCCCCCCCGGTAAACGGGCTGGTGGGGTCGATGCAGACGATCCCCACCGACTTCCCCTGCTTCCGCAAGAACTCGGCGAGGACGTCGACGAGGGTGGACTTCCCGGAGCCGGGAGCCCCGGTGATGCCGACGATGTATGCGCGTCCCGTGTGCTTGTAGAGCCGTTTCAGCGCCCGGTGCGCGGCGGGGATCTCGTCGTCCAGGTCGCGCATGAGGCGCGCGGCGGCCCGGATGTCTCCCGAGAGGACGTCTTTAAGGGAGAACGCCATGCTCCCTACGTCCCCCGGACCAGGCGCCTTGCGATGATCAGCCGCTGCACCTCGGACGTCCCCTCGCCGATCTCGCAAAGCTTCGCGTCCCTCATGAATCGCTCCACGGGATATTCCCGGATGTACCCGTACCCTCCCAGGATCTGCACGGCCTTGATCGTCGCGCGCATCGCCGCCTCGGAGGCGAACAGCTTGGCCATGGCGGCCTCCTGGACGTACGGTTTCCCCGCGTCCTTCAGGTACGCGGCCCGGAAGGTGAGAAGCTCCGACGCCTCCAGCTCGGTCGCCATGTCCGCGGCCATCCATTGGATCGCCTGGAATTCGGAGATCGCCTGCCCGAACTGCTTCCGCTCCTTCGCGTAGCCGACCGCCTCCGCCAGGGCCCCGAGCCCGATGCCGACGGACAGGGCGGCGATCGAGATCCTCCCCCCCGCCAGGTTCCGCATCGTGTCCCGGAACCCGGAGTTCACCTCTCCGATGATGTTCCCCGGGCGCACCTCCAGATCCTCGAAAACCAGCTCCGCCGTGTCGGAAGAGCGCATCCCCAGCTTGTCGAGTTTCTTGCCGACGATCAAGCCCTTCGTTCCCGCCTCCACGAGAAAGGCGGTCACTCCGTCCCGTCCCTTCCCCTTGTCCGTCACCGCCAGGATCACGTAGACGGAGCCCACGCTCCCCTGGGTGATGAACATCTTGCTCCCGTTGAGGATCCAGCGGTCCCCCTTCCACTCCGCCTTCGTCCGCATGTTGAGGGAATCCGAGCCGGACCCGGGCTCCGTCAGCGCCCACGCGCCCAGCATCCGCCCGGATGCGAGCTCCGGGAGATATTTCCTTCGGATCGCCTCGGAACCGAACGCCAGGATGTGCGCGGTGCAGAGGGAATTGTGGGAGGCCACGGTGAGCCCCAGGGAGCCGTCCCCCTTGCCGAGTTCCTCGACGATGATGGCGTAGCCGACGGTGTCCATCCCC
>JACRMU010000058.1:0-5241 GCA_016219515.1 Deltaproteobacteria bacterium
GCCGCGAGCTGCTCGCCGCGCGGGACTCCGAGGATCTCCGCAGGATACTGAAGGAGGAAGACGACAAGGCGTAAGGCCCGGCTTGAAGGGGGGTAAGTGGAAGTGCCCATAACGGTCGACCGGTTTCTCCAGGCGTGCGGCGCGCAGCTCGGGTTGCGGCTACTGGCCGGGGCCGGAGGCCTGGCGCGGGAAATCGCGGAACAGCGGGTCCAGAAGGCCGGGCTGGCGATGACCGGCGAGGTGAAGTCGATCCACGAGGGGCGCATCCAGGTCCTCGGGGAGACCGAGATCACCTACTTCGAATCCCAGCCGCAGATCCGGCAGATCGGGATCGCCGACGCCTTCTTCTCCGGCCCCATGGCGTGCGCCGTGGTGGGCGGAGGGCTTCCCGTTCCCGCCGTCCTCCGTTCGGCCGCCGACGGCAGCTCGGTTCCCCTCCTGTCCTCGCCCCTTCCCACCACGGAGCTGATCGAGGACACGCTCAAGGCCCTCGGGAGGATCTTCGCCGAGACCACCACGGTGCACGGCGTCCTGATGGACGTGCTCGGCCTGGGGGTCCTGCTCCAGGGGCCGAGCGGCATCGGGAAGAGCGAGTGCGCGCTCGACCTCATCCTCCGCGGCCACCGGATCGTCGCCGACGACGTCATCCACCTGGAGAAGCGGGGCCCGAGCACCGTCCTGGGATGCGGCAGCGACCTGACCCGGCACCACATGGAGATCCGGGGCCTCGGGATCATCAGCCTGCGGGATCTTTTCGGCCTTTCCGCGATCACCGACCTCAAGAAGTTGGAGGTGGTCATCCGGATCGAAGAGTGGGACCCGGTGAAGGAATACGACCGCCTCGGGCTCGAGGACCGCAGAACGACGTTCCTCGGCGTGGCGCTCCCGACGCTCCTCATCCCGATCTCGCCGGGGCGGAACCTCGCGACGATCGTCGAGGTCGCGGTCCGGAACCACATCCTGAAGACGCAGGGAGTCCACGCCGCGCGCGATCTCGTGGAGCGGCAGACCCGGCGGACGGAGGAAGGGACCCCCCGGTGAAACCGGCAAAGGGCGCAGAGCGCCGTTCCCGCCTGGTTATCCTGACGGGGCTCTCCGGTTCGGGGAAGAGCACGGCGGCGAAGGTATTCGAGGACCTCGGCTACTTCTGCGTCGACAATACCCCTCCCGTCCTCCTGCCGAAGATCATCGACCTCGTCTCCGAGGCGCGGGGGGAGGGTGCGAAGATCGCCCNCTCGTGGCCGACGTGCGTGGCCGCGAATTCCTTCCGGACTTCGCCCGGGTGATCGAGGAGCTGCGGGAGCGGGGCCACGGCGTCCATGTTCTCTTCCTCGACGCGGACGACGAAGCGCTGCTGCGCCGGTTCAGCGAGACCCGCCGGAAGCATCCGCTCGGAGGGCGCGGCGGCGCCAAGGAGGCGATCCGGCAGGAGCGGAAGGTCCTCACCCCGCTGCGGGAGATGGCCGACACGGTGCTCAACACGACGCAGTTCACCGTCCACCAGCTGCGCGACGCCCTCCTGCAGCGATTCTGCATGAGGGAAAAGGGGAGGCTGCACGTCAGCATCGTCTCCTTCGGATACCGGTACGGGATCCCCTCGGAGGCGGACATGGTGCTGGACGTCCGGTTCCTGCCCAACCCCAACTTCGTTCCCGCCATGAAGCCGCTCACCGGGCTGGACCGGAAGGTCCGGGGATACGTCGTTTCGGCGCCGGCCACGAAGAAGTTCCTCCGCCTGATGACCTCCGTGTTGCATTTCCTCCTCCCGCTCTATACAAAGGAAGGAAAGGCGTATTTCACGCTGGGGATCGGGTGCACGGGCGGCAGGCATCGCTCCGTGGCCGTCGCGGAGGCCCTGTCGAAGGCCATCGGCGGGGATTCGGCGCCGGTCGTGGTCCACCGCGACCTTCACCGTTCGTCATCCTCCCGCAGGAGTCTTTCATGATCGGAGTCGTCGTGATCTCGCACGGACGCCTGGCCACCGAGCTCCTGCGGGCGGCCGAGATCATCGTCGGGAAGGTCGAAAACTCGGTCGCCGTCGACATCGACCCGAAGATGGGGATGGACGAGATCCACAAGGCCATCGAGGGGGCGATCCGCACGGTCGACCTGGGGAAGGGGGCCATCCTCCTGACCGATATGTTCGGCGGCACCCCGTCCAACATCGGCCTCTCGTTCCTGGGGACCCACCAGGTGGAGGTGGTGACGGGGGTCAACCTGCCCATGATGATCAAGCTTCCGATGGCCCGCGTCACGATGTCCCTCCCGGACCTGGCGCGGCATCTCCAGGAATACGGCCAGCGCAACATCACCATCCCCGGGGACATGCTGAAGAAACGGGCGGAGAAGAAGTAACGATGCCGCTGGAGCTGGTTCGGGTCGACTGCCGCCTGGTCCACGGACAGGTGGTGGAGACGTGGCTGCCGCACACGGGGGCCAATTGCCTCCTGGTGGTGAACGACGCGCTCGCCGGGAACCCGTTCCTCCGTTCCGTCATGGAGCTCGCGGTGCCTTCGTCGGTCCGCGTCATGTTCTGCGGGATTCCGGAAGTCGTCCGGACGCTGGAGGAGATCGACCGGGAGGGGTGGAAGGCGATCCTTCTCTGCGCGACGTTCGCGGACGCCCTCCGGATCCATCACGCGGGAGTCCGGTTCTCTTCCCTCAACATCGGCAACCTGCACTACGCCGCAGGAAAGGTGGAAATCTCCCCGTCGGTGTTCTTCTCTCCCGAGGATTTCGACGCGGTCCACTGCTTCTGCCACGACGGGATCGCCGTCGTGGTCCGCGCCACCCCCTTCGAGGCGGGAACTTCCTACGAGCCCGAGCGGGAATAGTCCATGGTCTTCCAGTTCCTCCTCGCAGTGGTGATCGGGGCGATCGCGTACCTCGACCGCACGGCCGCCTTCCAGGTTATGCTCCACCGCCCCCTCGTGGTCGCCACCGCGATGGGGGCCGTGTTCGGGAACGTCTATGCCGGCGCGCAGGTGGGAGCGATCATGGAGCTCTTGTACCTGGCGCGCCTGCCGGTGGGAGCGTCGATTCCGCCGGACGACACGGGGGCCGCGATGTTCGGTGGGGCCGCCGCCGCCGTCGCGGCATCCTCCGTCGGCCTCTCCGCAGGAAGCTTCACCGCCGTGCTGCTCCTCTCCGTGCCCTGCGCGGAGCTGGGCAAGGCCGCCGACCGGCTCGTGCGGCGCGTCAACGGGCGGATCGCCGCGCTGACCGCCGAGTCGGTGGATCGGGGGGACTCCCGGTCCGTGGAGCACGGCCTCCTTGCGGGCGTGACGCTCTTTGCCCTCTCGGGAGCGGTCCTCTCGCTCGCGTTCACCGGGGCGGGCGTCGCCGTCGGAAAATTGACGATGGGGATGGTGTTCGCGGCCACGTTCTTTTACCGGTGGGTGGGCTGACATGGAGGAGCGGGGCAGAACGGCATGGCGAAGCACGTGGCGACGGCAGTTCCTCCTCCAGGGGTGCTGGAACTACGAGGGGATGCAGAACGTCGGCTTCGCCTACAGCATCCTTCCGGCGCTTCGGGAATTCTACCGCGACCGGCCGGAAGAACTGACGAAGGCCCTCAAGCGCCACCTGGAGTACTTCAACACCCAGCCGTCCATGGCGGGGGTGATCCTGGGCGCCGCGTTGCGGCTCGAGGAGCGTGCCGCCGCGGGGGAGGCGGATCCCCGGGAGATCGGGACGTTCAAAGTCGGGCTGATGGGATCGCTGGGGGCGATCGGGGACGCCTATTTCTGGGGGGCCCTGCGGCCGATGGCCTCCGTGGCGGGAGCGATCCTGGCCCTCGTGCATCCCTTCCTGGGGATCGCGGCGCTCCTGCTGCTGTACAACGTGTCGCACCTTTCGATCCGTCGGAAAGGATTCGCCGCCGGCATCGCGGGGGAGGAGAGCGCGGTCCAGTTCCTGAAGGGCGCGGGGTTCGCCGGAAAGACCGCGGACCGCAAGATCGTCGCGGCGATCCTGGGAGGGGCGTACGCGGGCGCGGCCGCCAGCAAGGCCGCCTTCCTGTTCGGGAACGGGACGGCCCCCGCGTTCCTTTTCGTCGCGGCGCTGACCGTTCACCTGTTGACGGTGCTGTTCCGGAAAGCGGTGTCCCCGTCGGAGATCCTGCTGTTCCTGCTGATGATCGGGGCGCTGCTGCTCTGGCAATGAGGAAATGAAGGGAGAGGGACGGAAACCATGGAAACGGAAACCCCGCAGGTAGAGCGGGAATTCGAAATCACGAACCGGCTGGGGCTGCACGCCCGCGCGGCGGCGCAGCTCGTCCATCTCGCGAACCGGTTCGCCTCGGAGATACGGATCCGCAAGGACGGAGTGGACGTGAACGCCAAGAGCATCATGGGAGTGCTCATGCTGGCGGCGCCCCGGGACTCCCGCGTCGTGATCCTGGCGAGCGGCCCCGACGCGGCGGAGGCGGTGGACGCCATCGGCCTGCTGATCGCAAGGAAATTCGGAGAGGAGTAGGTCCCTTGACGGACGGCGGACGTTCGAAAATGAAGGTGCTGCGCGGCATCCCGGCCTCCGGCGGGGTGGCCATCGGCCGGGGCTTCTTCCTGAGCCGCGCGCTGCCTTCCTCGGTCCAGTCGGCGGTCCCGCGGGAGAAGGTCGAGGAGGAGGCCGCAGACTTCCTGCACGCCGTGAGCCGGTCCAAGGAGCAGATCCTCGCCATCCGCGAGGGGGTGAAGGACCACTCCTCCGAGCACTACCAGATCCTCTCCGTCCACCTGGCGCTCCTCGAGGACTCGATGCTCGTCGACCAGACCCTCCGCCTCATCCGGGAGAACCAGTACAAGGCCGACTGGGCGTTCAACAAGGTCCTCCAGAACCTTCTGGAGACGTTCCACCGGATCGAGGACCAATACTTGCGCGAGCGAGGCCACGACCTGCGCCAGATCGGCCACCGGGTGCTGGAGAACCTCGCCGGGCGGCCCGTCGATTCCATCTCCTCCATCCGCGAGCCCTTGATCGTGATCGCCCACGACCTTTCCCCCGCGGACACGGCGCAGATCCTCAAGAGCCCGGTCCTGGGATTCGCCACCGACGTCGGGAGCCGGACGTCGCACACCGCGATCACCGCGCGCACCCTGGGGATCCCCGCCGTGGTGGGCCTGGAAAAGGTGACGGAGGAGTACACGGAGCCCGAAGAGGTCATCCTGGACGGCGAGGAAGGGGTCGTCATCCTGCGGGCCACCCCGGAGACGGTCCGGGAGTACCAGGAGAAGCGGAAGG
>JACRMU010000058.1:5332-29708 GCA_016219515.1 Deltaproteobacteria bacterium
ACTGGCGAAGTTCGCCCGGCTGCCGACCGTCACCCGGGACGGGAAGACGCTGCGGCTCCACGCCAACATCGAGTTCCCGGAGGAAGCGGACTCCGCACTGCGGAGCGGGGCGGAAGGGATCGGGCTTTACCGGACGGAATTCCTGTTCCTGAACCGGAAGGACATGCCCTCCGAAGAGGAGCACTTCCATACCTACCGCCGCGTCGCGGAGAAGTTTGCGCGTCACCCGGTCACCATCCGGACGCTGGACCTGGGAGGGGACAAGTTCGCATCTCAGGTCGAGCTGGCCGACGAGATGAACCCCGCGATGGGCCTCCGCGCGATCCGGTTCTGCCTCCGGGAGAAGGAGATCTTCAAGCAGCAGCTGCGCGCCATCCTGCGGGCGTCTACCTACGGGAAGGTCAAGATGATGTTCCCGATGATCTCCGGGTTGGGGGAGCTGCGGGCGGCCAAGGCCTTGGTCGAGGAGGCGAAGGCCGAGCTGCGGAAGAGAAAGGTCGCCTACGACAAGGAGATGGCCCTGGGCATCATGGTGGAGATCCCCTCCGCCGCGATGATCGCCGACCTGCTCGCCCGGGAGGTCGATTTCTTCAGCATCGGCACGAACGACCTGATCCAGTACGCCCTTGCCATCGACCGGGTGAACGAGCACGTCTCCTACCTGTACGAGCCGCTGCATCCGGCGGTCCTCCGGCTGGTCCGGCGGGTCGTCGACGGCGGCCACGACGCCCGGATTCCGGTGTCCATGTGCGGAGAGATGGCGGGCGAGCCGTTCTTCAGCTACGTGCTCCTGGGCCTGGGGCTCGACGAGCTCAGCATGAACGCGATGTCCATCCCCATGGTGAAGCGGATCCTCCGGAAGTCGGTGGCCTACGAGGCGAAGGAGTTCGTGGGAGGGCTGCTGCAACACGGGACGGCGGCGGAAATCGGCAAGTTCCTTCGCAAGAAGCTCGAGGATGTCTTCCCCGAAGAGCGGTTTTGACGTACAATCGATGAATTTCCCGGACAGGAGCGCATTTGCATGAAGGAGCTATTCTTCACATCGGAATCGGTGACCGGCGGGCACCCCGACAAGGTGGCGGACCAGATCTCCGACGCGGTCCTCGACGAGATCCTCCGGCAGGATCCCCGGGGCCGGGTCGCCTGCGAGACGATGGTGACCACGGGACTGGTCATCGTGGCGGGCGAGATCACGACGGCGGCGCTGCTCGACATCCCCGGGCTCGTGCGGCAGACCGTCACGGACATCGGCTACACGGGAGACGCCAAGGGGTTCGACGCGCACAACTGCGCTGTCGTCACGGCGATCGACCGGCAGTCCGTCGACATCGCGCGGGGCGTCGACCGCGGGGCGAGCGAGAAGCAGGGCGCCGGCGACCAGGGGATGATGTTCGGGTTCGCGTGCGACGAAACGAAGGAGCGGATGCCGATGCCGATCTCCTTCGCCCACAAGATCTGCGCCCGGCTCACCGAGGCGAGGGAGAAGAAGGTGCTCCGGTGGCTTCGGCCGGACGGCAAGAGCCAGGTGACCGTCCGCTACGTGGACGGGGTCCCGCGGGAGGTGACCGCGGTCGTCTGCTCGGCCCAGCACGCCGAAGAGGTCGGCCGGAAGGCGCTCACGGAAGGGATCGTCGAGGAAGTGATCCGGAAGTCCATCCCGAAGGAGCTGCTGGCGAAGAAGGCGAAGTTCTACATCAATCCCACCGGCCGGTTCGTGGTGGGCGGGCCCCACGGCGACACGGGGCTCACGGGACGGAAGATCATCGTCGATACCTACGGCGGGTACAGCCGCCACGGGGGAGGGGCGTTCTCGGGGAAGGACCCCTCCAAGGTGGACCGCAGCGCGGCGTACATGGCGCGTTACGTGGCGAAGAACGTGGTGGCGGCGGGGCTCGCGAGGAAATGCGAACTCGAGCTCGCCTACGCGATCGGGGTGGCGGAGCCGGTGTCGGTGATGGTGGAGACGTTCGGCACGGCCCGGATCCCGGAGGAGAGGATCTCGCGGGCGATCCGGGAGACCTTCGACCTGCGGCCCGCGATGATCACGAAATCGCTGAACCTGCTGCGGCCGATCTACCGAAAGACGGCGGCGCTCGGCCACTTCGGGCGGGAGCTCCCGGAGTTCACCTGGGAGAAGACCGACAAGGTGGGCGCCCTGCGGAAGAACGCCGGGTAAGACATCAGGGATAAAGGAGACGGGCGACATGGGCCGCGGAAACGGATACGACGTGAAGGACATCAAGCTTGCGGCTGCGGGACGGAACCGCATCGAGTGGGCGAAGAAGGACATGCCGGTCCTTCGGTCCATCGGGGAGCGGTTCGCGAAGGAGAAGCCCCTTAAGGGGATCCGCATCGCCGCCTGCCTGCACGTGACCACGGAGACCGCCGCGCTCGCGCAGGTCCTCTCCGCCGGCGGGGCGAAAGTGTCCCTGTGCGCCTCCAACCCCCTTTCCACGCAGGACGACGTCGCCGCGTCGCTGGTCCGGCACGACGGCATCGGAGTGTTCGCGATCAAGGGGGAAAACCGGAACACCTACTACTCCCACATCCTGAAATGCCTCGCCATCGCTCCCCACATGACGATGGACGACGGGGCGGACCTCGTCTCCGTGGTCCATACGAAGAAGAAGGAGTACCTGAAGGGGATGATCGGCGGCACGGAGGAGACGACCACCGGGGTCATCCGGCTGGCCGCCATGGGGGAAAAGGGGGTCCTTCGCTACCCGATTGTCGCCGTGAACGAGGCGAAGACGAAGCACTTCTTCGACAACCGCTACGGCACGGGGCAGTCCACGCTCGACGGCATCCTGCGGGCGACCAACCGGCTGATCGCCGGGTCGTGCTTCGTCGTGGCGGGATACGGTTGGTGCGGCCGGGGGTTGGCGATGCGGGCCAAGGGGATGGGCGCGCGCGTCCTGGTGACGGAAACCGACCCGCGGATCGCGAAGTCGGTCCGCACCGTCCGCCCGTTCGTCGAGGAGTACCTCCTGCGCGACGGCCGGGCGATCCACATCCTGGCCGAAGGGCGGCTCATCAACCTGGCCGCCGCCGAGGGACACCCCTCGAACGTGATGGACATGAGCTTTGCCAACCAGGCGTTGTCCGCCGAGTATCTTGCGCGGCACGGGAAGACGCTGGAGAAAAAAGTCTACACGGTGCCCGATGCGATCGACCGGGAGATCGCCCGCCTGAAGCTCAACGCCACCGGCGTCCGGATCGACCGGCTGACTCCCGAGCAGAAGAAGTACCTCGCCTCCTGGGAAATGGGGACCTAACCCCGCGATTACGGCACCCGTTTCGCCAAGGGAGATGGGAACACAGTTTCATCGGGTCCCGGCCATCGCGCCCGCCATCGCCCCCAGCGTTTCCAGGGCCTGCTCGATGCGCTCCGACCAGAAGGCGGCATTGAGCCGGATGCAGTTCCCGAACCTGTCCCCCGTCGAAAACAGGGTGCCGGGGGCAATGCTGATCCCCTTCTTCAGGGCTTCCTCGTAGAGACGGAAGGCATCGACCGTTTCGGGCATTTCCACCCAAAGGATGAATCCGCCTTCGGGGCGGGTGACGCGCGTTCCTTCGGGGAAGTGGCGGCCGACGACATCCCTTATCTTCGCGATCTGCCTGCTGTAAACGCGGCGGATCTTTCTCAGGTGGTGGTCGTAACCGCCGTTGACGAGGAATTCTGCGATCGCCAGCTGGGTCGGCGTGGCGGTGGAGATGTTGAACATGGCCTTGAGCTGCTGGATCTTCCGCTGATACCTTCCGGGGACGATCCAGCCGACCCGGTAGCCGGGAGCGAGGGTCTTGGAGTAGGAGGAGCAGTACAGGACCAGCCCCTTCTCGTCGTAGGCCTTTGCCGCCGTGGGACGCGAGGGGCCGAAGGCCAGGTCGCCGTACACGTCGTCCTCGATGAGCGGGATGTCGTGCCGCGCAAGCAGCACGACCAGCTCACGTTTCCTGTCGTCCGGCATCACGCTTCCGAGCGGGTTGTCGAAGTTGGAGATCACAAGGCACGCGTGGACCGGGTTATGCCGGATCGCGTAGCCGAGAACGTCGACGCTTATCCCCTCCTGCGGAGTGGAGGGGATCTCGAGGACCTTAAGTCCCATCCACTGGATCGAATGGAGAAACGTGTAGTAGAGGGGAGACGCGATTGCGACGGTGTCGCCCGGTCGGCAGGTCGCCTGCAGCGCCAGTGTCACCGCCTCCACGCAGCCGGAGGTGACGACGATGTCTTCGGGAGACAGGGTACAGCCGTAGTCGAGGGAGCGCTTTGCGATCTGCACGCGCAGCCGCTGGGTCCCTCGGGGGCCGGTGTAGGAAACGCTCTGGACGGGGAACCGCCTGGACTCCGTGGCGAGCATTCGGTTAACCCTGTCGACCGGCAGCAGGTCGATATTCGGGATCCCTCCCCCGAGCGGAACGAGGGAAGGGTCCGTCAGGGTGAGTATGGTCCGCATGGGAATATCGTCTATGGACACGCAGCACGGGATCGGATCCTCCTCCGTCTTCCTCTCCGGAGCGACGGTGCCGGGCTCGAGGACCCGGCTGCGGACGTAGTATCCGGACTGCGGGCGGGCCTCGACCATCCCCATATTTTCAAGTTGTGCGTACGCCCCCATGATCGTGTTGATACTGACCTGCATCTTGCGGCTCAGTTCGCGGATCGACGGGATCCGGTCTCCCGGCCGATAGGTCCCCTGTTCGATCTGCCCCCCGATCCGGTGGGCGATTTCCTCGTAAAGCGGTAAATTTGCTCCATTTGCTCCCATGGGCGTCTCCATGATGGTTCGATTCTAAACCTGCATTGCGATTGGAACAGATACAATTATTAAACATTTTAATGGATACAGATCAAATGTATTTATAGCTGTACCCATCATGAAATTGAAGCCGTGTGGCTGTTCGCTTACCTGAAACGCCCCCATACTCGATTCCGGATGCGGAAAGCGGGCCAGGCATGTTCGACCCGCTCCGCAAAAAAACCGGAGGTGAAAAGATCATGGAATGGAACGACAGGATGAAAGAGCTTGTCGCCGTGGGAGCGTCGATCACCGCCAACTGCCAGCCTTGCCTGAAATACCACACGGACAAGGCCCTCGAATTCGGGGCGGACCCGGGGGACATCGCCGCGGCGGTCGAGACGGGGAAGCAGGTCCGCAAGGGCGCATCCGCCAAGATGGACGCCTTCGCGGCCGAAGTAAAGGCCGGACCCTGCGCGGCGGGAGCGAAGAATTCCGCCTGCTGCGGCTGATCGCGCCATGTTGACCCGTTCGCGGAGGAGCGGGGGATCGCTCCTCCGCAACGGGCGATCCCCGTTTGCAAATCTTCGCGCCAGGCTCCCCGAGATCTCCTGCGCGGCGGCGGCGGATGGAATGCCATTCCCCTTTAGCGCATCGGCAAGGGACATTGCATCCCCCGCCGCGCGCGGGTTTACGTACCAGGCGATTTGGGGGAAAAGCGGCACAGGATGAGGGCGCCTGATTTCGGCTTGACAAAGGTCTGCCCACCGGTTATATATAAGTGAGCACTTACATATAATATCGGCGAGGAGAAATCGATGGGGCGTCGCAAAAGGATCGAAGATGAACAGTTGCTTCAGCATGCGCGAGAAGTGTTTCTCAAGGGAGGGGCTTTCGGTTCCACCAAGGAGATCGCGCGATTTGCGGGCATTTCCGAGGCGACGCTGTTCCAGCGCTTTCCGACCAAGGCCGCTCTTTTCCTCGCGGCGATGGTTCCGCCGGTGGTGGATGTCGGGGGAGTCGTCCAAGCCCCGACGAAACGGACGGATCCCCGTGGAGCACTGACCGAAATCGGGACGCGAATGCTGGCGTATTTCCGCACCCTCATCCCTGCCGTCATGCATCTGATGACGCACCCCTCGATCCGCATGGCGGATGTCACGGCCCACTTTCAAAAGATGCCTGAAGACGCGTTGGCGGAGGCGCTGGCGACGTACCTGCGAGACGTTGAGGCTCGCGGCAAGATCAAGGTGCAGGACCCGATGGCCGCGGCCAGTCTCCTTGTCTCGGCGATCCATAGCCTGGCGCTGTTCGAGATGATGGAGATGCACGGCGGGCAGGACCTGGAGCACGCGGTCGAACTGTATGTCAGAGCCCTCTGGAACGGATTGGATCCGAAGCGTCAAACCGGCAAGACAATTACTCCGCACAGAAAAGGAACCGGGAAGTCATGACTGCCAAACCGCTGATATCGATGAACCGCGTTTTCAAGAACTACGAGACACCCTCCGGCTCCTTTGCGGCCTTGAGGGGCATCGACCTGGAGGTGCAGGAAGGCGAATACGTCGCCGTGGTCGGGAGATCGGGAAGCGGCAAATCGACGCTGATCAACGTGCTCACCGGCATCGATTCTCCATCATCCGGCGAGATCCATGTGGCATCTACGGCCGTTCACAACCTCGGGGAGGAAGAACTCGCGAAATGGCGGGGGAAGAACGTCGGCGTCATCTTCCAGTTCTTTCAATTGCTTCCGACCCTCACCGTCGCCGAAAACGTGATGCTGCCCATGGATTTCTGCAATACGTTTCCCCCCGGCGAACGGCGCCCCAGGGCGATGGCGCTGCTGGAAAAGATGGGCATCGCCGAGCAGGCCGATAAACTCCCGTCCGACTTGTCCGGCGGACAGCAACAGCGGGCGGCGATCGCCCGGGCGCTCGCCAATGACCCGCCCCTTCTTGTCGCCGACGAACCCACGGGCAATCTCGACTCCCGGACTTCCGAAGACGTGGTGCGGTTCTTTTCCTCGCTGGTGAACGAAGGGAAGACCGTGGTGATGGTCACCCACGAGCGTGACATGACCCGATACTTCACGCGGACGGTCATGCTGGAGGATGGCGCCATCGTTGAAGAAACGGAGGCGAAGGCATGGAGCTGAGTCCCCGCTGGAGAAAGCTGGCGGGCGACCTCCGCAATGCCCGGGGTCGTTTGTCGATGATGGTCCTTGCGATGGCGGTCGGCATGTTCGGAATCGCCGCGATCTTAAGCGCCTACACCATACTGACGCGAGAAATCGGCCGCAACTACCTTGGGACGAACCCCGCTTCGGCGCTCATCGAGGTGGATCAGGTAACCGATGAATTGGTCGATGCGGTTCGGCATCGGCCCGGAATCGCGAACGCGGAGTCCGGCACTTCCCTCTGGGCACGGGTCGAAGTCAAACCCGATGAATGGATGCCGCTGCTTCTGTTCGTCGTGAAGGACTTCCGCGCGATGAAAATCGGCATGGTCCGGCCGGAGTCCGGGGCATACCCTCCGCCGGAAGGCTCCATGTTGCTCGAGCGGACGGGATTGCCTCTTGTAAACGGAAAATTCGGCGATGGAATTCGTGTTCAAACGCCCAACGGACCGAAACGCAAGATCGTCATTTCCGGTCTTGTGCACGATCCGGGTTTGGCGCCGTCCTGGCAGGAGCAGACCGCATACGGATACATCACGCTTTCCACGCTTGCCTTGCTCGGCGAGAGCGGGACCCTTGACACGTTGAAAGTCACGGTCAGCGATCCGTCCCCCAACGTCGTCGCCATCGAGCGCACGGTGGCCGGACTGGCCGGATGGTTGAGGCAGCAGGGGTATTCGGTCGGCGAGATCCGCATACCCCCCCCGGGCAAGCATCCCCATGAGACCCAGATGCGGGCGGTTCTGGCCATGCTGATCCTGTTCAGCCTCATGGCGCTCGTGCTCAGCGCCGTCCTGACCGCTTCCACGATCGGGGGGATGCTGGCGCAGCAGGTTCGACAGATCGGGATCATGAAAGCGATCGGCGCACGGTCCTCGCAAATCGCCGGGATTTATCTCGCGCTGGTTGTCCTGATGGGCGGCGTAGCGGTCGTGCTGGGTCTGCCGCCCGGCATCGCCGCGGGGCGCGGCTTGGCCAGAGCCATCGCGGAACTCCTGAACCTGACCCTTTACAGCGAGGCGGTGCCGGGGTGGGTCTATCTGGTGCAGCTGATTGCCGGTTTGCTTGTGCCTTTTCTCATCGCGCTCGGCCCGATTCTACGGGCCACCAGGATCACGGTTCGGGAAGCGATCAACGATTACGGTACGAGCATCAGGACGTTCCGCTCCAGCCGGCTCGACGCGCTGCTCGGAAAGATCCGCGGGATGGACCGCACGCTCCTTCTGTCGATCCGAAATACGTTCCGGCGCCGCGGACGCCTGATGCTCACTCTCGGGCTTCTGTCCGCGGCGGGCGCCATGTTCATGACCGCGCTGAACGTCCGGGCCGCATGGGAGCGCAACCTGGCAGACGCCGCATCCGACCGCCGATATGACCTGGAGATCCGTTTGAACGGTCCTCACCCCGAGGAGAAAGTCCTGGCGATCGTCAGCAGCGTCCCCGGAGTGCAGAAGGTCGAATCATGGGATATCGATCCCGCCGCGGCGAATCGTCATGACGGCCTTGAAATCGCCAGGACCTATCCGGACCGGGGGCACGGAAGCTTCACGCTTCGTTCGGCGCCGCCGGGAAGCCGGATGATACAACTCACGATGCTTGGCGGACGATGGCTTCCGCCGGGGGATTCCGATGCGGTCGTGCTCAATCACATGGCGCTCAGGATATTTCCCGGCGTCAAGGTGGGCGACACCATCCATATCAGCGTCCAGGGGCGACAAACCGCCTTTCACGTCGTCGGCATCGCGCGGGAGATCGTCACTCCCGCGGCGGCCTACACATCGCCGGAAGGCTTCCACCGGGCGCTGGGTCGATCGGGGCAGACAAACGCCGTGCGCGTCGTCATGAAAGGGCACGACGAGAAGACGATCGGCGCCGTCACAAGGGAAATCGAACGCGCCCTTGAGCGGGAAAGGATCAGCGTCAAGATCGATTTTTCCGAGACCCGATTGGACAACGCGCTAAGCGGGCATATCTACATCCTTATCTTCGCCTTGATCCTGATGTCGGCGATCATGGCGGTCGTTGGAGTTCTTGGCCTCGCGTCGGCCATGGGAACCACCGTCGTCGAGCGCACCCGGGAATTCGGCGTGATGCGCGCCATCGGAGGCCGCACAGGCACCGTGATGCGAAACGTCATCGGCGAAGGGGTCTTCATCGGCCTGATGAGCTGGGGCATCGCCATTGTCCTGTCGCTGCCCCTCTCAGCGGGGGTGGGCAGGCTTGTCGGAACGCTGGCATTTTATTTCCCTTTACCGTTGGTTCTGTCTCCCGCCGCGATGATTATCTGGCTGACGGTCATTTTCCTCGGTTCGACGGCTGCAAGCGCCTATCCGGCCAGCAGGGCATCGCGATTGACCGTTCGGGAAACGCTCGCCTATACCTGAGAAAGGAGCATGGTCATGAGGAAGATAATCATTGTCACTGTTTCGGCACTGATCGTCATCGCAGGGTTGCTGTTGACCGCCCATAGGGTCGATTTCATGGGCATCCTGAGAAGAATTCATGGTGCATGATACGGGACTACCACCGGTTGCGAGAGGGGAGAATATTCCATGAAGGATCGTCAAGCCGTTTTGCTTCGTATCGCGTTTCTCGCAGGGTCGGTCACGGACGGCGTGGCTCTGCTGCCCATGCTGTTCCCGCCTCTTGCGAACTTGCTCTTGGGCCACAACGAGACCTCAGCCGGTTATCGTTTCGCAATGAACTATGCAGCGGCGCTGATGTTCGGATGGACCGCCCTGCTGGCCTGGGCGTACCGGCGTCCGATCGAGAGGCGTTTCGTTGCGGCCCTGACGGCGCTGGTCATCCTGGGGCTTGTTCTTGCCGAAGTCGTTGCCGTCCGGGCAGGCGTGTTCAGCGCTTGGCGCATGGCCCCGACGTGGTGCTTGCAGACAGCGTTGCTGCTCCTGTTCGGGTCCGCCTATCACTATCCGTTCCGCAGGATCGCCGCGGCAGGGATAACTGCAGGACTTGACAATCCCCCGAAGCCGAATATATAGTAAGACCGGTCGGTATCCTTGGGACGCAGAGACGTTTCCGAAATGATCGGAGGACATGATGAGCCTTCGCGACAAAGTATGGGATGTGGCCAAATGGAAGCTGATGAAGAGTCATCTCGGGTACACCGATGAAGAGATGAAACTGTTCCGGGAGAACCCCAGAAACGAGGATGTCCTCTCAAAGGCGCCGGCATTGCTCAACAAGACGATCGTCCTGACGGTGGTGGAATCTCACGGCTGCAACAGCGGGCACAAGGTTGGGGACAAGTTCAACTTCGATGGCGCCGGGAACCTCCTCACCAAACGTTGCCCAAAAAAGGTCTGCGTTTATGCCCTCAGCTCCGCAACTCCAATGATCTATGCCGCCAACGAGCTCTTTTACGCCGGCGTCGATCCGAATGATTTACGGTTCAAGCGCGCGGGATGTTTCGACGTCGGTGTGCGGTGCGGCGGCTGGGGCCGGATCGTGCTTGAGCTCAGCGTGCAGGATCGCAAGGCGGCTTCATGAGGAAAGACGGCAGGGAGACGCGCCACAACGTCATCGAGAAGTCGCTGCAGATTTTCTCGGTGAAGGGGTACTACAACGCCTCCATCAGCGACATCATGGCCGCGACCGGGCTGACGAAGGGGGGGCTCTACGCCCACTTCGACAGCAAGGAAGCCCTCTGGAACGCCGCATACGAGAGAGCGGTCGAGATCTGGAGGGAGATCGTTTTCAAGGGCGTACGGAAGGTCTCCGACCCGCTGGACAGGATCGCCAGGACGGTCGAGAACGACCTGCGGGACTACGTCTGCGCAGAGGTGTTCGAGGGCGGCTGCTTCTTCTTCAACATGCTCGTCGAACTCTCCGGGCAGTCCGCCGCGATGAGCGGCCGGATCGTCGAGGGCTTCATGCAGTTCTCGGACCTGCTGGCTTCCTGGCTGGAGGAGGCGAAGTCCGCCGGCGAGCTGAAGCCGGGCGTCCGGCCGAAGGAGGTAGCCGATTTTATCGTGACATCCATCAACGGCGCGGCCGCGTTGTATGTCGCGACCCGGGACAACCGGTTCCCCCGGGCGATCGAGCGTCAGCTCAACTCCTACATCCAACTGCTAAGGGCTTAAGGAGAAGATTCAGCGGGATCCCGCGAAAGCATCGGGTGTCTTCGGCTAAATACCGACCGGTCGCTTATTTCATAGTCGGCCGACGTTCCAGAATCAACGGGGAGAATGCGCAGGAGAAAAGAGCGGGCCCGAAGAAGGCGGAAGGGGGGAATGCGATGAGCAAGGTCCTATTCGAAAAGAGAAATCGAATCGGTTACGTCACGCTGAACCGGCCGGAGGCGCTCAACGCCCTGGACGACGAATTGAACGATGTCTTGTGGGACGTTTGGGCGGACTTCAGCTTGGACGATTCGATCGATGTTGCGATCGTCACCGGGGCGGGCAAGGCCTTCTGCTCGGGGGCGGATCTGAAATCGTTCATCCCGAAGTGGGAGCACGCGAACATGCTCGATGCCCGGAAGAACGCGGCGCGAGGGATCGGGGGAGGGATCACCAGAGGTCAGCACAGGATTACGAAGCCGATCATCGCGGCGGTCAACGGCTATGCGATCGGGGGCGGCTTCGAGCTCGCACTTGCGTGCGACATCCGCATTGCATCAGAAAAGGCCAGGTTCGGGGTGTTCGAGGTGCGGCAGGGTTTGCACCAGGGAGACGGGGGGATCGTCCGGCTCGTCGCGATCGCCGGTGTAGGAACGGCCCTCGATCTGACCCTGACCGGCCGGGAGGTTTCCGCGGAAGAGGCGTACCGACTTGGGTTGGTGAACAAGGTCGTTCCGCACGAGGAATTGATGCCTGCCGCGGAGAAGGTGGCGCAGACGATTCTCAAGAATAGCCAGCAGGCGATCCGGTCCGCCAAGGAGACGATTCACGACGTCATTGGTCGATCATTGGATGATGCGTTGCGGCTGGAAACGATCAACGGATATTCGAGCGTCGGCGATTTCCGCGAGGTGGCGGAGAGATTGCAGAAGTTTTTCAAAAAATCGCAGTGAACGGCGGCATATGCGAGAGTGGCGACGGGCTTCCCGAAAATATTGATTTCCGGAGGTGTGGAGATGTCCGATTTGCCGGTTACGTACCGGGGCGCAGTCTACCCCTGGCAGTGCGATCACATGGGGCATTTGAACGTAATGTGGTACGTGGGAAAGTTCGATGAGGCCACCTGGCAGTACTTCGCGATGCTCGGCATGCCCCCGTCCTTCCTCCGCGGGCAGAACCGGGGCATGGCTGCCGTCCAGCAGAACATCACGTATAAGCGCGAGCTTCACCCAGGAGACGTCGTAACCATCCGGACCGGCGTGCTGGAGATCAAGGAGAAGGCGATCCGCTTCTTCCACGAAATGGTCAACGAGGAGACGGGGGAGATCTCGGCGGTCACCGAGCTAACAGCCGTGCATATCGACACGGCGCTGCGGAAGTCCTGTCCGTTCCCGGAGCAGGTGGTTGAAAGGACTAGGACGATGGTTGTGACCCGATAGGAGAATCAATGCGATGTGTGGGCGAGAGTGTGGAAGATGACGTGGCGACCCTTTTCAACAGGTGTGGGTCGTGTCGAGAGTGAAGCCGTGATTTCCCGCAACCGGCGATGGAGCAGTGCATTTTCGAAGCTATCCACTCCGCTGATCGCGGATGCCTGCCTGCGGTTGGGGGTAGCCCTTCGTATCGCCCCCCCCGGGGTTCGTCCCGTCATACCGGGAGGCCGCGTGGCCGGACGCGTTCTGCCGGTGCGCCATACCGGGAGCGTGGATGTCATCCTCGAGGCTATGGGGACCGCGGAGCAGGGGAACGTTCTGGTAGTGGATAACGGCGGAAGAATGGATGAGGCTTGCCTGGGTGATCTGCTGACTTTGGAAGCGCGGGCCTGCGGACTGTCCGGTATCGTGATTTGGGGATGCCACCGCGATACGGCGGAGCTCGTGGAGATAGGTTTTCCCGTGTTCAGCTACGGGACGTGTCCCGCAGGACCTCAACGACTTGATCCACGCGAATCCGATGCGCTGCTTATGGCCCGTTTCGGGGATATTTCCGTCCGCTCGGAAGACGTGGCTTTTGCCGACGACGACGGAATCCTTTTCGCGCCAGGCCGGGATGCGGACGGGATTCTTTCCGCAGCCCGCGGGATATGGCAAACGGAGCGGCAGCAGGCCCATGCGATACGGGCCGGAAAGAAGCTCCGCGAGCAACTCGCGTTCGGCGACTACCTGATGAAAAGGGCGGATGATCCTTCCTACACGTTTCGCAACCACCTTCGGGTATTGGGAGGGGTCATTGAAGAATAGTGTCGAGTTCCATCGCCGGCCGTCGGTCGCCGCTTACATGCTGCGCAGCCTGACTCCTTCGGCGGGACTGAAGAAGGCGGGCGGTTTTCCGCCCGTCCGTGCGATCTGGAGGGGGCACCGGGTCGATCGCGGCCGCATCGCCGAATTCCTCCGGCTCGCCGGGCTGCGCGCCGACCGGACCTTGCCGATGCTCTATCCCCATGTTTTCGGCTTTCAGCTGCAGATGGTGATCATCACGCATCCCGCTTTCCCGATCCGGCCATGGAACGGTCTTCAAATCCGTAACCGCATTCTCCAGCGCCGGCCGATCCCGGAGGACGCGGTGCTCGATATGGAGACGCGCGTCGCGTGTCAGCGGATCCTGGAAAAGGGCGCGGAAGTCGATCTGCACACCACGGTGCGCTCGCGGGACGAACTGATGTGGGAGAGCATCAACACGTACTACTACCGGGGCCGCTTTGGTGAGGCGGATCCGGTTCCGGAGGGGAGATGCGCGCCGGAGGCGGGGGGATTTGTTGTCGACCGGTGGCGGACCCGGTCCGGTACGGGGTGGCGCATGAGCGGCTTTACGGGGGATTACAACGGCATACATTACTGGGACTGGTACGCCAGGAGGTTCGGTTTCCCTCGAGCCCTTCATCATCCCCAACTGATCCTCGGGCAGTGCATGGCGCGATTGCGGATATCCGGCGCGGGGGAGGCTCAACGTCTCGAAACATGGCTTAAAGGGCCGGTCTTCCACGATTCCGATGTCAACCTGTTTGCGCAGATCGGGCCGGAAGTGACCACGTTCCAGCTGATTACAGGCGGCGAGAAGCGCCCCGCCATCCTGGGCCGCTGGAATTCCTGCGCAGGCAAGACCGGCCTGCTCGAAGAAAACACGAACGAGGGAACATGATGCCGACCGTCACGAACATCCACGAGCGGGTGATCCCCGTGACTGCCGATGCGGTGGGGAGAATGATCGATACCCTCGGGTCGGCCGGCGACGTGGTCTGGCCTCACGAGAGGTGGCCTCCCATGAAACTCGACCGCCCGCTCCAGGTCGGGGCGGTTGGGGGGCATGGACCGATCCGGTACCGGGTCGAGTCGTACGAGTCGGGCCGAAGAGTCCGGTTCCGATTCCTTTCACCGGAAGGGTTCGTGGGAACCCATGGGTTCGACGTGGAAGACGCCGGGGGGGGAGCCAGCAAGCTCCGTCACGTCATAGAAATGCGGACCGTGGGGGTGGAGGTCCTGAACTGGTCCCTGATCATCCGTCCTCTCCACGATGCTCTGCTGGAGGACGCTTTGGACAAGGTTCAAGGAGCGTTCCGCGATGCCGGGCCGCCGAGGGCCTGGTCCCGTCGGGTCGTGTTCCTGCGTTGGCTGGTCCGGAAATCCGGAGGGCGTCGGAGGCGCAAATGAAGGGCACTCCGGGACGCTGGACGATTCTGCTGTTGATGGTTTGCATTGCCGGCTGCGCGAGCGCCCCGACGCGCCCGGAATCGATTGGAAGGGGCGATTACGCAAAGGTTGCGGAGTACGTATCGGCGCTGGTCCGCTACGAAATGAAGAAGCGGGACGTGACGGGTTTGAGCATCGCGCTGGTAGACGGCCAGCGGGTGGTGTGGGCGGAAGGGTTCGGTTACGCCGACAAGGCCGGGAACGTACCGGCTTCGCGGGAAACGGTCTACCGGGTCGGCTCCATTTCGAAGCTCTTCACGGCGACTGCGGCCATGCAGCTTGCGGAGCGTGGAAAGCTGGACATCGATCGGCCGTTGCAGGACTACCTGCCCGAATTCTCCATGAGAACCCGTTTTCCGGCTGCGGCTCCCGTCACCCCGCGCTCCATCATGACCCACCATTCGGGGCTGCCCTCGGACCATCTGAAAGGGATGTGGACCCGGAATCCAGAACCGTTCACCCGGGTGGCCGACCGCCTCGGGGACGAATACGCGGCGAATCCGCCCGGCGCCGTGTTTTCCTACTCCAACCTCGGGGTGACCCTTCTCGGTGATGCGATCGGGAAGGCCGCCGGCCGCGACTTCGCATCCCACATTCGTGACGAGATCCTTCTACCGCTGGGGATGAACAATTCGTCCTTTTCCCCGTCGGTCGACCGGACGCCCCTTGCGGCGAAAGGGTACCGGAAGGGGGCGGAAGCTGAAGATCCCCCGCTGCGCGACGTTCCCGCCGGGGGGCTGAACACCAGCGTGCTTGATCTGAGCCGCTTCATTCGGATGGTGTTCACGGGGGGGAAAGGCGGCGATCGGCAAGTCGTGAAGCCGGAAACGCTTGCCGAAATGCTCCGCCCCCAGAACGCCGAAGTTCCACTCGACCTTGATTTACGGGTCGGGCTCGGCTGGATGCTCGGAGGGCCGGGGGACATCGACATCCGCAATGGCGGCCCGGTGGCGTACCACGCCGGCGCGACGCTTTTATTCCATGGACAGATAATCGTTCTGCCCGAACAAAAACTGGGGGTGGTGGTCCTTGCGAACTCCGACACGGCGGGAAGGGTTGTGGGGAAGGTAGCGGCGGAAGCGCTGAAGCTCGCCCTCGAGGCGAAAACGGGCATTCGGCAGCCGGAACGGGAAAAGCCCGTAGGGGGCGAGGTCCCCCTGTCCCCGGAGGCGCTGCAACGCTACGAGGGGTGGTACGCCACTCCGGTGGGCGCGGTGAACGTCCGCAAGGCGTCGGGGGGGCTGCGGGCCGACATCATGAACCGGACACTGCGGTTGATCCCCCGCGCCGACGGTTCGCTTGGTCTGCAATACCGGCTCCTGGGAATATTCCCCATACGGATCGATGAGCTGGAGGGCGTCGGAATCTCCCGGTCCGACGTCGCCGGACGGGAGATCCTTGCGGCCCGCATGCATGGGCGGGAATTCCCGATCGGAGAGCGATTACAGCCGGTGCCTGTCCCCGCGCAGTGGCTCGGGCGAACGGGGGAGTACGAAATCGCCAATCCGGGAGAGGATGCCGTCCTGCCGGAAAAGGTACGGCTCCGCGCGGAGAGCGGGTTCCTGTTCGTCGATTACTCCATCCCGCTTCTCTTTCCCGGCACGGCGAGCTTCGCGATCGCCCCGGTCTCCGACGACGAAGCGGTGATCCGCGGGTTCGGACGGGGAATGGGCGAAACGGTCCGGGCGGTCACTGAAAACGGGGAGAGCATGCTTTCCTATTCCGGGTATCTGCTGAGGAAAAAGGGCAAACGGCTAACCATATGAAAAGAGAATAGGCCGAATATGAAGAAGAAATATTGGGACGACATGAAAGATGGGGAGCGCCTTTCGTGTCGTCCAGTGGTTTTTACGCGGGAAGAAATTATCAACTTTGCAAAACGGTATGATCCACAGCCATTTCATGTCGACGAAGAGATTGCGAAGGCATCGATTTTTGGCGGGCTCATAGCTTCTTCACTTCATACTATTTCGGCGTGCACCCGGGTTGTGGTGGATGCACAAGGCGAAATGGCCATCATGAGTGGGCTTGGAATCGATGAGGTAAAGCTTTTTAATCCAGTCAGGCCAGGGGATGTCCTTTCCGTTGACGCTTATTGGTCAGATCTCAAACGATCACGGAGCAAACCGGACCGAGGGATCGTAAATTTAAAGTGTAAGGTTTCAAACCAGCGGGGAGAGCCTGTTGCCGAATATGGCTACAAGTATTTGGTGGGTTGCCGTACCACTTGACGCCTAACTACCGCTTGCAGCTGACGGCTCGCCATCAGTAAGACATGAGCGCCAGCAGCTGAAGCGGAGCGTTGGGCACACTCGACCAAGGAGGTCCACTTCATGACATTCGGCTCTTTCGAGTTTGCACTGCAAGCCGCAGGTATCGTCACCGTGCTTATCGGGATCGGCCATACCGCCTTCCATCGCATCTTCGGTTGGAAGCGAGCGTTTGCGAGCATTAGCGTTCACAATGCGAAGGTATTTACAACGATTCACATTGGCTCCACCATTTTCTTATATCTCGTTGGCGCCCTTACCTTGCGGTACTCGGCGCTGCTCTCGCAATCGACGGAACCCGCATCAGTTCTTTGCGTATCTCTATCGCTATTTTGGAGCTGGCGCCTTCTGTGGCAGTTGACCTACTTCAAGCCGTCACCGATCAAGCAAGATACCCGCTTTCTGGTAATGCACTACGCCTTCACTCTCTCCTTCGCATTCCTTGTCGCAGCCTATGGCGCACCCGTAGCTGCCCGCCTGTGGAGCGCATAGGGCATCTCCTGGTGGGGCCTCAGCATGCATAACCACTCGTTGCAGGGGACTCGCTACGCTCGCCGCTGAACTCGAATTCGTTATGTGAGAAAATATCGTAAAGGTTATTGATAAAGACAAATGGCTAAAATCCTCATCATCTATTCATCCGCAGATGGGCAAACCAGGAAGATTTGCCATAAGATGCAAGATGTTATTGAACAGCAGGGGCATCAAGTCAAAATGGTATCTATTCAAAATGAATCTCAAGTTGACTTGGGATCCTTCGATAAAATCGTAATAGGCGCCAGCATTCGTTATGGGAAGCATAGCCCGCTAATTATCGACTTCATCAAGAGAAACGAACATTTTCTAACTGAGAAATCAAACGCCTTTTTTTCTGTTAATGTCACCGCTCGAAAGCCAGATAAGAATCAACCCGAAACCAATCCTTATACGCAGAAATTTCTCAAACAGATATCGTGGCATCCAAAGAAAATGGCCGTTTTCGCTGGCAAAATCGATTATCCTCGATACAACTTCTTCGACCGTTTAGCAATTCGGCTTATAATGTTGATGACTAACGGGCCGACTAATCCAAAAGCCGTGGTTGAATTCACTGACTGGCAGCAAGTCGAGGCATTCGGCCAAGTTATCAGTGCGATGTAGTTAAGTACACATAAAGGCAATAAGTAGATTATTTTGGCCCCTAAGTATATTTAGTCTCGTGAGGTATGGAAAAAAGAGACAAAGAAAATATATACAAACCGCACGTATTGGGTCCGGTTCGACCACACTGGCTTCAACCATGATCAGGCAGTCAGGAATACGCTGACGTTAATCGAGGCGGCGAAGCAAGCAGGCGTGAAACGAATCGTGCATGTGAGCATTACGAACCCTTCCGAAGATTCAGATCTCCCATACTTCAAGGGCAAATCGGTATTGGAGCGGGCGGTTAAAAATTCCGGCATTCCCTATGCCATCTTGCGCCCAACAGTATTGTTCGGGAAAGAAGACATCCTGATCAACAACATCGCTTGGATACTCAGGTGCTTCCCCGCCTTTGCGGTGTTTGGCGACGGCGAGTGCAAGCTTCAGCCGATCTACGTTGATGACCTTGCCGCTCTCGCAGTTGATCAGGGGAAGAAAAACGATAACGCGATAATCGATGCCATCGGGCCAGAAACCTTCACGTACCGAGAACTCGTTGAGGCCATTGGGCGTGCTATCGGGAAGACGAGGCCGATAATCCAAGTTTCCCCTCATTTCGGTTATTTGATCGGACGTTTCGTCGGATTGGCGGTCGGTGATGTCGTGATCACGAGGGAGGAAATTCGAGGTCTCATGGAGAACCGACTCTGTACAGAGTCTCCACCCGCCGGATCGACCCGACTGACTGCCTGGATGACCGGGTACGCGGACAAACTCGGAAGGCAATATTCAAGCGAACTTGCTCGACGCCATGACCGCAGGTCCAGCTACGAATCCCTGCGCACAAGATGATCGGGTATGGGTACAGGCGCTTTATTCCGCCATCTAACTACCGGCTGAAGCTGACGGCTCGCCATCAGTGAGACATGAGCGCCCGCAGCTGAAGCGGGGCGTTAGACCGCGGAAACAATGACATCCCTCTTCATCCCCGACGCGGACGGCCTCCTGTGGAGGCCGGGTTACCAGAAGACCGAGGCCAAGGCATAGGAACCAAAGGAGCAAGGTCATATGTTTCGATATGTATTCAGGGTCGCCATATTGCTGGTGCGCATTTTACTGAAACCGAAAAGATTAGCAATCCTCGATACGTCCATCATCAATGGACGCGTCATGCTGGGCGATGTTGATTTCAATGTGCATCTGAACAATGGCCTTATACAGACCAGCATGGATTTCGGCCGCTATGATCTCCTCATTCGCGCCGGAATACTGCAATTCGTCCTAAAGGAGAAGTGGCGGCCGATTGCCGGTTCCACGCTGATCGCGTTCAGAAAATCATTACCGCTTTTTGCGGCGTATGCGATTCATTCGCGCATAATCGGCTGGGATGATAAGTGGGTGTACTTTGAACAAAAGATTATCTATCAAGAAAAGATCGCCGTGCATGCATATATAAGGGCGCTCATGCGTGGGTCCAAGGGCAATATCCCTCCCTCGGAAATTGCATTGAAGCTTGGCGTGAACCCCGAGTCGCCGGCACTTCCGCAGATGGTAACGGAGTGGCAAAAGGCGGATGCCCTGATGTTGCAAAGCCGGACACCGCCAGAGGGGGAATCGTCCGTCTCTTGAGAATCACGATGCCCCCGGCGATCATCTAAAAAGGCGCCGGGAGACAAGGAAATCCCCTCCTTGAAAGGAACGGGGGTCTCATCACCCCCGTCCGCTCTCCCGGTATTTCTTCGTCCGCTTTGACAAAGGGAACGTCAGGAAGGTTTTCGGCGGAAGAGCAGGACCCCGGCTGTGGCGAACAGCAGGTCCGGGAGCCAGGCCGCGGCGATGGGGGGGAAAAGCCCTTTCCGCCCCAGGGAAAGCGACGCGGAGAGCGTCATCCAGCAGAAAAATCCGATCAGAAGCCCCGCTCCGATGCTTCTCCACACGCCTCCCGCGCGGGGGGTGCGCAGGGCGATGGGGATGGCGATCAGGCCGATGATGACGTTCAGCAACGGGTACGACAATTTCGAGTGCAGGTCCACCTCGTAGCGCCGCACGTCGTATCCCCGCGCCTGGGATTCCCGGACATACCCCGAAAGCTGCTCGTAGGTCATCTCGCCGGGAGGGGTTTCCCCGTCCAGGAATCCCTGGATCGTCTCGGGGAAGGCGAACTCCTTCTCCCGGAACGGCAAGGGCTTCAGGTCCGCGTCGAAGCGCCGTTCCCGTCCGTCCCGGAGCCGCCACGCTCCTCCGGGGAGGACGGCCGCCTCCGTCGCGTCGATGCGCCGGACGGGGCGGAAGTCCCGGTCGATCTCGATGTACTGGAAACCGTTCAGGGCGTGGTTCTCCGCGTCGATCACCTGGGCGGAGAGGAAGGCATTCTCCCCCCGGATCCAGTAACGGTTCAGGGAGAACTGGGCGGCGACCCGCCCGGGGCGGATCCGGGCTCGCGCGATTTCCCGGGCCTTCCGGTTGGCCTGGGGAGCCAGGATCTCCGAGCTTCCGAGGGAGAGGGCCGAGACGAGGGTGCAGCCGATGACCAGGGGTGCGAACGCACGCAGGGGGCTTACCCCCACGGAGAACATGGCGGTGAACTCGTTGGCGCGCGCCCGCAGGCTGACGGTGATCAGGACGGCCACGAGCACGGCGACGGGGGAGATCAGGAAGAAGACGTTCGGAATCCGGAACAGGTAGTACCGGAGGATTTCCGACGTCGTGGCGTGGTGCTTAAGGAGCTCGTCGGCCGCCTCGACGAAGTCGATCACGAGGAAGAGGGCCAGGAATCCGATAAGACAGGCGGCGGCCATCTTCAGGAACTCCCGGAAGAGATAGCGGGAAAGGATGGTCATCTCTTCTCCGTCGCGCCCCGGAAGAGCGCGGGCAGGGAGATCACCTGCTTGTCGGACCGCCACAGGATCCAGCAGGCCGCAGCGAGGACGAGGGCATTCGGCAGCCACAAAAGGAGGACCATCGCGGCGGGGGCCCGGGACTCCAACGCTCCGCCGACGGCCAGGAAAACGTAGAAGAAGAGGATCAGCGCGACGGTGATCGCGAAGGCGGGAGACTTTCCCCGGGCCCGCCGGGCGAGCCCGAGCGGGAGGGCGAACAGGCCGAAGGCGATGCAGGATGCCGCCAGCGAAAGCCGGCGGTGGAAATGGTACCGGTAGGAGGGGCCTCTCCCCGTGTTCCCGAGGATCGAGCTCCCGCGGGAGAGCTCGGGGAGGGTGAGCCGCTTCGGGTCCCCCGTGTCCGCCGCTCCGGCCAGCCCTGCCGGGAGGTGAAAGTCCATCCCGCGGAAGGCGGCCATCCGGTACGCGCCGGACGTGAGGTCCTCGTGGTGGATCGTCCCGTCCGCGAGGGAAAGGCTCACGATGCGGCTGCCGTTTCCCGGGAGGAACTCCCCTTCCTTCGCGAAGACCAGCAGCGGGTCCTTTCCCGCGATCCGCTGGGAGAGCAGGATGCCGCTCATCCGCGTCCCGTCGGAGGAGACGCGGTCCGGGAACAGGAGGACGTCGGGGGCGACCTCCTGGAAAACGTGCTCCGCCGCCCCGGCCCCGGCCCGGAGGGAAACGATGCGGGCCAGCGTCTGCTGCATCTGCCGCGTGCCCCACGGGATGCCGTTCCAGCCGATGAAGAGGCTGGCCAGGAAGGTCCCCCCGCTCAGCAGGAGGACCGGGAGGAGAACTCCCCGCATCCCGATGCCGGCGGTCCGGAGGGCGGTCGTTTCCGAGTCGGCGCCGAGTCTTCCCAGCGCGAGCAGGATGGCGAGGAGAAGGGCGGCAGGCAGGATGATCTCGAGAAACGTCGGGAACAGGGAAAGGAGCAGTTTTCCCACGAGGGGCAGCGGGACGCTCTTGGCGATCACCAGGTCGGCGATGCGCGAAAACCGCTGGAGCAGCACGACGAGGGAAAACGTGAAGAGGCCGATCAGAAAGGGGCCGAGGGACTCGGTCAGGAGATATTTATGGACAATTTTCATTCTGCGCAAGCTCCCGGCGGTCCCGAGCGAATCGCCGGCGCGCGAAGCTGCGGCGGATAAATGCGGCGCATCGCCGGAATCCGGTTATAGTATCATAACTTTCAGGGCGCCTGTACGAGCGGCACCGGCAAGGGAGATCCGCCGGAGCGTGGAAGGAAGGAAACCCCCGGCGGGTGCGACGAAAGGGAAAGACGGATGATTGTCGTGAACGGCTCCTCCGCGTTTTTTCCGAAGTCCGAGACCTCCGTGACGATCGGAAACTTCGACGGGGTCCACCTGGGGCACCAGGAACTGCTCCGGCGGACGGTCGCGCGGGCCGCGGCCGCGGAAGGACATTCCGTCGCGATGACGTTTTCGCCCCACCCCGTGCGGTTCTTCTCCCCGAAGGCCCGCTTCTACGAGATCACCTCCCTGGAAGAAAAAGCCGGCCTGATCGCCGCATCCGGCATCGATACCCTCATCGTGGAGTCCTTCACCGGGGAGGTGGGCCGCATGTGGCCGGAGGAGTTCGCCCGGGAGGTCCTGTCGCGCCGGCTGCGGGCCCGCCACGTGGTCGTCGGATACGATTTCACCTTCGGAAGGAACCGCACCGGCACGCCGCCGGCGCTTGCCCAAATCGGCCGGGAGCTGGGGTTCGAGGTGGAGGTCGTGCCGCCGCTGGTGCGGGGAGGGCTGATCGTCAGCTCCACCCGGATCCGCGACCTGCTGCTCGCGGGCAGGGTGCGGGAGGCCGAGGAGCTCCTGGGCCGTCCCTACGGGATATCGGGCCCGGTGATCACGGGGGCAGGCCGGGGGAAGAATCTGGGGTTCCCGACGGCCAACGTCCAGTACCAGCAGGAGCTCATTCCTCTTCCCGGAGTGTACGTCGTGGACGCGGAGGTCGGCGGCGTCCGCCGCCGCGGCGTGGCGAACATCGGGTTCAACCCCACGTTCGGGGAGAACTCGCTGGGCGTGGAGGTCCACCTGTTCGATTTCGACGGGGACCTCTACGGGCAGGAGGTCCATGTCTATTTCCGGGATCGGATCCGGGACGAAAAGAAGTTCAAGAGCGTGGAGGAGCTCGTCCGGCAGATCAAACGGGACGTGCAGTACGCGAAGGGGGCGAAATTTCCCGCGAGGAAGGAACCCGGCAGGGGCGAGCACAACCCCGCGGCCGCGGGCGGAACGGGAAGATGAAAGCGCGGTCCGTCGCGATCCTTGTTTTCGGGGCCCTCCTTTTCGCCGGATGCTCCCCCGGAGGGGGAACGCCTTCCGGTTCCCCCGATGTCGCGTCACGGCAGCAGGAATTCGTCAAGGCGGTGGAACGGGCCGTGCCGTCCGTCGTAAATATACGAACGGTTACCGCTTTTCCAAGAGGAAAAGGTGTGCCCCCCCGTTCGGACCGCCAGAGGATGCAAGATCCTCTCACCGGTCAGATGGAGGATAACGGGGGGAACCCGGAGAACTCCCTGGGCTCTGGGGTGATCGTCGCGGAGGACGGACTGATCGTGACCAACGAGCACGTCATCCGGGACGCCGACGAGATCATCGTCCGGTTGTGGAACCGCTCGGAGTATCCCGCGCGGGTCGTGGGCGCGGACACGCGCACGGACGTGGCGCTCCTGCGGATCCAGCCGTCGGGGAAACTCCCCGTCGCGGCGTTGGGCGACTCCACCCGCCTCAAGGTGGGGGAGTGGGCCATCGCCGTGGGGAACCCCTTCGGGCTGGAGAGCACCGTCACCGTGGGGGTGATCAGCGCGACGGGGCGCACCGACCTGGGCGTGGAGTCGACCGACGACTTCATCCAGACCGACGCCTCGATCAACCCGGGCAACTCCGGCGGCCCCCTGCTGAACACCCGCGGGGAGGTGGTGGGGATCAACACCGCGATGGTGAGCGCCGGGCAGGGGATCGGCTTCGCCATCCCCATCCATACCGTCATGTCGGTGGAGCAGGAGCTGGCGCGGAACGGGACGGTGCGGCGCGGGTGGCTGGGCGTGGGGATCCAGGGATTGACCCCGGACCTGGCGGAGTCGTTCGGCGCGAAGGGAGAAAAGGGGATCCTCGTCAACCGGGTCGTCCCCCGCAGCCCGGCCGAAAAAGGAGGATTGCGCGGCGGGGACATCATCATCTCCTTCGGGGGGAAGGCCGTCTCCGGCGTCAAGGAGTTCCAGAAACTGGTCGCCTCCGCCTCCCCGGGCAGCGCCGTCTCCCTGGAGATCCTCCGCGGGGGGAAGCGGGCCCGGGTGGAGCTGGGCGTGGCCGAGTTGGAGGGGATGGAGGCTCGACGGGCTTCCCGGAAGGCGCCGGTCGACGCGTGGGGGCTTTCCGTGGAAAAGCTTCCCGCCCGGGCGC
>JACRMU010000140.1 GCA_016219515.1 Deltaproteobacteria bacterium
AAAAAACCCTCCTTCGCGGAAAGCGAATGGAGGGTTTTTTTTTCGCCCGGATATTTTGAAACCGCCGGCTCTATCCCGGCATATAGTAAGGGAACGCAAGGTTTCCGGTTCCAGGAACCGTCCGTCCGTGCAATGCAAACATCGGGTCGAAAGGGGGCGAAGCGATGGCGTACGCCGCGAAGAACTATGAAAAGCTACTCGGGATGGAAGGCTTCAGCGAAACGCTTCTGAAAAACCACTTTACCTTGTACCAGGGATACGTGACGAACACGAACAAGCTCCTGGACATCCTCGGAGGGATGCTGGCGGAGGGGAAGACCGCCACTCCGGAGTACGCGGAGCTGAAGCGGCGTCTCGGGTGGGAGTTCAACGGGATGCGCCTCCATGAGTATTACTTCGAGAACCTGGGCGGCAAGGGCGCGCTGGACGCCGGCAGCCGTCTCGGGAAAGCGGTGGCCGCGGAGTTCGGCAGCGTCGAAAAATGGGAGGCGGATTTTCGCGCCGCGGGGGCGATGCGGGGGATCGGCTGGGTCGTCCTGTACCAGGATGCGGTCGGGGGCCGCCTCATCAGCCAGTGAGTCAACGAGCACGACGTGGGGAATCCCGCCGGCGCGGCGCCGATCCTGGTGATGGACGTTTTCGAGCATGCCTTCATGGTCGATTACGGCCTGAAGCGTGCGGACTACATCGCCTCCTTCTTCAAGAACATCGACTGGAAGGCGGCGGAGGGCCGCCTCAAGTAGGCATTTTCCCGTCACGGGAAGGCGTTTTTCGGGCTATTCTGGGATTTCCGTATGGATTACTACTCCCAGGGGAGCCTCGTAGCGGCGATCGTCGCCCTCGCGATCGCGGGGTACCTGCGCGTATGGGCGAGGAACGACAGGGAAGCGCTTGCGTTCGCGGACCTGTCGCTCCTCATCTTCCTCTGGTGCCTCCCCGAGTACCTCTGGAAGACGCTGGGCTCCGACTTCTGGCACCGCGTCTCCCTCGCCGGCGTCATGTTCATCCCTCCCTTCGCCCTCCGGTACAGCGGGGCCGCGGTCCGCACGCGCCCGAAGTGGTTCCGGGCGGCCCTGGTCTCGGGGATGTGGATCAGCGGAGCGTTTCTGCTTTCCGTCTTCAGCGACCGGCTCCTCTCCTCCCCCTGGTGGAACTACGCGGCGCTTTTCTACGTGTATCCCTACCTGGGACTCTGCCTCCACATCGTCGTCCGCCACGGCTTCCGGGCGAACCCGTCCTCCGTCGAGCGGAAGAAGTTCCAATTCCTCCTGGTGGGGGGAGGGATCGCGAGCCTGGTGGCCCCGTTGAACTTCCTGCCGGGGACGGGGATCTACTTTCCGCCGCTGGCGGCCTTCGCCATCCTGCTCTTCTTCTACTTCATGGCGACGGGGATCCTCCACCTTCATTTCTTCGAGTTTCCCGATATCGTGGGGAGGGGGATCATCCTGGTGATCCAGGTGTTCGCCTTCGCCGTCATCTTCGGGGTCCTGGAGGTGGCCTCCGGCCGCAAATTCTGGTTCCCGCTGGCCGGGGTGTTCCTGATCTCCTTTTTCCTGCTGACGTTCTATCCCGTGCTGATGCGGAAGCTGGGGGGGATCTCGTCCGACCTGCTGGTCCGCGAGTCGCGCGCCGTCCATGCCCGGCTGGGGGACCTTGCGAAGAAACTCGCCGAGTGTTCCTCCCTGTTCGAAATCGCGTTCACGGTGGAGGGGGGGCTGGCGCAGATTCCGTTCGTCGCGAGGGCATCGCTCTGGATCCGTGCGGAAGGGGGGACCGACGAAGGGATCGGGACGCTGCCGGTCCGCCCGGACGAGTACCTCCGCGCATTCCAGCGCTTCGCGGGGCGGTTTCCCACCTTGCGCTTCATGGAGCACGGGGGGTCCCGCGCGGCGGACGTGGCCATATGGGACGATTCGTGGGACGCCTCCTTCCCGGTGTTCCTGAGGGGGGAGATCGTGGGGGCGACCCTGTTTCGCTGGAAGGAGAAATCTCCGTCGGTCCGGGAAATGGAGCTGCTCCTCCCTTTCCTGGAGGGGATCGGGCTCGCCGTCGAGAACCTCCGGCAGAAGCAGCGCATCCAGCGGAGGGAGCATTTCGCAACGGTCGGCGAGCTGGCGGCGGGCCTGGCCCACGAGGTGCGCACCCCGGCCGGCGTGATCAAGGGGGCGGCCCAGTTTCTCTCCCGGGAGGCGCCGCCCCGGGACCGGGAGTTCCTCGACATCATCGTCGAGGAGGCCGACCGGCTGAACAGCGTGGTGACGGAGTTCCTCGAATATGCCCGCCCCGTGGACCGCACCCCGTCCTTGATCTCCCTGCGGGAGCCCGTGGAAAGGGCGATGGCGCGCCTGAAGCGCGAGAGGGCGGAAAAGATGGCGCGGATCCATCCCGGCATCTACTTCGCCGATCCCGTCCCCAAGGTGAACGCCGACCCCTCCGAGATCGAGCGGGTCGTCTTCAATCTCCTGACGAACGCGGTGGAAGCGATGGATGACGGCGGGGAGCTCACCCTCCGCGTGCAGTTCGCCGGCGGGGAAGCGCGGATCTCGGTGGAGGACACGGGGACCGGGATTTCCGACGAGGACCGGCCGCAGATCTTCCGCCCCTTCTTCACCACCCGGGAGCGCGGCGTGGGGATGGGGCTGGCCATCTGCCGGAGGATCGTTGAGGAAAACGGGGGTTCCATCGCCGTCGAAAGCGCTCCCGGCAAAGGGAGCCGGTTTCTCATCAAGCTACCGGGAGAGTGAGCCGTTGCGCGCAAAAATCATGATCGCGGAGGACGACCGGAACCTGCGCCGCGTGCTGCGCGCGATGCTGGTCCGGGAAGGATACGACATCGCGGAAGCCGCCGACGGGGCAGCGGCCGCCTCGTGGCTCGACTCCAACCATGCCGACGCGCTGGTTTCGGACATCCGGATGCCGAAGATGGACGGGCTGGCCCTTTTCCGGCACTGCCGGGAGCGGCACCCTTCCCTTCCGGTCATCCTGGTCACGGCCTACGGGACGATCGGGGACGCGGTGAGCGCGATCCGCTCCGGGGCGTTCGACTACATTACAAAGCCCTTCGACGAGGCGGAGCTGCTGCGCGTCGTCGGGAACGCCGTCCGGACGGCCGCCGCGGAAGCGGGGGAGGCGGGCGCGGGCGCCTCCGGGGAGGAGTGGTTCGGAATGGTGGGACGCTCCCCCGCATGGCTCGAGGTCCGCAAGGTGATCGAGAAGGCCGCCACCTCCCCCTTTCCCGTGCTGACCACGGGAGAGACGGGGACGGGAAAGGAGCTGGTGGCCCGCGCCATCCACCGGATCAGCGGCCGCCGGGACGGTCCTTTCATCAAGGTCAACGGGGCCGCGATCCCCCCGACGCTGTGGGAGGCGGAGGTCTTCGGGTACGAGAAGGGGGCGTTCACCGGCGCGGTGACTTCCAAGCCCGGACGGTTCGAGCTCGCGGACGGAGGGACGTTCTTCCTGGACGAGGTCGGCGAGGTGCCGCTCCCCATGCAGGGGAAGCTCCTGCGGGTCCTCCAGGACCGCGAGTTCGAACGCGTCGGCGGGGTGAAGACGCTCACGGCGGACGCTCGTCTCATCTGCGCCTCCAACCGCGATTTGCGGAAGCGGATGGAAACGGGCAAGTTCCGGGAGGACCTGTATTACCGGATCGACGGCATCCCGATTCAGCTTCCTCCCCTGCGGGGGCGCCGGGAGGACCTCCTTCCCCTGGCGGAATACTTCCTCCAGCGGACCAGCGCGGAGATGGGACGGGGACCGAAGAAGCTCACGGCGGAAACGGCGGAAATCCTCGACCGCTACCCGTGGCCGGGCAACATCCGGGAATTGGAGAACGCCGTCGGCCGGGCCGTCACCCTCTCGGAGGGGGAGGAGATCACCCCGCCCGACCTCTGCCTGGCGCTGGCGGACATCGCCGGCGAGGACGCCACGCCGGAGGAGGCGCGCTTCCACGAGTCCGTGCGGGAGCACAAGAGGACGCTGATACGAAGGGCCATCCGCAACGCGGGCGGCAACAAGACGAAGGCGGCGGAAGCCCTGGGGCTCACCCCGACCTATCTTTCCCGCCTGATCCGCGTGCTGGAAGTGGAGAACAAGGATCCCTGAAGGGCGGCTTCCTCCCGCCTGTCGACTGACCCCCGGAATTACGGGCCGGGCCCTCCGCCTTGGCGAGGTCTTTCTCCCCGGCGCCGGTGAGGGACAACAGCTCGTCGGGGGTCGTGGCGAACATGTTGTTCGTTTCCCCCGCGGCGGGGTAGATCGACGCGAAACGCCGCAGCGAGAGGTCCTGATAGAGAGGGATCCCGCCGGGGAGCGCAACCGGCGAGACGGCGCCCACCTTGAAGCCGGTGCGCGAGGTCACGTCCTCCGGGCCCGCGAGCCGCACCCTCCGCCCTCCGCGCAGCGCCTTCACCTTCTTGAAATCCACCCGCCGGTCGCCCGAGATCACGACGACCACGGGGGATTCGTCGACCATCAGCAGGATCGTCTTGGCGATCTGTCCGACCTCGACGCCGAGGGACTGCGCTGCCAGCTCGGAGTTGTGCGTCGATTCTCCGAACGAATGGATTTCCTTGGAAAGCCCCCGCGCCTCGAAAAAGGCCCGGACCTCGTTCGCTCCCCGTTCTTCCATGAAAAAGGGTTCTCTCCCTCTCCGGAGTTCGCAGTCCGCCTTATTGCGCCTGCCGCTTGACCACCGCCAGCGTGACCGTCGCCTTCGCCGTCAGCTTTTCCGCGCCGTCCTTCCCCGCGAATACCTCCGATTCCGCCACGATCAGCGTCCTGCCGGCCTTGAGGACCGCCGCCCGGCAGCGCAGCCGGTCCCCGATCGCCGGACGGAGCAGGTTGATCTTGAATTCGACGGACAGGACGGTCTCCCCTTCCTTCACCAGCGTGCCCGCCGCCCCGCCCGCGGTATGGTCGGCCACCGTCGCCTGGACCCCCGCGTGGATGTATCCGTCCTGCTGGAGGTGCTTCGGGGACACCGCAAGAACGGATTCGCAACGGCCGGGCCCAAGGTCCGCGAGCGCAAGCCCGAGGTCGCCGACGAACGGCGCCGCCTCGAAAATCCACCGGACGTTCTCCCGGAAATTCGGGTTTTGCGTCTTCATGCTGGTAAAATACCATTGAACCCGCGTTTCTCACCAGGCTTCTGCAGCGGCGGGGGAGGAGGGGGCGATGGGGATCCACGTTTCGGATGTCGCGTTCATCGCGGGGACGCACGGGGCGCCGGTTTGCGGGGCCGTCTCCGTGGAGGCGCTGCCGGACCGGGCGGAGGAGATCGGCGGCATCCTTCCCGGCGCGCGGTCGGTGATCGTTCTTGCATCGCCGCACTCGCGCAGCGCCATCGAATCGCGGAATATCCAGGTCGCGCAGTACGACACGATCCACGCCTACGGCGAAGCGGCGAGGGCGTCGCACTCGGTGGCGCTGTGGCTGGAGGGGAAAGGGCACAGGGCGGTCGCCGTCCCGGCGTTCATCCCGATCGACATGTCGCCGCCCAAATTCGGGATGCAGGGGGCGGTCGACTGGCGGGGGGCCGGCGTGGCGGCGGGGATCGGCGGGTACGGGGAGAGCGGCCTCCTGGTCACCTCGGAATTCGGGCCCGCGGTCCGTCTGGGCGGGGTGGTGACCGACGCGGAAATTTCGCAGGGCAAGCCGCTTTCCGGGACGCCGTGCACCCATTGCCTGCGGTGCGTGGAGGCGTGCCCGATGGGGGCGCTGTCGGGAGGAGGGCGGATCGACAAGCGGAAGTGCGGCGACAAGATCTTCTCCGGCGGATACCGGGCCTGGCGCAATTTCCTCGTCGCGCTCATCGAGGCGCCTCCGGAGAAACGGAAGGAGATCACGTCGAGCCGGCTCTCCCTCGACCTCTGGCAGAACTTCATGACGGGGAACTATTACTACTGCTTCGCCTGCCAGGCGGCCTGCCCGGTCGGGAGACAGGCCGTTGCCTGATCGCAGAGAGGATTTCCTGGGGGTCATCCTCGACTCGCTCTCCAGCGGGGTGCTGGCGATCGACCGGGACGCGAACATCATCGTCTTCAACGACGCCGCCGCGCGGATCCTGGGGGTGCCGAAGGAGAAGGCCCTTGGGGAGCCCCTTCTGTCCATCGTCCCCAACTCCGGGCTGGTCAACGTTTTGCGGACGGGTTCGCCGGAAGTGGGGCGGCCGCAGGCGATCGGGTCGCGAACGGTGATGACGAACCGGTCCCCCATCTTCCGGGCCGGTGCGCTAGCAGGCGCCGTCTCGATCTTCCAGGACATCACCGAGACGGAGAAGATCTCGCGCGAGCTCGATTCCACCAAGGTCCTTGTCCACACCCTGGAGGAGGTGCTGGCGGGAGCCGGCGAGTGGATGGTGGTCGTCGACGCCTCGGGCGTCATCACGATGATCAGCCAGGCGTACGCGGAGTTCAACGGCGTCACGGTTTCGGGGGCGATCGGGAAACACGTGACGGAAGTGATCGAGAACACGCGGATGCACATCGTAGCGCGGACCGGAGCGGCGGAACTCGGGGAGCCCCAGACGATCCGCGGGCGGGACGTCATCGTGAACCGCATCCCCTTGAAGGACGGGGACCGCGTGGTCGGGGCGTACGGGCGGGTCGTCTTCAAGGACGTGGAGCAGCTCCGGCAGCTCGCGGGGAAGATGAACCTCCTCGAGTCGAAGGTGAAATATTACGAGGAGGAGCTGACCCACCTGCGCGGGGCGAAATACACCTTCGACAGCATCGTCGGCTCGGGGCCCTCCATCGCCGCGGCGAAGGAGGAGGCCCGCAGGGCCTCCCGGACCGATTCCACCGTCCTCCTGAGGGGAGAGACCGGCACCGGGAAGGAGCTCTTCGCCCACGCGATCCACGCCGCGGGGCAAAGGCGGAGCGGCCCGTTCATCAAGCTCAACTGCGCTGCGGTCCCCGCGGAGTTGTTGGAGTCCGAGCTCTTCGGCTACGAGGAAGGGGCGTTCACCGGGGCGAAGAAGGGGGGGAAGGCCGGGAAGTTCGAGCTGGCGCAGGGGGGGACGCTCTTCCTGGACGAGATCGGCGACATGCCGCTGCCGATGCAGGCGAAGCTGTTGCGCGTGCTCCAGGAACGGGAGGTGGAGCGCGTCGGCGGGACCTCCTCCCGGGAGGTGGACATCCGCATCATCGCCGCCACGGGGCGTCACCTCGAGGAGTTGGTGGGCGAAGGGACGTTCCGCACCGACCTCTACTACCGGATCCACGTGATCCCCGTCCACATCCCGCCCCTTCGCGAGCGGCGGGAGGACGTCGGGGAGATCTCGGAGCATTTTCTTTCGAAGATCTCCTCGGACTCCGGCGAGCCGAAGAGGCGCCTTTCCGCCGAGGTGCTGGCCATCCTCCGGTCCTACGGGTGGCCCGGGAACGTCCGCGAGCTCCAGAACGTTCTGGAGCGGGCCGTGGCGATGTCCCGGGGCGATATCCTGCTCCCCGAGCACCTGCCCCCGCACCTGCTCCGCGCCGTTCCCGACGCGGGGAAAGCGGCCGTGCCCGGGTCGCTCGCCTCCGCCAAGGCCGAGACGGAACGGAGCGCGATCCTGGCGGCGCTGAAGGCTTCGGGAGGGAACAAATCGAAAGCGGCGGGCCTCCTCCAAATCCACCGGGTCAAGCTGTACGAGAAGATGAAGCGCCACGGAATCGCACTCTCGCAGGACAATTGACGACGCCCCCCCCCACTTGGCAACAGGGACGTTCCTGAAAAATCCATCAAGTAACTCATTGGGTACATGTACCATAATAGGTACATTCGCCATACCTCAGTAATCACCAAATGTTTTCCAAGGGACAGGTTGTTGTTTTGTGTTCGGCATGTAACTATTCAGGTACAATAAAGCAAACGAACAAGCAATGGGAGTATCGTCGCTGAAAGCGCATAAACCTTATTTATCAATAACTTTATATGGATTCAACGCGAACCACGTCATGTGGCACTTACGTTGCAACACACCGTTTTACACTCTCATTTTGCGTGGGGAACGATGTACAAGGTCGGTGACTCTGCGGAAATCACGAAAATTTTCACCGAGGAAGACGTCTTCCTTTTCGCGGGAATCACGGGAGACCGGAACCCCGTCCACGTTTCCAAGGAATATGCGGCGGCCACGCGGTTCGGTGAACGCCTTGTTCACGGAGTCCTGACGGCGGGGCTCATCTCGGCGGTGATCGGGATGAAGCTGCCCGGCGCGGGGTGTCTCTACCTCTCCCAGACATTGAATTTCCTTGCACCGGTGAAGATCGGGGACGAAATCACGGCCCGGGCGGAAATCGTGGAGGTGGTCTCGGAGAAACGGCTGCGGCTCCGGACGCAGTGCTTCAACCAGAGGAAAGAGATGGTGCTCGACGGAGAAGCGATGATCTCTCCGCCGCGACCCGGGCGGGGAAACTAAGTGCTGCGTTTCATAATTACGCCTGCATTCGAGCGCCGCTGCATCCGCCCCGGCTGCGTTGCGCTCCTTGCGCCGTACGTAACAGTACGCCTCAGTCGTGCGCCTTGCCGGACCGGCGCATCGACGCTCTCGGTGCCGTGTTGAATGCATATACGTCGCCGTAATTATGAAGCGCAGCACTAAGGAATCAGCGGAACGGCGCTTTAGCTAGGATCGGGCCGACAATGAACGAAGGAGGGCGGAATGTTTCCCCTCTCGGGCCGCGCCGCCGACCTGGGAATCACCTGCAAGCAAGGGGCGGAGCTGGCGGTCAATGAGATCAACGCGAAGGGCGGGGTCCTGGGGAAGAAGTTCGAGCTCCTCTCGGCCGACGACAAGGCGAACGTGCAGGAAGGGGTAACGCTCGCGAAGCGGTACATCCAGAAGGACGGGGTGAACTTCCTGTTCGGGGTGGTGAGCTCGGGCGGGTCCCTCGCGGTCGCCGAGGTCGCCAAGCAGGAGAAGGTGGTCTTCATGGACACGGTCGCGTCGACGGACACCCTGACCAAGGAGAAGTGGAACCGGTATACTTTCCGGGCCGGCACGTGCAACTCCCAGGAAGCGAACTCCCTCGCGCTCTACGCGGCGTCGAAGCACAAGAAGCTGACGAAGTTCTACAACATCGGCCCGGATTACGAGTACGGCCGGACGATGTGGGACATCTTCAAGGCGAAGACGAAGGAAGCGAACCCGAAGGCCCAGTTCCTCGGGGAGCAGTGGCCGAAGCTCTTCATCCCGGATTATACCTCCTACATCAACGCGATCCTCCAGGCGAAGCCCGACGCCGTTTTCTGCACCTTGTGGGGAGGCGACCTGGTCGCCTTCATCAAGCAGGCGAAGCCCTATGGGGTGTTCGACAAGATGAAGTGGATCGTCGCCACCGGTGGGGACATCACGGTGGCCAAGGCGCTGGGCAAGGAGATGCCCACGGGGATGATCGTCGACCAGCGGTACTACTTCCACTGGCCCAACACGAAGAAGAACCAGGAGTTCGTGAAGGCGTACCTTGCCGCCTACAAGGATTACCCGAGCGCATGGGCCGCCGAGGGGTATGACGGCGTGTACTTCCTTGCCGAGGCGATCAGGAAGGCCGGGTCGCTGAACACCGACAAGGTCATCGCGGCGCTCGAAGGCCTCACGCTGGATCTTCCGCGCGGGAAGTCGACGCTCAGGAAAGAAGACCACCAGCTCTCCGCGGATTTCATGGTCGGCGAGACCGTGTTCGAAAAGGCGTACCCCTTCGCCATCGTCGGAAAGGCCGAGGTGTTCCCGGCGGCGAAGGTGCTCTATTCGATCGACGAGTGGAAGAAGGCGCAGGCGGCAAACAAGTAGCACCGTAGCCGCCATGCGGTGAAAGCGCGGGGGGGCCGTCCGGCCGGCGGCCCCCCTTTTCCCGGCGCGGACGAAGCCGGCCGCGGCGGACGGATCCCGAAAGATAACGGACGGCGGAGAAGATGGACCTTTCCTTTTTGACCGTACAGGTGTTGAGCGCCCTCCGGCAGGCGGCGTTCCTGTTCCTCATCTCTTCGGGGCTGACGCTGATCTTCGGGGTGCTGAACATCCTCAATTTCGCCCACGGCGCGCTGTACATGCTCGGGGCGTATTTCATGTACTGGGTGACGCTGCAGATCGTCGGTCCCGCCGGGTTCCTCCTCGCGCTGGTCGCCGCGCCCCTGGGCGTCGCCGTCATCGCCGCCGTCATCGAGCTGGGGCTGTTGCGGCGGATCTACATCCAGGAGGAGATCTACCAGCTCCTTCTCACGTACGCGCTGGTGCTCATCATCGACGATCTGGCCAAGATCGTCTTCGGGCCGGAGTTCAAGTCGATTTCCAAGCCGGAGATCCTGTCCGGGTCGGTCACTCTCTTCGACGGGACCGTCCCGGTGTACACCCTCCTCGTCGTCGTGCTGGCGCCCGCCGTCGCGGCGCTGCTCTGGTACCTGCTCTACCGGACGAAGACGGGGAAAGTCGTTCGCGCCACATCCTCGGACCGGGAGATGGCCGACGCCCTCGGGATCAACATGTCGGCGCTGTTCACGCTGGTCTTCGCGTTCGGCGCGGTCCTGGCGGGGCTCGGCGGCGCGCTGGCGGGGCCGGCGCGCACCGTGTTCCCCGGGGTGGGGACCGAGGTCATCATCGAGTCGTTCGTGGTGGTGGTGATCGGAGGGCTGGGAAACCTGTGGGGCGCCCTCATCGGGTCCATCCTCATCGGGTCCCTGGAGACGATCGGGATCATCGTCTTCCCCGAGTTCGAGATGTCCCTCATCTACCTGCTGATGGTGGCCGTGCTCGTGGTCCGGCCCTGGGGGCTGTTCGGGCGTCCGCTCAAGGTCAAGGCGCTCTCCGAGAAGAACCTCGCGATGGAAGCGCAGGAGATCTCCCCGGTCCACTTCGCCGTCCACCCGGCCGTGCGGTGGGCGCCGCTGCTCCTGCTGCTCCTGGTCCCCCTGTTCGCGGGCCGGTTCTACCAATACCTGCTGACGCAGATCTTCGTGGCCTCCCTGATGGCGATCGCCTTCAACCTCCTCCTGGGGATGACGGGGCTGCTTTCGTTCGGACAGGCCGCGTTTTTCGGGGTCGGCGCCTACACGGCGGGGCTTCTCCTCACCAAGACGGGGCTCGGCACGCTGTCCGCCCTGGCCCTGTCCCCGGTGGTGGCGGCCGCGGCGGCCGGCGTCATCGGGTTTTTCTGCGTCCGCCTGTCCGGTGTTCATTTCGCGATGCTCACCCTGGCCTTCGGCCAGCTCATTTTCACGGTGGTTTACAAATGGTACGGGTTCACCGGCGGCGACAACGGGATCCAGGGGATCCCCGTGAACCCGATTCCGCTCGGCGGCCTGGGCGATATCGACATCGGCTCCACCCAGTCGATGTACTACTTCGTCCTCGCGGTCGTGGCGCTCTCCGTGGAATTGCTCCGCCGGATCCGCTCTTCTCCCTTCGGGGCGACGTTGAAGTCGATCCGGGAGAACGGCCAGCGGGCCGCCTACCTGGGGCTGAACGTCAAGCTGTACCAGTGGACGGCGTTCGTTGTGGCAGGGGCCTTCACCGGGCTGGCCGGCGGGCTTTACGCCCTGATGGAAAAATCGATCTCCCCGGAAATCATCCACTGGACCAAGTCCGCCGAGCCGGTGCTGATGAGCATCATCGGGGGGATCTACACCTTCGTGGGCCCGGCGGTGGGGGCGGTCGTCTACATCACCCTCAACTCGTATCTCGTCGCCTGGACCGAGAAGTGGGCGCTGGTGCTCGGCCTGGTCCTGCTGACGCTGGTGCTGCTCCTGCCGGGCGGCGTGGTGGGGTTCGTGAACGAAAAGGCGCGTCAAACCCTCGGAAAGCTCAGGTGCATACGAAAATGGTCATTCTCGAAGTCCGCGACGTCGTGAAGTCGTTCGGGGGCCTGCGGGCGCTCCAGGAAGTCACCCTGACCGTCAAGAAGGGGGAGATCCGCGCCGTCATCGGCCCGAACGGGGCAGGAAAGTCGACGCTCTTCAACGTGATGACGGGGCTGCTTTCACCCGACTCGGGGAGCGTCCGTTTCGACGGAGAGCAGATCACCGGGATGCCCCCCCACCGGATCATCCGGAAAGGGATCGGCCGCTCCTTCCAGATCACCAACATCTTCCCGCGGATGTCGGTCTTCGAAAACGTCCAGGTGGCCCTGTTCTCCCATCACGGGAAGAGCAGGAACCCTCTTTCGATGGCGCGGAAGTTCAAGGAGATCGGGGAGGAGACGCTCGGAATCCTCGACCGGGTGGGGCTGGGGGAGAAGTACGACGCATCGGCCTCCGTCCTTTCCCACGGGGACCAGAAACGGCTGGAGATCGCGATTTCGCTCGCCTCCCGCCCGAAGCTGCTGATGCTCGACGAACCCACCGCGGGGATGTCCCGGTTCGAGAGCCGGGAGACCGTCGCCCTTCTCCAAAAGATCTCCCGGGAGCAGGGGCTGACCCTCGTTTTCACCGAGCACGACATGGACATCGTCTTCGGAATCTCGGAAAAGATCACGGTCCTCCAGCAGGGCGCCGTCATTGCCGACGGGACGCCCGCGGAGATCAAGGCGAACCCCGAAGTGCGCAAGGCGTACCTCGGGGAGGAAATCGCGGAGTGACGGGCCCATGGCGTTCCTCGAACTGAATTCCATCAACACCTACTACGGGCGAAGCCACATCCTGTTCGACGTTTCGCTTTCCATCGAAAAAGGGGAAGTGGTGAGTCTCATCGGCCGCAACGGCGCCGGGAAGAGCACCACGTTCCGCTCCATCATCGGGCTCACCCCGCCGCAGGCGGGAGAGGTGCTTTTCCGGGGGGAGCGCATATCGGGGCTGCGGGCCTTCCGGATCTGCCGGAAGGGGATCGGCTTCGTGCCCGAAGACCGGCGGTGTTTTCCGGACCTGACGGTCCGGGAGAACCTGGAGGTGGCTGCCAGGAGGGAGAAGGAAACCGCCGTCCCCTGGACGGTCGAGCGGATCTACGCCCTCTTCCCCCGTCTGCAGGAACGGGAGAAGAACCTGGGATCCCAGCTCTCCGGGGGGGAGCAGCAGATGCTCACCATCGCGCGGACGCTGATGACCAACCCCGAGGTGCTGCTCCTCGACGAGCCGTCGGAAGGGCTGGCGCCTCTCGTCGTGTCCCTGCTCGCAGACATGATCCTGCGGATCCGCAAGGAGGGCGTGACGGTGCTCCTGGCCGAGCAGAACCTCCACTTCTGCGCCAAGGTGTCGGACCGCGGATACGTGATCGACAAGGGCTCCGTGAAATACGAGGGGACGATGTCCGACCTTCTATCCAACGAGGAGGTCAAGGAGAAGTACCTTGCCGTGTGATCCCGGCGGATACCCGGCCGCGGCCTCCCCGGGTTCCACCCGGTGAGCGATTTCCGGGCGTTCGCGGAAGCGGCGTTTTCCCTGCCGGGGATCTCCGAAAAGCCGGAGGCGCTTTCGGGAATCCGCGTGATCGAGCTCGCCACCCGGATCTTCGGGCCCGCCACCACGGACTACCTGGGAGAGTTCGGCGCCGAAGTCGTCAAGGTGGAGCTGCCGCTGCGGGGCGACCTGATGCGGTACGTCGCGCCGCAGGGGTTCTTCTGGAAGGAGGCGTCGCCCGCCTTCCTCCCCCTGAACCGGAACAAGCGCCACGTGACGATCGACGTGCGCCTGCCGGAGGGGAAGGAGCTGTTCACCCGGCTTGCGGAAACGTCGGACGTCGTCGTGGAAAACCTGCGCGCGGGGACGATGGACGAGTGGGGGATCGGCTACCGGCAGCTTGCGGTGCGCAATCCGCGGCTGGTCTACGCCGCCAACTCCGGGTTCGGGCAGTGGGGTCCGTATTCCCGGGGACGCGCCTCGTACGACGCCACCGCCCAGGCCGTGTCGGGATTTTCCGCCATCACGGGATTCCCCGACCAGCCGCCGATCAAGGCGGGGTTCTGGGTCGGAGACTACACGGGCGCGCTCTTTTCGGCCATTTCGATCCTTGCCGCGCTCTTCGCGAGGCGGCGGACCGGCGAAGGGCAGATGATCGACATCTCGCAGGCAGAGGCGATGATCCGCACGCTGGACTGGACGTGGCCCTACGCGGGGATCGCCGGGCGGGACCGGCGGCGGGAGGGGAACCGGGACGTTATGCTTCCTCCCTCGGGCATCTACCGGTGCGCCGACGGATTCACGGCCATCTCGGCGCGGGACGGCGAGGAGCGGGCCGCCCTTGCCCGGGTTCTTTCCGGCGGTCCGGACGGGGACGGGAAGGCATTGACCCCGGACCGGGTCGCCGCTTTCGCGGCGGCAAGGACGCGCGAGGAGATTCTCCGGATTTCCGAGGAGGCGGGCTTCTCCGCCGCGCCGGTCGTGGGAGGGCGCGATCAGTACCACGATCCTCACCTGCGCGCCCGCGGGACGGTGTGGGAGCTCGACGATCCCTTGTACGGCCGGATCGACGAGTTCGGGCCGTGCCCGAAGCTGTCGGAGAGCCCCGGCCGGATCAAGTGGACCGCGAAACCGGTCGGTTACCACAACGAGCAGGTGCTCGGAGGGATGCTTGGCCTCTCTCCGGAGGAGATGGAGGAGCTTTCGCGGAAAAAGGTCATCGGCACGTGGGCCGACGTCCCCGGGGCGAGGCCGCCCGGACCGGAGCGGGAGAAACCGGCGGCGAAGCCGGGTACCGGGACCGCCCCGCGATGAGCGACTTCACCGGCTGGGCGAGGAATGCGACGGATCCGGCGCGGGCCGCTTCGAAGCCGGAAGCGCTCCCGGGCCTGCGGGTGCTGGAAGTCTGCCCGGGCCATTTCGGAGGGATGGTGGCGGCGTCGATGCTGGGGGAGTTCGGCGCCGAGGTGATCAAGGTGGAGCCGCCCGGTGGAGACCCGGCGCGAACGTACGCCCCCGAGGGGATCTCCATCGGCGGGACCGGCCTTCCCTTCCTCTCCGAGGCGCGCAACCGCAGGTTTGCAACCCTTTCGCTGGACAGCGAGGAGGGCAGGGGGATCTTCCGCGCGCTGGCGATGGCGGCGGACGTGATCGTGACTTCCGAAAGCGCCGCCGGAATGGAAACGATGGGGATCGGTTACACGGCGCTGTCGGCCGAAAACCCGGGACTGGTCTTCCTCTCCCTTTCCACGTACGGGTCGTTCGGTCCCGACGCGAGCCGGCGGGTGAAAGACTCCGATATCCTCTGCCAGGCCCTTTCGGGGGCTCCCCACATCGTCGGCGAGCCCGAGGGGGCGGGCCCGCCCAAGCCGCACGAGGCGCCGACCCGGCTCGGGAACTGGCACGGATGGTTCGTCGAAGGGTTGTGGGGCGCTTTCGGCGTGCTCGCCGCCCTGAACTTCCGGGAGGCGACGGGGAAAGGACAGTTCGTCGACGTTTCCGGCGCGGAAGCGCTGATGAAGTTCGCCGACTACAACATCACGTGGATGCACACCGCGGGGCGGGCGCGCGAAAGGGTCGGCAACTTCGACCCGGCGGTATTCCCCTACACCTATATCCGGTGCAGGGACGGCCACACGTTCATGGCGGCGTACAACGACGAGGCGTTCGAGTCGCTCATGACCATCATCGGGCGGCCGGAGCTGGTGAAGGATCCCCGGTTCGCAGCCCCTTCCCTCCGCGTCCGGATGGAGAACGAGAAGGCGCTCCTCTCCATCCTTGAGGAGTGGTCGGGGAACCTGACCGCCGACGAGATCCTGAAGGCGGTGGAGGACTATACGTCGAAGAAGAGCGGCCCGGGCGCCGCGGTGGTGACGGGACGGGTCAACCGCCCGCTGGAGACCCTCTCCGAGGCAAACTGGCGCGAGCGGGGCTGTTTCGCCAACGTCGCCGATCCCGTGTACGGCGACCTTCTCCTGGCCGCGCCCCCTTGGAAGATGACCGGCACTCCCGCCCGCATCAAGTCCGTCTGCCGCCCCGCGGGCGCGGACAACCGGGAGATCTATTGCGGGCTCCTCGGCTTGTCCCCCGCCGAGGTCGATTCCCTTTCGAAACGCGGGATCATATAACCGGAAGGCGCTGCGCCTCCGGCCGCTCTCCTCCGCGCCAATCGAAAATCCCCCGGGACGGAGGTGGGAGTCCCGGGGGATCTTCAGCCGCCCGCGAAATCATTGGAGGGGAGGTGCGGGCGGTTCCGCCTTCTCGGGGAGAGAAGGCCGCAAACTCTTGGCGTTCCCCTGCCTTATAATCTTTATCGTCCGTTTTTTCGAGAAACTTTACGAAAAAGAGGGGCGGCGTAAGGTGCGATTGGAGAAATTTCGCCGTCGCTGGTAGACTCTTTCCGCGTAGCCCATCGTCTACCGCGGAGGGATTCTTGGAGTTTCCCGCCATCCTGCGAGACCTGGCCGTCGTCATGGCGATCGCCACTGCGGTTGCGCTCCTCTTCAGCAAGCTTCGCCTCTCCGTGATCCCTGCGTTCCTCGTGGCCGGCGCGATCATGGGGCCGACCGGCGCGGGGCTGGTCGCCGAGAGGGGGATGGTCGAGGCGCTGGCCGAGATCGGCGTCGCGCTCTTCCTCTTCACGGTCGGTCTCGAGATCTCGGTATCCAGCCTGGGAAAGATGCGGCGGAGGGTGCTGTGGGCCGGCGGGGCGCAGGTGGGCGCGACGATCCTGCTTTCCCTCGTGGTAATGATGCTCTCGGGGATGCCGGTACCGGAGGGAATCCTTGTCGGGTTCATCCTCTCCCTTTCCAGCACGGCGATCGTCCTGAAGGTGTACGCAGACCGGATGGAGAGCGACACCAGCCAGGGGCAGATCTCGTTCGGGATCCTCCTGTTCCAGGACATGGTGGCGATCCCGATGATGCTTTTGATCCCGACCCTGCACCAGTGGGAGGCGGCGTCGGCCTCCGCGGTATTCGTCACCTTGGCGAAGGCCGCGGCCGGCGTCACGGGTCTCCTATTGCTGGCGAGGTTCCTCATACCCCGGCTTCTCAAGGAAACCATCCGGATGAACAGCCGGGAGATCCTGGCGATGACGGTTCTCCTCGTGGTCCTGGGGACCGCGTACCTCGCCCACAGGTTCGGGCTCTCTCTTGGAATGGGGGCTTTCCTGGCGGGGATGGTGATCTCGGAGTCGGACTACGTGCACGAGATCGCGGCGCAGATCCTCCCGTTCCGGGACGTTTTCAACGGGGTATCCTACATCTCCGTGGGGATGCTCCTGCACCTGCCGTTCCTCTTCCAGAACCTCCCGCTGGTGCTCGTCATGGTGGCCGGGGTCGCCCTCATCAAGGCGGTCTCCGCCGGGTGGACGATCCGCGTCTTGGGATACCCATGGAGAGTGGCCGTCGTCACCGGTATCGGGCTGATCCAGATCGGGGAGTTCTCCTTCCTCCTGCTCTCCCAGGGATACCGGGAGCATCTCGTCGATCCGACCCAGTATCAGTTCCTTCTGGCCATCACCGTCCTGACGATGATGGCGACCCCCTTTCTGATGGGCGTGGCCCCGGCAATCGCGAAGCGATGGGAACAGCTGGTCGTGCGCGGCACCGAGTTCCCGGAAACGGGCGAGGAGGCCGCCATCCGGAAGACCGGGCTGGAAAACCACGTCATCGTCGCCGGGTACGGGATGAACGGGAAAAACCTCGCCCGCGTGCTCAAGGCGACGCGGCTGCCGTACGCGGTCGTGGACCTGAACGACGTCCAGGTGCGCGAGGGGAGAGCCGCCGGGGAGCCGATGTTCTACGGCGACGTCCACCGCCCGGAGATCCTCGACCGGCTGGGGATCGCGCACGCCCGGATCCTGGTGCTCGCCATCTCGGACCCGATGGCCACCCGCAGGGCGGTGGCGATCGCCCGGAGGAGCAATCCCGGCATCTTCATCCTGGTGCGGACGCGGCTGGTGGCGGACGTGGACGACCTGATCGCCCTCGGGGCCAACGCCGTGATCCCGGAGGAGTTCGAGACCTCCGTGGAGATCTTCGCGCGGGTCCTTGGCGAATATCACGTTCCCGACCACGTGATCCGCCAGCAGGAGGGGCTGATCCGGAGCGGCACCTACCGGATCCTGCGCGAGCGGGGGACCGCCAGCAGCACCTCCGTGCTGACGGAGTTCGAGGAGTTCCTCCGCAGGAAGGTGATCGAGATCTACTTCGTCTCGCAGGGGGCCGGCTGGGTGGGGAAGACGGTGGGAGATCTCCCCGTGGGGAAAGACACGGGGATCGTCCTGCTGGCGATCCTGCGCGGGGAGCGGGCGCTCCTCCAGCCGGCGCCTTCGGAGCCGCTGGCGGCGGGGGACAAGATCGTCCTCTTCGGGGGGCATGCCCCGCTGGCGGCCGCCCTGTCGAGCCTGGCGCACCCTCCTCGCTGACCGCCGGCGGGAGTTCTGTTCGCTCCCGGCGATCAATGGTAAGATCGACAATAAATCTCGACATCCTGCCGGGGAGGATCTTCCGATGAGTCCTGTCCAGGTCGATCTCGCAAGCTACGAGCGTGCGCTCCGCCGGTATTTCGGGATTTCCGCCGCCGAGCGGAAGACGAAGGACCGGGAGAAGATCCTCAAGGTCCTGGGGATCGAGAACCCCCAGGAGTTCCTGGGGATGCACATCCCCCTCTGGGAAGCGAAGATCGACGAGCTGCTCGATCCGACGAGCACGGACATGCTTCTGGGTCCGCGGGGCGATCCGGATGATGCCGGATTCCGCGCGCGTGAAGATCTTCAGCTCCAAGCTCAAGGCGACGGGCCTGAAGAAATCGATCCTGCTGCTCCTTTCCCGCATGGGCAGGAACGCGGCGCGCGATTTCGAGGTCGTCCACGTGGAGCTCGTGGAAAAGGTGCACAAGGACACGCTGTTCACCGTGAAGGACGGCGCAGGCCGGAAGCACCGGATCTACCTCTCCCGGTTCGGCTGCATCGGCGAGTACATCTACGCCGGGCTGCCCGGGCTGGTCGGCCTGCCCGCCCTGCCCGTGGTGTACCACCAGAGCCCCCAGGGGGAGGAGGTGCTCCTGAAGCCGAAGGAGGAAGGGATCAACATCTACCTGGACGAGGAAGTCCCCGCGTCCCTGATCCTCAAGGAAAGCGGCTGGTGGGTGGACGGGGCCGCGCGGCAGGATGCCCTGGGCGACTGCCTGGGGACGGCGCTGCGGTACGGCCACTACGTGGCCGCTCCCGGGAAACAGGTCGTGATGATCGACAACATCGAGCTGTTCCACCTGGAAGAGGAGGATGTCCGCATCTTCGAGCCGATCTACGAGTTCCTCCCGAAGAGGGCGTACCCGGAGGACGGCGCGAAGCGCACGGCGCTCCAGAACCGGATGCAGAAGGCGTACGACCAGGCCTACAAGGACCAGATGAAGATCATCGCCGGGGAGTGGGGGGAGATCGAGCGGTACCTGATCGAGATGCGGCGCCACGTCCGCACGTACACGGGGGAGGTCTTCGAGACCGTCCTGGCCAAGGTAAAGGCCCGGGTGTTCGGGCAGCGATGACCCGGGGGACGACGGCGCCCCCGCCGCGCATTCGCGTGAAAGCGGCGGTGTTTCTCGCCGCCTCCGCGATGATTCTTTGCTCCTGCTCCTCGTTCTTCCAGGGAAGCGTTCCGCAGCGGGACGGCACGCTGGCCGTGCCGGGGCTTTCCTCCTCCGTGGAGATCGTCCGGGACCGGTACGGCATCCCCCATATCACGGCGCAGAACGACCACGACCTCTACTTTGCGCAGGGATTCGCGCACGCGCAGGACCGGCTCTTCCAGATGGACACGGAGCGTCGCCTGGCCCGGGGCGAGCTGTCGGAAATCTTCGGAGAGAAAGCCCTTCCCGCCGACCGGCTCTTCCGTCATCTCGGGCTCGCCGCCCGGGCCCCCGCCCTGTTCGCCTCCTGGCCGAGGAAGACCCAGGAGATCGTTCGGGCGTATTGCGACGGGGTCAACGCCTCCATGGCCGCCCTGCGCGCCTGGCCCGTGGAGTTCCGCATCCTGGGGGTCGCCCCCCGCCGTTTCGCCCCCGAAGACGTGGCCGCCGGGATCCTTCTCAAGTCGTTCGGGCTGGCGCAGTGGGCGGAGGAAGCCGCCTTGTACAAGATGTCGCTGCGCCTTCCCGCGGCCAAGTTCGAGGAGCTCGTTCCGAGGGTGCCCTCCGATGCGCCGGTGATACAGTCCGTTTGGGGACCTGCGGCGCTCCGCCCCGCGCCTCCTTCCGTCCTCCTGGAAGGGCTTGCTTCCCTCCGGCAGACGATGGGGGAGATCCCCCGCTCCGGCGGGTCGAACGCCTGGGCGGTCTCGGGGGGGAAAAGCGCCACCGGCCGGCCGATCCTGGCGAGCGATCCCCACCTGATGCTCCCCTGTCCCTCGCTCTGGTACGAGGTGCACCTCACGGCTCCCGGCGTGGACGTCTACGGCGTCTCTTTCCCCGGCGCCCCCGGCGTGGTGATCGGCCACAACCCGAAGATCGCCTGGGGGTTCACCAACGCGATGCTGGACGACGCGGACTTCTTCGTGGAAAAGGTGGACGGGGAGAGCGTGATGTCCCGGAAGAAGTGGGTCCCGCTGTCGCGCCGCGTGGAAACGATCCGGATCAAGGGAGGAAAGGAAGAGGCCCTCACGGTGCGGGAGACGCCGCACGGACCGATCCTCTCGCCGGTGCTCCCGGGAATTTCGTCCGCCCTGGCGTTCCACTGGGTGGGATACGACGGGGGAGATCCGGTGGGTGCCCTGTACGCCCTGAACCGCGCGCGGAACCGGGAGGAGTTCCTCGCGGCGGCTTCCTTGTTTCCCCACCCCGCGCAGAACGTCGTCTATGCCGACGTAGCGGGCAACATCGGCGTGGTGATGGCGGGCAGGATTCCCGTGCGCAAGGGGGGGGACCGGCTCTTCCCCGTTCCGGGCGACACGGGGGAGTGGGACTGGAAGGGGTTCGTCCCGTTTTCCGAAAATCCGAAGGCGTGGAACCCACCGGAAGGGCTCGTCGTCGCGGCCAACTTCCCCCCCGCGGGAAAGGGGTACCGGCATTACCTCTCCCGGCTCTATGAGCCGCCCGACCGGGGGAAGCGGCTCCTCCGCCTTCTCCGGGAAAAGGAAAAGTTCACGGCGGAAGCGTTCGAGCGGATGCAGAACGACGTTCTCCTGCCGGAGGCGGCGGACGCGGTTTCGCTGGCGATCCAGGTGGCGAAGAAGCGGGAGGCGGAGTCCCCGGCGTTCCGCGAGGCGGGGAAAATCCTGGCGGGGTGGGACCTTTCCGCGGGGGCGGACAGCCAGGGGGCGCTCCTCTACGAAGTCTTCTACGAAAAGCTGATCGAAGGCCTGTTCCGGGACGGCCTGGGAGACGATCTCTACGAGGATTTCACCCGCTCCTCGCGCCTGGCGTGGAACGCGATGGACCGCGCGATCGAGCGGGGGGACTCGGCGTTTCTTGAAAATGCGGCGACCGGGAGGAAGGATTCCCTCGAGGACGTCGTGGCGCGCGCCCTCCTTTCGGCGATGTCGTTTTTAAAGGAACGGCTGGGCGGCGTCGAATCGACCTGGACGTGGGGCCGCCTCCACCGGGTCACCTTCGAGCATCCGTTCGGGAAGTCCAGGTACCTCGAGCGGTGGTTCAACATCGGCCCCTACCCCATGCCGGGCGACGGAAGGACCGTCTTCAAGCAGGAGTTCCGCCGCGGGACGGACTTCTCGGTTGCGGTGGGGCCGTCGATGCGCCAGGTGGTCCCCCTGGGGTTCCGTTCGATGGCCCGCTCCGTGGTCACGACCGGGGCCTCGGGCCACTTCTTCGAACGCCACTACCGGGACCAGAACGCTCTCTGGCGGGAGGGGAAGACCCACCCCGCGTGGACGGACCGGGAAGACATCGGTGCGAACTCGGAGTCCCGCCTCACCCTCACGCCGAAATAACCCGGCGACATCGGAACCGTGACGTTATCGCCCCGCGCCGGGGCGCTCGATGCCAGGCATTCGTGTGCCTCGCGACAAACCCTGGCGAGAAAAGCGGGCTAGCAGGGGTTTTCGGCGTTCCGCCTCGAATAGAACCACCACGTTACGGCGATGCAGGTGACATAGAAAGCGAGAAAACCGTAAAGCGCCGGCTCCGGCCCCCCGGTGAGGCCGATGGCGCTGCCGAACGCTTTCGGAATGAAAAAGGCGCCGTAGGCGGCGAAGGCCGAGCTGAAGCCGATGACCGCGGCGGATTCCTTGGCCGCGTCCTTGAGCGCCTGCTCCTGCGCCGCCGCTCCCTTTCCTTCCGCGTCCCGCGTCCGCTCGTTCAGGAAAATCACCGGTATCATCCGGAACGTCGAACCGTTGCCGATCCCGGTGGTGATGAACATAAGGATGAACATGCCCAGGAACCCGAAGAAGCTCCCGCCGGCGCCGTTGCGGGGGAGAAACGAAAGGATGCCGACCGCGCTTGCCGCCATGGCGATGAAATTCCAGAAAGTTACCTGCGCGCCGCCCAGCTTGTCGGCGATCCACCCGCCGACCGGGCGCATGAGAGCCCCGACCAACGGCCCGAGGAAGGCGTATTTCGTGGGATCCACTCCGGGGAAAAGGGATTTGATAAGGAGCGGCATCCCCGCCGAGTATCCGATGAAGGACCCGAAGGTGCCCAGGTAAAGCCAGCACATCAGCCAGTTGTTCTTCCGTCGGAAGATGATCGACTGTTCGCTGAACGACGCCCTCGCATCGGCGATGTCGTTCATGCCGAGCCACGACGCCACGGTCGCCGCGAGAATGAAAGGAACCCACAGGAACCCTGCGTTCTGCAGCCAGATCGATTTGGCCGTCCCTTTTACGACGGCCATCTGCGGCCCGCCGCCGAACGCTCCGAACACGCCGGCGGTAACGGCGAGCGGCACCAGGAACTGCATCGCGCTGACGCCGAGGTTTCCCAGTCCCGCGTTCAGCCCCAGGGCGGTCCCTTTTTGGGCCTTGGGGAAGAAAAAGCTGATGTTGGACATGCTGGAGGCGAAGTTGCCGCCGCCGAAGCCGCAGAAGAGAGCGAGAACCAGAAGCGTCCCGTAGCTCGTTCCGGGGTCCTGCACCGCGAAGCCGATGCCGACCGCCGGGATCAGCAGGGAGGCGGTGCTGAGCGTGCTCCATTTCCGTCCTCCGAAGATCGGCACCACGAAGGAGTAGAAGATCCGGAGCGTCGCTCCGGACAGTCCCGGCAGCGCGGCGAGCCAGAACAGCCGGTTGGCGTCGAACCGGAATCCGATGGCCGGGAGGTTGATCACCACCACGCTCCACACCATCCAGACGGCGAAGGACAGGAAGAGGGAGGGGATGGATATCCAGAGGTTCCGGGCGGCGATGGCCTTGCCTTCCCGTTCCCAGAAATCCTTGTCTTCCGGGTTCCAGACCGTCAGCAGGCGAGACGCCATCGGATCCCTCCCCGAGGGTATTTTCTTGCGCTATGCCGTCAACACGATAACGGGTTCCTCATCCCCCGGCCTTCGGGGACCGCCAGCGGTAGAGAATCGGCGGATCCTTGAGGAAGTCGAACGGGACATACAGAAGATGCACCAGCTTGGTGAACGGCAGCAGGGCGACGATCAGGAACGCGCCGGCGGCGTGCAGCTTGAAGACCATCGGTACATCGGACATGTATTCGGCCTGCGGATGGAACAAAAGCAGCGAATGGAAATAGGGGACGGCCGTGTGGAGATACCATTGGGAGCCCCAGCGCAGGAACATGCCCATGTAAACTCCCGTGGCTGTTTGAAAGAGCAGAAGAGCGAGCAGTATCCAGTCGCCGGCGGTGGTCACGGGCCCCAGGAAGGGAGTGACAAGGCGGCGCACGATCAGCACCAGGCAGCCGAAGAGGGCGAACAGCCCGAGCCCCAGGCCGGCGCTCTCCAGGAGAATGAGGGCCTGCCGGTTCGCCAGGATCGACTGCATGGCGTCGGGGGCGAAGATCCCGAAGAAGTGCGCAACCACCACCGGGATGACGCCGTAGTGCCAGGAATTGCTCCCCCAGTAGAGCGTCTTCCGTTCCAGAAACTGCGTCGAGTAGGCCGACCAGGTGAGCCGGTTGGAGAAGTACCGGTACGGCGTCACGAAGGCGAACAGCGCCAGCGCCGCATACGGGAGAACGACGAAGAGAAAGGTGTTCAGCATGGCTTGCCCTCCTCGCGGTTCGAAGAGTCCGCGGAGCACAGGAGTCTTGCCGATTCGACCACCGGCATCCAGGGAGAGTTCTTTCGGGAGGAAAGATTAACGACCAGCCGCTCCACCCCCGGCAGCACGCACTCGGCGATGAAGGACCGCCTCGCGCCGTCTTCCGCGTTCCGGGAAAGGAAGGCAAGGAAACCGAGCACCCGCGGCAGATGATCGGGCAGTTCGTTGCCGGAAGGGGCGAAACCGTGGCGGCCGAACTCCTGCTTGAGCCGGATCATGTACGCCCCCTTTTTCCGGTTTTCGCCGAAGAGGTGATGGCCCAGATACAGTGCGACCGCCGGATTGAAGTCGAAGGTCGCGACGTAATCCTCCTGGAGCCGCGAAAGAGACGAACTCTCCACGAACCTGGCGAACGGTTCCAGCGGGGATTCGATGTTCCGTGCTTCCAGCATCCTGCCCGCCTTTTCGCAATCCGACAGGATCCCTTCCTTTCCGCCGGGATAATCGAGTATGCGGGCGAGGGAGTCGTAGCAGTCCGCCATGCTCATTTTCCCCTCCCGGTTTTTTTAAGGATTCCGAAGCCGCTCTCCCCGCTGCGGGCATGGGGGTCCTGCTCCTCCCTCTGCTGCGCCGGGATGACGTTCCGCTCGTCGTATCCCCCGATCGTGAACAGGCGGTAGATTCGCAATGCCGCCGCCTCGTCCAGGCCGGCCTTCTTCAGAACTTCCGGGTCGATCGGCTGATGGAGATTTTTCGCCCGCAGGAAGGCGCGCAGGGCGATCAGCTTCCCCAGCACCTGCGCCACCACTTCCCGGTTGCCGCCGGCAAGAAGGCTTGCCAGGAAGCTTAAAGGGGCCCGCAGGGTTTCCACGGACGGGAACACGCCGTGCTCCATCAACTCGTGGGAATCGCCAAGAGTGGCGAGGACCGGAGAAAGGGAGGGGATGTAATACGCCATCGGCAAGGTCCGGAATTCGGGATGGAGCGGAAGGGCGAGGCCGAATTCCTTTACCAGGGCGTACACCGGCGACTGGACGGCGGCATCCAGCCACTGATCGGACACGCCGTTCTTCCTGGCCGCGTCGCGGACCGCCGGGTCGCCGGGATCGAGGATCACGTCGCGATGGGCTTCCACGAGTTGATCGTCCGGCCTGAGCAGCGCCCGCTCCACTCTTTCCGCGTCGTAGAGGAGGACGCCGACGTACCGTATCCGCCCGACGCAGCTGTGGGCGCAGGCGTTGCATTGTCCGGTCTCGGTGCGCGGGAAGCAGAAGATGCATTTCTCCGCTTTCCCGCTGTCCCAGTTGAAATACACCTTCTTGTACGGACAGGCGCTGGTGCAGAAACGCCACCCCTTGCAGACGTTCTGGTCCACGAGGACGATGCCGTCCTCTCCCCGCTTGTAGATCGCCCGTGACGGGCACGAGGCGACGCACGCCGGATTCAGGCAGTGGTTGCAGATCCGGGGGACCCAATGCATGAACATCTTGCCGTAGTCTTCCACGATCCCGCGCTGTTCCAGGTTGATATCGTTGGAGGCGTAGAGCTGCGAGCCGGAGAGGTCGTCGTCCCAGTTCGGCCCCCCCCGGATGACGTCGATCTTCCGCCCCGAGATCTGCGAGAACGCTTCGGCCACCGGCTGATCGTTCTCTTCCCGGGATCCGTAGAGGTTGCCGTAGTCGAAATCGAACGGCTCGTAGTAGTCCTCCAGCTTCGGCATGTTCGGCTGGAAGAACATGTTAAGGAGAGTCGGCCCTTTCCCCAGGGCCTTGAGCCGGAGGTCGTTTCCGTCGACGACCCACCCGCCCTTGAAGATCTCCTGGTCCTCCCACTTCTTCGGGTAGCCGACTCCGGGCTTGGTCTCCACGTTGTTCCACCACATGTATTCGGCGCCGCGCCGGTCGGTCCAGATGTTCTTGCAGGAGATGCTGCACGTGTGGCAGCCGAGGCACTTGTCGAGGTGGAACACCATCACCAGTTGCGCCCGTGCGTCCATCGCTTCACCTCCCCAGCTTTCTGACGACGACGTAGCAGTCGCGGTTCACCCCGGTCGGCCCCCAGTAGTTGAAGTAGTAGCTGAACTGGGCGTAGCCGCCGAGCATCAGCGTCGGCTTGAGGCGTATGCGGGAAAGGCTGTTGTGCACGCCGCCGCGCCGCCCGCTTTTCCTGGACTTCTTGACGTTCAAGGTCCGCTCGGGGGCGTGGTACATGACCGCCGCGCCCTTGGGGATGCGCGACGAGACGATCGCCCGGCAGACGACGACTCCGTTGGCGTTGAAGACCTCGATTTCGTCGTTGTCCCCGATGTCGGCCCCCGCCGCGTCCTCGTGGTTCAGCCAGACCACCTGCCCGCCGCGCGAAAGCGTGAGCATCCGGAGGTTGTCGCTGTACGTGGAGTGGATGCTCCATTTGCCGTGGGGAGTCAGGAAGTTGAGCACGAGCCCTGTTTCCCCTTCCGTCTCGTCCAGGAGCGCCGGAGGGAGCTTCCCCTTGAATGTGGGAAGCCCTTCATGGAACTCGCCGTAATAGGGATGGTCCAGGTAGAGGGACTGGCGGCCGGAAAGGGTGCGCCACGGGACCCCGTGTTCCACGTTGAGCGTATAGGGAGCGTATGGGCGCCCCTCGTTGACCAGCCCGCTCCAGACCGGCGTGCTGACGAACCGGCGGGGCTTTTTCGTGATCTCCTCCCAGGTGATGCGGAAATTGCGGTCGCCGGCCGCGATCTGCGAAAGGGGCTTGCCGACCCGTTTTTCCAGGTTCCGATACGCGCGGTAGGCCAGCTCCCCGTTGGTCTCCGGGGCGAAGGCGAGGATCACATCGGCGACAACCCTCTCGTCCTCGAGGTCGACATGTTTCTTGCCGTTCCAGGTGCGCGTCGGCATCCTCTCGAGAAGATGTTCGTGCACGTCGCCCGCTTCCCAGTTGACCCCGTGCGCGCCCAGGCGGCCCATGGCCGGCCCCACCGACAGGAACCGGTTGTAGAGGTTCGCGTAGTCCCGCTCCACGACGGCAAGGGCCGGCATCGTCTTGCCGGGGACCGCCTCGCACTCGCCCAGCTTCCAGTCCTTCACGGACCGCTGGGCGATTTCCCCGGGCGTGTCGTGCAGCAACGGGGCGGCGACGATGTCCTTCACCGGCGCCGGGAAATGCCTCGGCGACAGCTCGCTCACCTTCCCGGCGATCATGCCGAAGATCTTCCAGTCGGGCTTCGATTCCCACGACGGCGGCACGGCGGCATCAAGGCAGTTGACGAAGGAGTGCATGTCGGTCGTGTTCAGGTCGGATTTCTCGTACCAGGTGGCCGCCGGCAGGACGATGTCCGAGTAAAGGGCGGAGGTGTCCATGCGGAAATTGAGGTCCACCACGAGGTCCATCTTTCCTTCGGGGGCCTTCTCGTGCCAGACGATGTCTTTCACCGCCCCCTTCGCGGCTTCCTTCGCGGTGCAGCTTGCGTTGGGAGCGCCGATGACATGCTTGAGGAAGAACTCATGGCCCTTGGCGCTGGAGGAAATCGCGTTGCCGCGCCAGATGAACCACACCTTGGGGGAATTTCCCTCCCCGTCCGGGTCTTCGACGGCGAAGCGCGTTTCGCCGCTTTTCAGGCGGGAAACGAGCCAGCCGCGGATCTCGTCGTCCGTTTTCGCCCCCTCCGCCGTCGCCGCCTCCGCCAACCGAAGGGGGTTGTCGTTGAAGTGGGGGGAAAAGGGGAGCCATCCCAGGCGCACGGCCTTTGCGTTCATGTCCGCGGCGTGCAAGGGCATGTTCTCCCCGGTCTCCGGCTTGAAGTAGTCGACGAAGTTTCGGTCGTACCTCCACTGGCCGGAATGGATGTACCAGAAGCTCGGAGTGTTCTGGAGGCGGGACGGCTTCACCCAGTCCTGCGCCATGGCGATGGAAGTCCAGGGGGCAAGGGGCACGACCTTCTCCTGCCCCACATAGTGGGCAAGCCCCGCCCCGTTGCGTCCGACGCTTCCCGTGAGGATGAGAGAGGTGATGGCTGCCCGGTAGATCAGGTCGTTGTGGTACCAGTGGTTGATCCCCGCGCCCACGATGATCATGTTCCTTCCGCCGCTCTTCTCCCCGTTCTCCGCCCACTCCCGGGCGATCTTGAGCAAGGACCCGGCCGCGATACCGGTGTGCTTCTCCTGCCACTTCGGGGTGAACGGCTTGTCGTCGTCGTAATCTTTCGGGTAGTCGCCGCCCAGCCCCCTGGAGACGCCGAACTGGGCCATGAGAAGGTCGAAGACGGTCGCGACCGTCACTTCGCCGTCCCTTGTCCTGACCCGCTTTACCGGGACTTCACGGATCACGTCTCCGACCCCTTCGAAATGGAAGCGGACCCGTTCGGTCTCCCCGCCGAGGAAGGTCAGGCGGCAGTCGATTTCCGAGCCGTCGACCATGTCCTTCATATCCAGGTTCCATGTTCCTTCCGCCTTGCTCCAGCGGGAGCCGATGCTTCCGTGGGGGATCTTCACATCGCCTTTCCCGTCCGCCACGCAGAGAGTCCAGTCGGCGTGCTCGAGCCCCGCCGACCGGTCGAGCTCGATCGCCCGAAGGAACTCGCCCGGCAGCAAGGCCCCCTCCTTCCCGCCGAGTTTCACGAGGAACGGGAGGTCGGTGAACTTCCGCGCATACTCCTCGAAGAAGGGGACCTGCCGGTCGGCGTATTGCTCCTTGAGGATGACGTGGTTCACCGCCATCCAGAAAGCGCCGTCGTGCCCCTGCTCCACGGGGAGCCAGTTGTCGGCGAACTTGGACGCCATGCTGTAATCCGGGGACATGACCACCGCCTTGGCCCCCCGGTAGCGGGCTTCGGAGAGAAAGTGGGTGTCGGGCGTGCGCGTCATAGGTAGGTTCGAGCCGCAGATGACGATGTAGGAAGCGTTGTACCAGTCGGCCGACTCGTTCACGTCGGTCTGCTCGCCCCAGATCTGCGGCGATGCCGGAGGAAGGTCGCAGTACCAGTCGTAAAAGCTCATGGCCACGCCGCCGAAGAGCTGCAGGAAACGTGTGCCTGCGGCGTAGCTGATCATCGACATGGCGGGGATGGGAGTAAAGCCGATGACCCGGTCGGGTCCGTATTTTTTCGCCGTATAAATCGTCGAGGCGGCGATCAGCTCGACCGCGTCGTCCCAGGCCGCCCGCCGGAAGCCGCCCATGCCGCGCCGGGAGGTATAGGATTTCCGCGATTCGGGGTTTTCGACGATGCTCCGCCAGGCGTCCACGGGGTCGTCGAACCGTTTCCGGGCCTCCCGCCACAGGTCGATGAGAGCTCCGCGCATGTACGGATATTTGACCCGCATGGGGCTGTACATGTACCAGGAGAAGCTGATCCCCCGGGTGCAGCCGCGCGGCTCGTAGTTGGGAATGGTGTGGTCGAACTGGGGGTAGTCGTTGGCCTGCAGTTCCCAGGCGACGACCCCGTCTTTTACGTGCACCATCCAGCTGCACCCGCCGGTGCAGTTGACCCCGTGGGAGCTGCGCACGACCTTGTCGTATTGCCAGCGGTTCCGGTAGAACTCCTCCCAGCGCTGGTCCGCACCGGCGCGGTCGTCCTTGATCCGCCCGCTCGACATTAACGGATCCTCCTTTTGTACAGCGTCAATCCGGCGATCAGGCAGGCGAACACGGCGACTCCCGTCGCCGGGTAATGATCGCAGGCGGCGGACGTTTTGCGCGCGACGGCATCCCTGGAAAATGCGACCAGCGCGGCAGTCTCCTCCTCCGTCAGCGGCCGGGACGCGTAAATTTTTCTCATGATCGGGAAGTTGAGGCTCTTCAGCATCCCGCGGAATCCCTGCTCGCCGACGGCCTCGATCCTCTTGCTCAGGTCGACGGCCAGGGTCCCCCCCGTGATCCCCGAATAGGCGAAGCCGTGACATGCCGCGCAGGGAGCGCCTCCGTTCGCGAGGGGCTTGCTCCCGGTGAAGAGGGCTCTTCCCAGCGCGACGAGTTCGGGAGTTGCAACCGTTTCCGGGGGCTTCGTTTCCGGTGCGCCGGAGGAGACGGTTCCGGGCGCTGCGCCCGCCGTGGTTTTCGCTGCCGGAGTAGCGGGAGCGGGCGTTGCCGCCGGAGCGGGCGGAGAAAGGCTTTGCACATATGCGACGAACTTCCGGGCATCCTTTCGGCTCACGCCGAGGTTCGGCATCTCGCCTCCGTACTTCTTCACCAGCGCGAGCTGGACCGGGTCCTTATCGGCGGTCAGCCTGTCCGGCTCCACGATGATTCGCTCGAGCCACTCCGCCGGCCTCTTCCCTGCGATCCCCTTCAGATCGGGGCCGCCCGAATCGCCGCCGCCGACCGTGTGGCAGCCGGCGCACTCTTTTTCGAAGATCTCCTTGCCCGAATCCCCCCACGCCGGAACGGCAACCAGCAGCGGAAGGAGCAGCAGGAGGGAGAAATTCCACGGACGATCTCTCATGGATTCATCCTCCAGAGGGGTGGCGGGCTTCGCGGGGCAAGACGGACGGACGGTTCAGCGGGTGAAAGGGGTGCGCGGTAGACTTCGGGCAGGAAAGGGTGCTTGCCATCGAACCTTCCAGGGGCCAGACTTCGACCGATATTTTCGCTTATGAAATAATAATCTCAGAAAATAACGAAGGTAGAAAGAATCATTATTGATATCCTCCTTTTCTGTTGTTTCGGAGGATAATCGATCCGGAAATATCCAGTAATGGAAAGCCGTGCTGTTAGATAGCAAAAAGTACCACGAGGTTTCTTTTTTTTGCCGTCCAACGGAGCGGGTGCGGAAAAGTTCGGAGGCGATGCCGGGTCTTTCCGGAGCGTTCTATCCCTTTTTGCGGCGGCCGGCGCGCGTCAAAAACAACCGCTCCACCAGGTAAAACGCGACCGGCAGGGCGACGATCACGCCGGCGACCTTCAAGGCAAGACGGACGGTGCGGGAGCCGATCCCCGCGATCCCGCCCACCATCTCGGGGATGGAGGCCCCGAGGAAGAGCGCGGCGGCGATTCCCAAGAGCAGGGAAGCGGCAAACAGCAGTCGCGATCTATCCCACATTTCTCACCAGCCTCCTGCTGCGGCGACGGCGTTTCGCCGGGGGGATGGGGAAGACCGCTCGTCGATTTTCCTGAGTGCCGGAGGGAAGGATTATACCACTGCGGCCGGAGGCGACGAGGTTGCGGAAGCCGTATCGTTCTGCGCCGGGCCGAGGGAGTTTTCCGGCCCGTCGCCTTCGCTCTCCGCGAGCACAAGCGTTTCCATGAAGTTGTCGAAAAGCGCCGGCTCGAATTCCGTTCCCCTTCCGTCCTTCATGATCCCCATGGCCGTTTCGACGTCCAGGCTCCGCCGGTAGGGCCGGTTCGTGCGCAGGGCATCGTAGACATCGGCGATCTGCGTCATGTAGGAGGCGACGTTGAGGGGACCTCCGTACGAAACCTTCGGATACCCCGTGGAATTGTATTTGATGTGGTGTTCGAAACAGACGATCATCGGGAGTTCCGAGCCGCAATCGATCTTCCTCAAGAGGGTGGCGCCGAAGATGGGGTGCTCGGTGATCCGCTGGAATTCCTCCGCGCTGATTTTGCCCGGTTTCTGGAGGATCTCCTGCGGGATCATTTCCTTCCCCACATCGTGAAGCATTGCCGCAAGGCCGATCTCGTGGACCGTCTTGTCGGGGACGCCCATGCGCATGGCCTGGGCCAACACCATTGCGCAGACGTTCAGGGAATGGGTCACGGTGTAGTCGTCGTGGGATTGAAGGCGCAGCAGCCGGGAGATGAGGAAATCGTCCTGGTGGAGCCCTTTCATCACGTTCGCCACGATGTCCCTTCCGTCCTGGACGGAAGTCCCTCCCTTGCCCTTGATGAGGGAGGACAGAACGTCCTTGAGGACGTTGGTCGCGCCGAACAGGATATGGTTCCGCGGCAGGGAATGTGCGAGGCCCGAAAGCTCCGCCGACCCTTCGAACGTCTGTATGGTTCCGTAGGAGATGCACTCCCATTTCAGATCCTGTGGCGGTTCCTTGCCGCCGGAGAGAAACAGGATGAACTGCTTGAGCTCCCCGTAGGTCAACCCGTCCCGGATGGAGATCTTCTCGATCCCCCGGTCGTGGAGCTCGCGGAGGAGCTTCTTGGGGAACGCTTTGTCCATGTCGAGGTAGGGGGTGTCGTCGACGATGAATTGGTCTCCGATGATGCCGATATGGAGCGTTCCGAGGACCGCGGTCATACGGAGGATCCGGGCATGCAGCCGCGACAGCGGGACCTGGAACCGCTTGTGGTGATCGGGATAGATTTGAGCGGCCTGAAGGCATTGCGCGAGATTCAGGATCACGCGGAAGAGGTAGTCCTGCTCGATCATCCTGTCGCTCCCTGGCTGGACCGCAACTGCTTGCAGTACTCCCGGACGGGCACCCGGATGGAACGGCTCCCGCGGTGCAGGTAAGCGGAGGCCTCCGTTCCTCCGATCATGAAAAGCGCGTTGGCGGCCGCGATGCGGACGGAGTCGTCTTCCGCGGACGAAAACAGGTTTCCCTCCAGAAGGATTTTCCCTATCGGCGGCACGACTTCGGGGATGCGCAGCTTGCCGAGAGCGACGATCGCCTCGCGCCGGACCCTGCGGTCGGCGTGGCGGGTGGCCCCCAGGAGTCCGGGCACGGCCTGCCGGTCGCGGATCTCTCCCATGATGTAGCAGATGTTGCGCACGAAGTACCATCTGGGATGAGCCAGCCGGTCCCTCAGGAACGGCATGGCCGCCGGGCCGAGATGCACGGCCATCTTCAGCAGGATGCGGCGCCGGGACTGGCTGGTCTCGCTCAGAAGCCGGTCGAGAACGGGGAGCGTCGTCACCGCGGCGAACCGGGAAAGGAGGGACAGGATCGTGCCGGAAGTATCCGCCGCCGGATTTCCGGACAAATGGAAATCGATGAGATGGCCGAAATCCGTTTTCTGCAGGGCTTCCTGGATCGCCCGGCTCCGCTCCCGGGAAACCTTCTTCGATGCGTCGTCCATGCCGAAGAGGACTTCCTTGAGAAGGGGCAGTTCGTTCCTCGAGAGGAGGTTCGTCACGGTCAGGCGGATTTCCCCGAGGAGGTCGTAAAACACCTCCTCCTGGTCCGCCGAGCCGAGGATGTCCAGCAGGATGAGGACGGCTTTCCGGTAACGCTCCTCGGGAGCGAGCGTGGCGAGGAGGGGGGATTCGATCGGAACCGCAGGCGTCCCGGAACCGTTTCTGAATTCCTCCGAGGAGATGCGTTCGAGGAAACGCGCATGGTCCTTCGCCACGTATTTGTCGTCGGAGCGGGAGAGCAGCAGTTTTTCGACCGTCTCCCAGGTCTTGAGCGAATAATAGTCCCGCGATTTTATGCTCTCCTTGACCCTTCCCGACAGCGAGGGCAGGAGCGAGTCGGACGCATCGCGCTTGACGGCGAGGGTCTCGAAGATTTTCCGGAAGCGCCCCGCGGTCTTCTCCTCCACGGAGAGGACCGTTCCCAGGAGGTTCAGGAATTCCTCGCCCGTGCAGTCGTCGGCGAGCGACTGGGCGATGAAGAGGTCCAGGGGGGCTTCCTGGATCTTCGGCGCCTCTCCGGCGTTTTCGATCCCCGCTTCCAGGAACGCGAAGATATTCTTTCTCCGGTCCTCGGGGAGCCGCCCGAGTACTCCGCCAAGACGGTGAAACACCCTGCGAAGGACCTCCGGGGAGATGGTTTTATCCGCGTCCTCCCCCGCCGGATCCGTGGAGGGCCCCCCCACGCATTCGGAAGCATGGGCCCGCTGGATGACCACGGGAAGCAATTCCGGGAAATTTACGATCTCTTCGATGATTTTCCGTTCCGCTTCCTCGTCGTGGGTGAAATTCGACGTAAGAAGCGATTTCAGGAGGAAATCTTCCCGCCCGGGGGCCTTCACCTTGGCCCCGTCGCATTCGATGGTTTTTCGGGAGAGCAACTCCTTGTAATTATAAGCGTTTATCGAAATTCCGGTTACGCCGCCCCGGCGGAGATGCTCCTCGAACGGTTCGCATGGCTGCTCGCCGCTGTTCCGGTGGAGGAAATCGAAGAAGACCAACAGCTCGGGAAGGGGAACCTGCGGCCCGAAGGAGATCGTCGCCACTCCGAGCAGGTACAGGTGCTCGGTCAGGCTTCGGATCAATTTATTTCCTTTTCCGAAAAATTCATTGAGATGGAGAAACTTGTCCCGGACGACTCCAAGGAGCAGGCGATTTTCCGGTTCCGCCGCGAGCCAGGCGGACAGGACGGAATGGAACTCGCGGATCCGGCATGCGGTGGTGGGATGGGCCGTGCCGTAAAGCACCGCCCAGTACTTGGTCCTTGCCGCCGTCAGCAGCAGTTTTTCAATTGTCGGTTTGGTCTCTTCCCCGCCGGACATTACCCCATATCTCCCGTAGCGGTACCTTCCCCCTGCCGAAGAGCTTTATCGGGTATTTGCGGATATTTCTTTAGTTGGAACGCGCCGTTGGAATGTCCTTTTCCTCCCGTGCCGTGTTTTTTTGGCTAATAATGGCAAATAATATTAAATAATATCCGATATTCCTTTTAACTCCATTTGCAACGAAGGGCATGCCGTTACGGAGATTGCGGGCGCCAAGGAGCTTTGTGAATAAAGAGCCGAACGGAAAGAAGAACTTCCCATCGTTGATCCTGGAAAGTATCTCTCCGCGCCACTGGTTGGTTCTTATTGCCCTGGTCGTCTGCCTCATGGCGTTGGGGTACTGGTATCGCGCCGGCGCCGCCGGCGTCATCATCGTACTTTTCATCCTGCCCGTAGGCACGGTTGCGGCCTGTGCCTTCCGGACGCTCCGGGAATCGGAGCGCAGGGAGGCGGAAGAGAAGCTCCGGGGTTCCCGGTATCTCCTGCAAACCCTGGTGGAAGGGACATCGGACGCGATTTACGTAAAGGACCCGGAAGGACGGTACCTCCTCTTTAACACGGCTGCCTCGCGTTTCACGGGGAAGAGCCCCGAAGCAGTCATCGGAAAAGACGACACGTTCTTGTTCCCCACCGAGGAGGCAAATGCGGTGATGGAGGGTGACCGGGCCGTCATGGATTCCGGGGAAACGAGGACCTACGAGGAACACGTCACCACCGCGGGGGGGGAAAAGGCCACGTTCCTCTCGACGAAAGGTCCCCTTTTCGATGAACACGGCAACACTACAGGACTCTTCGGCATCGCCCGCGACATCACGGACCGCAAGCGGGCGGAGGAGAACTATCGAACGCTCTTCCGCGAGATGCTGGACGGGTTCGCCCAGCATGAGATCCTCTGCGATGAGCAGGGCAGGGCGGTCGACTACCGGTTCCTGTCCGTCAACCCGGCATTCGAACGGCTGACCGGATTGAAAGGGGAGGAGATCGTCGGCAGGACCGTCCTGGAAGTGCTCCCCGGGATCGAGCCATCCTGGATCGAGACGTACGGTCGCGTGGCCCTGACCGGCGAGCCGGCGTTCTTCGAGAATTACTCCGGGAATCTGGACAGGCATTACGTGGTGACGGCTTTCCGCCCCGCCCCCCGCCAGTTCGCATGCATCTTTTCCGACATCACCGACCGGAAACGTGCGGAAGACCGCATCCGCAGTGAGACCTCCTTGCGCAACGTGCTGCTGGACAATATGCCTTGCATCGCGCTGGTCCTGAAAAAACAGACCCGCGAGATCGTCGCATGCAACGAAATCGCAAAAAGTTTCGGCGCGGTCGTCGGGAAGACCTGTCATGGTTCCATCCCTCGTCAAGACCCGCCCTGCCCGTTCTGCCGGGCTCCCGATCTATGGGATACGGGCACTAATCAGCAAATCGAAGTGGAGCACCTGGGAAAATTCTGGCAAGGGTTTTGGGTTCCGTTTTCCGACGACCTTTACGTGCATTACATTTTCGACGTCACCGACCGCAGGCGGGCGGAGGATGAGAAGGAGATACTGCGGGCCCAGCTGCAGCAGGCGATGAAGATGGAGGCGGTGGGACGGCTGGCGGGAGGCGTAGCCCACGACTTCAACAACCTGCTGACGGCCATCATCGGCAACGTTTCCCTGGCCTCGATGAAGGTTCCCCCATCCGATAAGGTGACGGACTTGCTCGCCGAGGCGAAAAAAGCCGCCGAAAGGGCTGCGAGACTGACCCAACAGCTGCTCGCCTTTTCCCGAAAGCAGATCATCGAGCCGAAGGTGCTGGACTTGAACGACCTGGTCGCCGACCTGGAGCCGATGCTCGCCCGCCTGATCGGGGAGAATATCGAATTGCACACCGTCCCCGGCGGCGGACTGGGACCGGTGAAAGTCGACCCCGGCCAGTTCGAGCAGATATTGGTCAATATGGCGGTGAACGCCCGCGACGCGATGCCGGACGGCGGGAAGCTCCTGATCGAGACCGCGAACGTGGAACTGGACGACGGCTACTGCGCCCGTCATCCCGGCGCACAGCCCGGACGGTTCGTAATGCTTGCCGTGAGCGACACGGGGCACGGGATGAGCGAGGAGGTCAAGAAGCATATTTTCGAGCCGTTCTTCACCACGAAGCCCAAGGGAAGCGGAACGGGGCTCGGCCTTTCGATGATTTACGGGACGGTGCTGCAGGCGGGCGGCTCCATCGAGGTGGATTCGGAGGAAGGAAGGGGGACGGCGTTCAAGATCCACCTTCCGAGGGCGGAGGGAGAAGCGACGAGGCCCGCGAAGGACAACGGGCCGCCGGATCTGCCGGGAGGTTCCGAGGCGATATTGCTCGTGGAGGACGAGGATGTCGTGCGGGACTTGTGCGTCAAGCTTCTCGATCGGTTGGGATACCGGGTGATTCAGGCCTCCAGCGGAGAAGAAGCGGTTCTCCTCGCCGGCAATTGTGGAGAGCGTGTCGACCTGCTGATGACGGACGTGGTTCTGCCGGGGATGAACGGACGGGAGCTGGCGGACCGGCTGGTCTCGCTCCATCCGGAGACGAAGGTGCTTTTCACGTCGGGATACACGGACGATGCGATCGTGCGTCACGGGGTATTGCACGACGACGTGGCCTTCATCGGCAAACCCTATTCTCTTCCCGTGTTGTCGAAGAAGATCCGGCAGGTTCTCGACCGGTAGAGGCCGGGGCCGGGAGGTTGTCTTCAGATTGCCTTCAAAACCCTCCGGCGATGGTCAAGAGGAGATCCTGCTGCCCGGGGTTATTCCGGTAGATTTTTGCGTTCGAGATGTGGGCGACCGAGACTCCGGCCTGCCACCGGTCGTCAAACCGGTAGGCGATCTCCAGGGATTCCCGGAACTCGAAGGGGCCGCCCAGGTCGAGACTGCCTCCCCGGTGGTACACGCCTGCGGCGAAGAGCGGCGTCAGGACGAATCTCTTGTAACAGAAGTCGGCGTAGATCCCTGCGTAGCCGTAGCGGAACCCTTCGCCGTTTGCAAAGACGCCGAGAGCCGGTCCGACAAAGGCGAGCTTCTTCCCGAACCTCAGCTCGATCCGCTCGGCAATCGACCGCTTATCGGCCTTGTTGTAGAAGTTGAACAGGCCGGCCCCGGCGTCGAGGTAGTTCGGGCCGCTGCCGAGAACGTCGAAGGGGCCGATCGTTGCATACACGGGTTTCCCTTCCGCCGCCCACGAATGGCACGCCGCTCCCAGAAGCAGCGCCGCCGCAAACGATGCAGACAAGAAGTTCCTCATGCAGTTCCCTCTCTTATCGGATGAAGATGAAACGTGCGGCGGTTCTTCGCAATCTACAGAACTTTCCCGGATGGTGGAAGGGAAAACCGAATGGACCGCAAACCCTGCGCAAACAGCTGCCTTTGCGGGGATGAGAGTGGGGTTTCGCGCCGATCGTCTGCCCCCGCAGATCGAGTTGACGGGGGAAACCCCTTGCAGTAAGATGACTTCCCTCTCGGACGCGCCCTTAGCTCAGCTGGATAGAGCACTTGACTACGAATCAAGTGGCCAGAGGTTCGAATCCTCTAGGGCGCGCCATGTTTATGCAGCCGAACCGGCGTTCACCCCTCCCGGAAAAGCGGAGGGGTTTCAGGGCCCCGGTTTTTTTCTTGACAAACATATATCGTAACGATATATATCGTTCAAACATATATCGGAGCGTGAATCCATGGACGCGCGATCCATCCTGTTGGGCTTCCTCATGAACCGCAGCATGACCGGATATGAACTGAAAAAAGCGTTTTCGATATCCTTCTCCTTCTTCTCGGGGTTGAGCTACGGCTCCATTTACCCCGCCCTCGGGAAAATGGAGAAGGAAGGCCTGATCCGCATGCAGGCGGAAATGCGCAAGAGCGGGCCGAACCGGAAGATCTGCACGATCACCGCCGAAGGCAGAAAGGTCTTCCTGGAAACGCTCAAGGAGCCCTTTGCCTTCGAGGGAACGAAGAGCATTTTTCTGACCCGGCTCTTCTTCTTTGCCCATCTCGCGCCGGAAGAGCGTCGCTCCTCCGCGCACAGGTATTTCGAGTCGGTCCGGCAGGTGGAGAAAACGTTGCAGCGGGCGAGGCCGGAAATCGAGGCGAAGGCGGACCGCTTCCAGTTGCTGTGCTACCGGTTCGGCCTCCGTTTTTTCGAGGATCTCTCGCGGAATATCGCGCAGACCGTCAAGGCCCTCGAAAAGGAGTAGTTCTTTCGCCATGAAGAAACGGGTTCCCCTCCGGCAGCTGTTCCTCTTTGCCGCACCCTTTCCGCCCCTTGCGTTTTTCAAAATCTGGGCGGCGACGGGACACCCGCGGGAATCGCTTCTTGCCGCGGCGCTCTCGATGCTCGTTTACTGCATCGCCGTAATCTTCCTTGCCCGCCGGTGGGACCGGCCGACGTACTTCGACTGGACGGTCGGCGCCTACTTCGGCATCGTGACCGTTTCCCTGGTCCTCTTTCCCGGGTCCGCGGCCGCCTTCTTCGAACGGTTCGCCGTGACGGGCATCTACGCCTGCCTCTTCGGAGCGGCCTTCTTCCCCCCGCTCTTTCGGAAAGCGGCTTTTACCGAGCACTACGCCAGGAAATCCGCGCCGGAAGCCGTGTGGGGCAATCCGATCTTCCTCCGGATCAACCGGATCATGTCGTTTGCATGGGCGGCCGTTTTCGGCGTTTCCATGCTCCTCAGTCTCTATCCCTCCGTTCTGACGCGGGCGCTCCTTCCTCTTGCGCTGATTTTAGGGTTCGGGATTCCGTTCAACCTTCGATTTCCCGATCGTTATCTCAAAAAACTCGGCCTGCCCTCCCTCGCCGAGCAGAAGAAGGCGGCGTCGTGACGGTCCGAAAGGAGAAGGCCATGAAGGTACTCGCACTGAATTCAAGCCCCCGAACGGGGAACAAGAGCAAGACCGAACTTCTGCTGAACCACCTGGTGCGGGGAATGCGCGAGGCCGGCGCGGATGTGGAGGAGGTGGAGCTTCGAAAGAAGAGCATCAGGAGCTGCATCGGCTGCTTCACTTGCTGGACGAAGACGCCGGGAGTTTGCATCCACAAGGACGACATGACCCGGGAGCTGTTCCCCAAGTGGAAGGAGGCGGACCTCGTGGTGTATGCCACCCCCCTGTACCACTTCACGGCGAATGCCTCGATGAAGGCCTTCATCGAGCGCACGCTCCCCGCGCTTCAACCGTTCTTCAAGGAGCGGGATGGGAAAACCAGCCACCCGGCCAGGTTCCGGCATCCGAAGGTCGTCGTCCTCTCCGTCGCCGGCTTCCCGGAGATGTCGGTCTTCGACCAGTTGTCTTCATGGGCGAACTTCGTTTTCGGGCGATCCGGCGCGCTCGTCGCCGAGATCTATCGGCCCATGGCGGAATCGATGACGACCCCGTTTCACCGGGCGAAGGCCGAAGAAGCCCTGCAGGCCACGGTACAGGCGGGGCGGGAGATCGTCGAGACGATGCGGGTCTCCGAGGAAACGCTGGCCCGTGTGACCCAGCCCCTTGTGAAGGACCCAAGGCCCTTTTTCGAAATCGCAAACCTCATGTGGAAGACTTGCATCGCGGAAGGTGTGACCCCCGGAGAACTCGCGGAAAGGCGTCTGGTCCCCCGGCCGGACTCCCTCGAGTCCTTCATGGCGATCCTGTCGATGGGGTTCCGTCCGGAGGAAGCCGGCGACATGAGGGCCACCATTCAGTTCCGCTTCACCGGGGAGGTGGAAGGGGCCTGCCGCTTTCGAATCGAAAACAGCCGCATCGAGGCAGCGGTGGGCGCGGAGGAGAGCCCCGATCTGGCCATCGAGGCCCCCTTCTCCCTGTGGATGGACATCCTTGCGGGGAAAGCGGACGGCCGGAGGATGTTCATGGAACAAAAGTACAAGGTCGCGGGCGACCTGTCCCTCCTTGCCGGGCTGAGCCGGCTTTTCGGAGGGTGAGCGATATTCCCGGGGTCGACCTGCCCCGCATCACTTGACGGCGATGAGTTCCACTTCGAAGACGATCGTCTCGTTCGGCCCGATGTCGCGGCCGGTTCCCCGCTCTCCATAGGCGAGCTGGGGAGGAATGAAGATCTGCCACTTCGAGCCCGTGGCCATGAGCTTCAATGCTTCGGTCATGCCGGGGATGACCCCTCCCTTGACCTTGAAGGCCGCGGGCTGCCCGGCATCGGTGCCGTCGAACTCGGTCCCGTCGATGAGGGTCCCTCGATAGTAGACCTCCACCGTATCGGCGTCCGTCGGCTTCCTGCCGTCACCCGCCTTGAGGACCTTGTACTGGAGCCCGCTCGGCAGGGCCACCACGCCTTCCTTCTTCTTGTTCTCTTCCAGGAAGGCATCCCCCTTCTTCTTGTTCTCCACTGCAGCAACCCGGTAGGCCTGCATCAGTTTCTGCCTCAGTTCGGATTGGTAGTCCCGCATGCTTTTACGGAGGTCCTTTTCGTCCACCAGGAGCTTTTTCCCCGAATGATCGTCCTGGAAGCCCTTCACCAGGAGGTCCAGGTCGACCTCGATCCCCTGTTTCTTGAAATTTTTCGACATGTCGACCCCGATGCCGTAGCTCACGATCTCCTTCTGCGTCTTGAGGGCCGGCGCCTCACCGGCGCTTGCCTGGCCGCACAGGAGCAGAACCCCAAGGATCCCGATCCATTTCCATATCCTCTCCGTTTTCATCGTCTCTCCCTTTCGCATGGAATCGATTTGCCCGGCATCGGCCGTTGCGCGCCCCGGATCACTTGATGGAGAGGAGCTCCACTTCGAGGATCAGCGTCTCGTTCGACCCGATCTTGCGGCCCCCTCCCTGCTCTCCGTAGGCAAGATGGGGGGGGATGAAGAGCTGCCACCTGGAGCCCGTGGGCATGAGCTTCAACGCTTCCCTCCAGCCGGGGATCACGCCCGCGACGCTCAGCGTCGCGGGTTTGCCCCTGGCATAGGAACTGTCGAACTCCTTGCCGTCGATGAGGGTTCCGCGGTAGTTGCACTCCACGACGTCGGTGTCCGTCGGCTTCCTGCCGTCCCCCGCTTTGAGGATCTTGTATTGGAGCCCGCTCGGCAGGGCCACGACGCCTTCCTTCGTCTTGTTCCCGGCCAGGAAGGCCTCCCCGGCTTTTTTGCTCTCTTCCGCCGACTTCTGCGGGGCCGGGGACTGCTTCAGTTTCTGCGCGGCCTGCTTCCGAACCATCTCGCTTTGGGCCGCATTCCTGATGGCCATGAGTTCCTGTTCGGTCAGGAGAAGCTTCCCGCCGGACAGCCCGTCCTTCAATCCCCTGAGCAGGACCTCGACATCGACCTCGATTTCCTGCTGCCTCAGGACCTTCCCCGTGTCCGCGCCGATGGCGTAGCTTAACTTTTCCTTCGGGGTTTTCAATGCCGGTGCCTCTTCGGCGCCCGCCTGGGTCGTGAGAAGCGCCATCCCCAGGGTTCCGAGAATGGCCATCCGTTTCAGGACCATGAGCTCTCCTTTCCGATCGAGGATGCAGTCGTTGATACGAAACCTCGGGGCGGCCTGGGGCCGCCCCGAGGATAAGGAATGCAACCACCGTTCAGTGTAACCGTGAGTTTCCGCCGGCGCCAGGGGCCGGCGCCAGGGGTTGCCTGGCGCCGGCGGCCACGACTTACGGAGTGGTCACGAACCTGGTATTCGACCACCCGGAATTGCCGACCGCGTTGGTCGCCCGCACGCGGTAGTAGAAGTTGAATGCGCGCGACACGTTCTGGCTGAACGTCGTCACGTTGGCGCCGACGTTGTACGTTGTCGGAGCCGAGAAGTTCGCGAAAAGGGACCGCTGGACCTGGAAGCCGGTCTCGTTGTTGGCGTTGTCCGTCCAGTTCAGCGTGACGCTGTCCTGGAACAGGTTGCCTGGGATCCTGACCGCCGATCCCGTCAGGCCGGTAGGCGTCGCAGGCACACGGAAGTTCACCGTGACCGTGTTCGAGGGGAGCGAAGCGCCCGCCGCGTTCACGGCCGTCACGTAGTACGCGTACGTGTTCCCGGCAATCCTGCCGCCGTTCGTGAAGGTTGTGACGTTCGGGCCCACCGCGGCGATCTGTGCGAACGCACCGCCGTTGATGGAGCGCCACACCGCGAAGCCCGTCTCGTTGTTGGAAGCGTCGGTCCAGTTCAACCGGATCTGCGTCGAGGAAAGGATCGTCGCAGCCAGGTTGGTGGGAGCGGCCGGCGTGGGCGGTATCGTCGTTATGGATGCGATGTTGGAGAACCCGGAGTCGGCGGTCATGGTGGGGAAGCCGACCGAGGGAGCCGGGTACGTGGCGGTGTCGCCGACCAGGTTGGAGGCGAACACACGGTAGTAGTACGTCGTGTTCGGCGCGACCGCGGTATCGCTGTAGATTGTCACGTTCGCTCCGACCGTAAACGTGTTCAATCCCGTCGTGAAACCGGCATCCGCCGACCGCTGGATGGTGAAGCCGGTTTCGTTCAGGGAGCCGTCCGTCCAGGCCAGATTGACTCTCAGCGGGCTGCCGAGCAAGGTGGCGCCCAGGCCGGAAGGCGCGCTCGGCGGAACCGCGAACGCCACCGAGTGCATCATGTCCATCTCTTCATGGGCCAGGATGTGGCAATGCCACACGTACTCCCAGCCGAAGTTGACTTCGTGGTTGAGGATTTCGGTGATCCGATTCCCCTGCGGGTCGAACCATCCCGCGGGCGGCGGCTCGACCAGCGGGACGCCCGGGGGCAACGTCGGATCGATCAGCCGGACGCTGTTGGGCACATCGAACGGAAGCTGGGCGGGGGTGGGAATGATCGGCCGCAGCGCGATGACCGTGTGCTCCAGCGGGTTGATCCGGAAGGTGTCCTTCCAGCCGAGCTCGTTGTCGTCGGGCGGCAGCATTGCTCCGTCCCAGCCGATCCGGTTGATGAGTTGCGCATTGAACAAGTGGGTGTGGATCGTGTGGGTGTCCACGCCGTTGTGGGTGATCTTCCAGATCTGGGTGTTGTTGTCCGACAGCCCGAGCAGAGAGCCGGACACCGAGCCCTTGATGATTTCGACGGGCGGGCTGGCATAGCCGTAGGGGATGAACTGCCCAAGCCGGGAATTCGTACCCTGAAGCTCGAGCCCGAGCATGCCGCTCATCCGTCCGAACTGGGTGTCGTACACGCCTCCCATCTCGTCGTGCAGCGCCTTCGGCTCGAGCGGGAGCGTGACGGCGGGGAGAAAATTCCCCGCAGGGTCGATCGGCAAGAATGTCTTTGAGAAATCGATTTGCTGCACGTAGGCGAGCCAGGCAACGTTATCGCCCGGGAAGTTCGTCACGTTGTATGCGGAGTTGTATGCGGCCTGCGGGAAGACGATCGGATCTTGAGACACTTCGAAGACCCCCCTCTTCGTGGCCGTCTTGGCGAACACCGACCGGAGGTTCGCAAGAGTGACGTCGGGCGTCGGAGTCGTCACGGCCGTTCCCACCCGGATCTGCATGACGGTGCGGGTGTTGGGACCGTAGCCCGGCTGCGGCGTGGGGGCGCCGCCCGCGGGGGTCTGATCCGGCGCGCCCGTGAAGTAGTCGTAGGTCGGGATGCCCGCCGGGAAGGCCGCGGGAGCATCGTTGTAGAGAATGAGCGTTTTTCCGGCGAAGGCGGAGAAGTCAACGACGACATCCGCCCGCTCCGCCGTTCCCAGGAGAAGCGAGTGATCGACGACGTTCCCGTAATTGAAGGTCGTCGGGTTCAGGTTCCAGGTGACGGGCTGGGCGGGGATCACGGCAGGCACCGGCAGGAAACCGCCTTCGGTGCCGACCTGGATCCAGTCCGGTCCTTTCGTCAACGGATCGGGAATGCCGCTGGGCCAGTCCGCCGGAATGCCCGTAGTCCCGGCAGCGGAGACCATCTTGACTTCCGTGCAGTCGCCGAGCGCCACCGGGTTCGCGCCGTCGCACAGCACGGCGCCGGTGGTTCCGAGCGTGGTGGGAGAATTCTTGTCGGCGGCCACATAGAACTGGAGGTTGAAGAAACGGTCATCGGCGGCGTTCAGGATGCGGAACCGGTAGGCCTTCGGTTCCACTTCCAGGTACGGGTATACGGTGCCGTTGACGACGGGCGTATCCATGAACGCCTCGCCCGCCATGGAGGGGTTCGGCGTCCCGGGATTCATCGGAGGTTCCCAGGGTGCGGTGCAGGGACCGCCGATGCCGCAGTCGAAGTAGGGATTCGGTACCGGGCCCTGCGCGATGAAGGTCGTAGGCGGCCAGAACCAGGGGCCGTAATGCCACCTGCCGAAGGGGTTCATGCCCGTCATGTCGTACGGATTCTGGGCCGGCATGTAGACATGGGGGTACCAGAGGTCGCCGGTGACAGCGGCCGTGATCTTTCCGGTAGCAGGATCTCTCGGCCCGGTTCCCCAGTTCCACGTGGGGTCCTCGTTTGCGATCGTCGAGGCGTCGACGAACGTCCGGTCCTGGATGACCAGTGGGATCCCGATATCGGGGAGGACCTTCAGGTTGGTAGGGTTGACGCCGGAGACGTTGGTGCCGTTGATCATGTCCTGCTCTACCTGGTCGGTCAGCACGTAGCCCGCGGCTTCGCCTGCGTAGACGTTGAGACGCGTGATCCCCATCGCATGGTCGTGGTAGAACATCAACCGGGCGCTCTGCGCGTTGGTGTAGTAAAAGGTCAACGCACCCGGACCGGGATCCGGCATATCGGGAACGTTCCGAGCGCTGACGCCCTTCGGATAGGGAGTGGATTCTCCGGCGGGGGTGACCCACTGGTGCGTCGTCCCGTCGCTGATCCAGACGGTGTTGTTGCCGTGGAGATGGACGGTGGCTCGATTCTGTTTGTACGGTTCACAGGGCATGCCAGGCGTGGGCATCATGGGATCGCAGTCCATGCCCATGGCGTCTTTCGGGCCCGGCCCGGCCCCCATGACCGTGGGATCCACCGGCAGGAAGAGGTCTCCGCCCGCGCCGGTGGGAAGCAGGTTGTGGAACTTGAGGCGAACCGGCTTGCCCGGCTGGCCCGGCACGCTCCCCATCGCAACGATGGCGGGCCCCAGGAAATGGGGGTTGTCCACGGCGATGGCCTGCGTGCCATTCGGCATCAGGATCGGAGTGCCATCGATATTGAACAGGGGAACGTGTTTGCTCACGCCGAAGTTGGCAGGCGTTTCCAGCTGCACGTAGCCCCGATGCTTTGTCGGGGGCAGGTCCGAATGCATTCTTTCGTTGAATTCGACAAGCGCGATTTCATAGTAGTCGGACGCCGGCGGGTTCGGCCCCGGGAAGCTGACCTGATCCGGAACGGCGACCGGGATATACTGTCCAAGCAGGTTGGCGCCGGTCGGCCCCAGCCCTGCGACCTTGTCCACGAATTTCCGGATGCCGCCCGTGAGGGGGCCGCCGATCGTCGCTTCGGCGGTGGCGCCGGCGCCGGTCGCATCCGTGATGTTGACGACGGGCGCGCTATACCCGGTGCCTCCGTTCGTAAGCGTTATGGCGGTGATCGCACCGGTGGCCGGGTCCACCGTCACTGCGGCGGTTGCGCCGGATCCGCTGCCGTAGAGATCCGCGATGGCGACGACGGGAGCGCTGTACCCGGCGCCCCCGCCCGTCAGCGTGACGATCGCCACGGAGCCGGTGGGGAGCGGGCTGTAGGCCCAGTTTGGGTACGGTCCGAAGTAATGCGGAACGCCGCCGGGGTCGAGTTGGGCCCGTGCCGGGCCGACCCCCCAGAAAACGGCGGCGAGCACCAATGTCAAATAGATGAAAATCGAATAGTTCCGCCTGTACATATCATCCTCCTTTCGTGTGTGTCCGGTGCGATGTTCCTTTTGGAGTTCCTTCCGACAATCCGCCGTGGCGTTCTTTCCTCGAAATTGTGTCGGTGTCTCTCCATGCGCCCTGTTGTCCAAGGACACCTCCTTTCTCTCGTTCTTTTCATGGCCGAAGCGGCCCTGTTCTCTTGGGTTCATACGTCAGCCTTGGAAAGGCCGTTGTTAACTGCGTCCCCTCGATCGATCAATCGTTGCAGCGCACTCTCCAGTTCCTCCGCTGAAAACGGTTTCGGGATGAAAGCATCGATGCCTGCCCGCCTCATCTCCTCCGCAAGATCCGCTTTCGCATAGGCGGTGATCAGGATCGTGACAGGGTGTTTCGACGCCTTCCGGGCCCGTCGAAGGAGGGAGATCCCGTTCTCTCCGGGGAGAAGGTAGTCGCTGATCACCGCGTCGTAGTCGCCCAGGTTCCCGGTCCGGCAGGCATCCTCGGCGCTCTCGAACGCTTTCACCTGGCACCCTCTTGCCCGAAGGAAGAGGGCCAGCGATTCGCGCAGCAGCGTGTCGTCCTCGATGATCGCAATCCTTGCCCCTGTCAATGTGCGAGATAAATTCATCGCGCCCTTTTATGCGGTTTGCTTTTCCATACGCACGGGACGTGCCAACAGGAAGGACCGGCGAATTCCTCTTTTTTTACGGCAAGAAAGATCAGAGGGGATGCGATTGCCGGCGAAGGAGAAGAAGGGGTTCTCGAAGAATTTTCACCCGGATCTGGAAGATATTCTATTTTCCCGGGATGGTCAGAGGCCGAGTTTTTTCCTGCGGTAGCGGAAGGTGTGATAGTTGATGTTCAGGAACTGCGCCGCCCGGGTCTCGTTGCCGCCGGCCAGCCGGAGCGCTTCTCCGAAGTAGTGCTTTTCGATCGATTCCTGCACCGAGGCGAGATCGACCCCTCCCGCCGTCAGCGGAGGCGCCGCGATCCCTCCCGCAAGCCCCGCCGGCCGCGCTCCGGGGCCGGATGGCCCCAGCCGGAGGTCGGCGGCCACGATCTCCTGCCCCTTGCCCGTAAGGACCGCGCGCTCCACGACGTTGCGCAGCTCCCTCACGTTCCCTTCCCACCCGTGTTCGACCAGCGCCTTTTCTGCCTCCGGCGAGAAGCCGGCGACGGCCCGGCCGAACTTCCGCGAGAACTCCACGAGGAAGTGGCGGGCGATTGGGAGGATGTCCTCGCGGCGCTCGGAGAGGGCGGGCACGGCGACCCGCACGACGGCAAGCCGGTAATAGAGGTCCCCGCGGAACGATCCCTTCGCGACGAGGGCATCCAGATCCTTGTTCGTGGCGGAGACGACCCGCGCGGCGGCGCGGAGCCGCCGCGTCCCCCCGACGCGATAGAACTCCCCGTCCTCCAGGAAGCGGAGGAGCTTCGCCTGGGCCTCCGCGCCCAGGTCCCCGACCTCGTCGAGGAAGAGCGTCCCGCCGGAGGCCTCCTCCACCAGGCCCTTCTTCCCGGCCTGGCTCGCCCCGGTGAAGGCGCCCTTCTCGTACCCGAAAAGCTCGCTTTCGATGAGTTGCTTCGGAATGGCGGCGCAGTTGACGCTGACCAGGGGGCCGCGGAAGTTGGGGCTCCGGTAGTGGATTGCCGCGGCGACAAGCTCCTTCCCCGTTCCCGTCTGCCCGAGGATGAGGACCGGGGTGTCGGGGCTCTTCGCGGCGGATTCGACGAACTCCATGACGTCGCGGATCGCATGGCTCTCTCCGACGAACAGGGGGACGTTCTCCCGCAGGCACCGCTCCTGCAGCTCGCGCACCTCCTTCTGGAGCCGGATCGTCTCCAGCGCGTTGCCGATGGTGGTCTCCAGAGTCTCCGTGTGCAGCGGCTTCACCACGTAGTCGAACGCGCCGCCCTTCATCGCCGAGACGACCGTGGAGACATCCTCGTACGCCGTGATGACGATGGCCAGCACCTCGGGCCGGAGGTCCTTGACCGCCCGGATCCCTTCGATCCCGCTCATCCCCGGAAGCCCGATGTCCATAAGGATGAGGTCCGGCGGATCTTTCCCGACGGCCTCCACGGCGGATTCGGCGTCCGCGAAGGTCTCTATCCGGTATCCCGGCTCGAGGGCGATCCGTATCCCTTCCCTCACGCTTTCCTCGTCGTCCACGATGAAGATCCTGTAGGCGCCTATGACGGACTCCCTTCTTCCTCCAGCGGAAGCTCCACGCGGAATTCCGCGCCGCCCACTTCCGAGGCCCCGACGGACAGGCGGCCGCCGTGCTCGGAAACGATGCGGTGGCAGAAGGAAAGGCCGATCCCGTGACCTTCTTTTTTTGTCGTGAAGAATGGATCGAAGATCTTCTCCCGGAGATGCTCGGGGACTCCGGGTCCCGTATCGGCGATCCGGAGGATGGCCTGGCTTCCCTCCCGGGCCGTGCTCACGGTGAGGCGTTTCCGGGACCCGGCGGTTTCCATCGCCTGGAGGGAGTTCATGACGAGGTTGAGAAGGACCTGTTCCAGGAGGGAGAGGTCCGCGCGGCAGAAGAGCGGTTCCGGGGAGAGAACCTCGCGGAACTCGACGCCCCGCTTCCGGTTGGTGATCTCCGACAGGGAGAGCGCATCCCGGACGACCCGGTTGACGTCGATCCGGTCCATCCGCGGGGGGACGGGCTTGGAGAACCTCATGATCCGGTTGATGACCGAGGAGATCTTCTCCGAGGCGGCTTTCGCCTGCGAGACGACCGCCCGGATCTTTTCCTTCTCTTGCAAATCCATTCCCTCCGCGCGCTCGCAGAGGATGTCCAGGGTGGAGACGTTGATGTTGATCCCGGAGAGGGGGTTGCGGATCTCGTGGGCGATCCCGGCGGCAAGCTGCCCGATCGAGGCGAGCTTTTCCCGGACCGCGACGATCTGCTCGAGGTCCTTCACGCGGGTGATGTCGACCGAGTCGACCAGGTGGGACGCGCCCCCCCGGAAGTTGACCGGACTGGCCTGGCAATGGAGCCAGCGCATCGCTTTGCCCCCGCTCTCCCCATCGGGAAGGAAAAACCGGATATCCGCGTCCTTCCGGATCCTTTCGGGGCGATCCATCGCGTTGCAGAGTTCCTCGAATTTCCGGGCGTCTTCCGGGTGGACCGTGCCGATCTCACGGAACGGGAGCCCGTTGCGGATCCCCCGAAAGAGCTGCTCCTGCCGGGGGTTCCAAAAGACGATCCGCCCTTCCTGGACGATCAGGATGCCGACGGACGAATTTTCCACCAGCGACCGGAACCGGTCCTCGCTTTCCTGGAGCGCATCCTGCGCCAGCAGACGGGCAAGCATGACGCCGGCGTTTTCGGCAACCCGCTCGATCTGCTCCAGGATGTGCGGCTGAAACATCTCCTTGCGCCGGTCGTTCAGTTGAAGCAGTCCGAACGTCGTGTCTCCGAAGCGCAGGGGGACCAAAGCGATCGATTCGTACCCCTCCCGGATGCACCGGCCGCGGGTGGCGATGTTCCTGATGGGCTCGTTCGCGGCGAGAAGATCGGAGGCGCTGTTGGTCCAGAACGTTCCGCGGGAGGTGAAGAACGGCAGGGACGGATCGCAGCGTCCCGCGATCACCGCACCGCACGTGCACTCGCAGAGCGGTTCTCCGTTGCCGCCTCCTTCGCCAGGAGCGCCCCGTTCCGCGGGGCACAGGCTCATTTCGGCCTGTACGAACTCCTCCGAGAAACCCCGGGCCTCGAAATAGGGATAATCGGCGCCGCTGCGGTAACGGATCCCGACCGCCTCGCACCCGAAGCGTTCTTTCAGGAACGAGGCGAGGGAAGACAGGAACTCCCGGACGCCGCCGATCGGGCCGGTGCGTTGAAGGAGATCCAGGATCAGCTCGCGCATCTCGGCCGCCCGGCGCCGCTCGGCAAGCTCCTGCTCCAGCCGCGCGTTCGCGGCCTGGAGCTCGGCGGTCCGCTCGGCCACCCGCGATTCCAGGCCGTCCCGGGCGGCGCGGAGCTCCTCTTCGCTCTTCTTCAGGTTCCGGAACAGCAGATCGTAGGGACGGACAAGGCCGGTCGCGATGATCGCCTTGTAGACCAGGTAGAACGAGATGACCTTGAAGTAGTGCCCGATCACGCTGTTGTAGACGAAGGCGTCCATGTAGACGGCGGCCGACATCTCCGCGGCGACCGAGAAGAGCACGGACAGCACCAGCAGGCCCAGCACTTCCCGGTCGAACTGCCTGCGAACCAGCCAAAGGGTACCGATGGAGAGGAGCTGTATCCCGGAGACGAGGTAGTCGCTCACGCTCTTGGCATGCGTCAGCCCCACCCCGGGGATGTAGTAGTCCGGGAATATCCCGTAGAGCACCGAACCGACCAGTGCAAGAGCGATGGCGGAAAAGCCGGCAAGGAAGAGCAAGGGGCGAACCTTGCGGGAAACGAACAAGGGGGCCGCGAGGAGAGCGAAACTCTGCAGGTACCGCGCGGCGAACCAGAGCTCGATCGAGTCGCTGTGGTGTTCCTGGGAAAAAACGCCGGCGAAGGAAACGCTGTGCAGGAAATCGATAAGTCCGACGAACAGGTATGCGATGCCGAGAAAGATGAAGTAGTGGTTGTCGATGAAGTTCCTTGCGTTCCACGTCAGCATGAAAATGCCGCAGGCGACGACGACGCTGAACATCTCCGCGATGTCGTGCGCAAGGACGGGGCTCCGCCAGTATGTCGCATAGAGGACGGCAGGGACAAAAAAGACCGCGAGAGCGAGGGGGAGCCATTTCTCCCGCGGTGGGAAGCCTCCTCCCGTAAAGGATCCGGTCACACTCACGGTATTTCGACCCCCGTTCCGCCGGATTGCGGCCCTGAGAACCACATTGTACGCCGTTAGATTGCGGGTTTAAGGAATTCGTTGTAACTTCATATTCGATTCAGGCATGCACATCGGCCCCGGCGTCCCGGGAAACGGGGACGCGGAAGCGCCAAATAAAACGTTTTCCGTTATCCTTGATTTTTGCTATAAAATCCTGCAATTGCCGGGTAAATTGAATTATCTACCAAATTAATGAAGTATCATATCCTGAATTCCGAATGTATTAGTAGGTGGGCCGCGCGGTTACCGGCCCGCGCAGGGTTCGACGGGGGGAAGAGGGTGGCGCAGGATTCGGGAATTTTCCGGGATATCGCTGTCCTGCCGGAACGCTTGGCGGGAACTTCCCCCGGCCGCGTCAGGAGAAGAGGCGCCCGGGAGATACCGCTTTTTCTCGCCTTTACCGTTCTGTCGATCCTCTGCATGGCTGTCCCCTCCCTGGCGGCGGAGATCCCCCAATCCGTGAGCCTGTCGATCTGCTGCAACCTGTCTTCTCCGACCGGGGTTGCGGTGGATGCCGGCGGGAACGTCTACGTGACGGAATCGAGCGGCAACCGGCTTCTTGTCTACAACAAGTTCGGCTCCTTCCAGAGAGAGCTGAAGGGGCTGAGCAAGCCGACCGGGGTGGCCGTGGATCCCTGGGGGAGGATCTACGTCAGCAACACCGGCGCGAAGACGGTGGACGTCTATGACGTCAATTTGTCCCCTCTTTTTTCGCTGGGGCGGGGAGCGGTTTCTTTTCTGTTTCCCACCGCGGTGGCCGTGGATTCCGCGGGGTATGCCTTCGTGGCCGACAGCAAGGACAACCGGATCAAGGTGTTCGACAGCGCCGGGTCTTTTCTATATTCCTTCGGCGGCAAGGGGAGCGGGGACGGGTATCTGAACTTTCCGGTATCGGTGGCGGTCAGCGAGAGCGCGGGCGAGGTGATCGTATCGGACCTTACGCCGACCCTGACGGGTTACCGCGGCGCGGGCGTCCAGGTATTTGATCGGACCGGGACGTTCAAGCGGCGTTTCGGCGGCTACGGTGAAGGGCAGGGCTTGTTCCTCCGTCCGATGGGCGTGGCGGTGGACGGGACCGGCAGGATCTATGTGGCCGATTCGTACCAGAACGTCGTCCAGGTGTTCGGCTCGAACGGCGCCTTCCTCCAAGGGGTGTTCGATTCGGCGCACCCGGTGCGGACGCCCTTGGGAATCGCCTATTGCCTGAAGACGGACCGGCTGTTCGTCGCGTCGCTGAACACGTCGAAGGTGGAAGTGTACGGCAACGCACCCCAGGGGGGCTCGGGGGCGGGCGGGGAGACGTCGATGACCTTTGGCGGGTCGGGCGGCGGTGGCGGCTGCTCGGTGGTGGGCAATTCCCGGGACGGCGGAGCATCCGTCGACGGATTGCTTCTCCTGGTCGCCGCTCTGTGGTTCCGGAGGGTCGGGAAAAGGATCAAGACCGCCCGGGCATTTCGATGAATCGGCGGCCACGGACATTCCGATGATGCGGCGGGCGGCGGAGAGCTGACATGTCCAGGTGCTCCCTGAAGATCGCGGTCCTTTTCCTGCTGATCGCGTGCCTGGCCGGTTCCCACGTCCATTCGGGCAACAAGCCGTGGGATCCCCTGATCTCTCCCTGGATCAAGTCCTATGCGCCCGGGATGAAGACTTCCACGCAAACCATGAAGATCTATCCCCACATCGAACTGAACGATACGGAGTGCGTGTCCTGCCACTTCGTGAACGACGAGAATCCGGCCCTTCTCCCGGACTGGGCGTACCAGACGCCGGTGGACAACGACGACACGCCGTACAACAACCTCTGCCGGCATTGCCACAACGACATCGAGGCGCCTTTTGTGAGGACGCACTCCAGCATCTCCATCGACAACAGCTACGGCAACTGGTCGATGGAGTGCCGTACCTGCCACGACCCGCACCAACCCGGCCAGCTCATCGGCTACGGGAGCGATGCCTACCTGGATACCGGGATCGTGGGTTCCGTGTCCGACAACGTTCTGAACACGTCGGGGATGGGGTGGGCCGACAACGTGTACGCGGGGTACCTGGTGGTTCCCAACACCGGCGATGTCGACCACGTCTACAAGATCGGCAGCAACTCGGCGAACACCCTGTACGTCGAAGGCCCCATGGACCTGACGAAGGTGGCGGCGGGGAATACGTTTGCGGTGATCCTGGGGAAGAACGTCAAGAGCGCCGTCACCATTCCCGCGGGTGGAAGCAGCGCGGTGCGGTTTTTCCGTCGGACGGGGGCGAAGTCCTTCGCGGACGGGGACGGCACGTACGACGGGATCTGCGAAGTCTGCCATACGCAGACGACGCATTTCCGGAACAACGGCGGGGGCTCCGACCCGCTGCACACGAACCAGGACAACGTGCCGGGATCGAGATGCACGACGTGCCATTCCCACGTGTACGGGTTCCGCCACGGGGGAGGTGGGGGGGCGGGATGCGGCACAGGATCCACCTGCCACGGCCTGCGGGGGTCGCATCCGACGCACGTCGGCGGAAGCGGGATGCAGCTTGCCCTTGCCTGTTCCGACTGCCATAACGCATCGAGCATTCCCCTGTTTGCGGACAACCAGACTCTGGCGAACACCACGGCGTGCAACACCTGCCACAGCCCGGGTGGCACCTACAACGGGGTGAGCGACCTGAATATCGGGGCGAAGAACAACTGGTCGGCGAGGGTGTACGGCGCCGACAATCTGCTGAAATCGGGCAAGGAGAAATGGTGCGCCTCCTGCCACGACGAAACGCCCTCGGTGATCGGGGGGGTTAGCGCGCCGAACGTCGTCGGCAGCGAAAGCGGCTCGTACCCTTACGGGACCGGCTGGGGGTATTACAAGACCGGGCACGGGCTGCCGGCGGACCAGGCCTATGCTTCCAAGGGGGGATTATTCCCGCCGTTGCTTGTCGGCGGCTCGCCACCCCGGCCGCTGGGCTGCGACACCTGTCACGACTTCACCACCCGGCACATCGACAACGTTGCCAGGACGTACGGGACGCAGGGGGTCGCGCAGGGCGCCTACCGGCAGGGCTACCGGCTGAAGCGGGTCAACGGCCTGGAACCTTTGGTGATTCCGAGGCTGGCGAGCCAGAACAACGACAACAGTTACCTCCTGTGTGTCCAGTGCCACTATTCGAATGTCTTCTACAACTCGACCGACACCAATACGAACATGAGGAACGGGGGAACCAACTACCATAGATACCATTTGAATTACAACAATAACTCCGCCTGGAAATCCGACTGGAGGTCGACCGGGAACAGCGCCATAAGCTGCACGCAGTGCCACAACGTCCACGGCAGCACCCGCATGGCGATGGTCAACGACGGGTCGCTCGCAGGGACGCCGCCGGGGATCGTCATGTATTATTACAACACCACTCTTTCCTTCAGGGACTCGGGCGATCTGACTGCGCCTCCCATCCCCTTGGGCCTCCCGCTCGCATTGAGGGACGGCACCACATTTTACGGGAACACCGTCTATAACGCCGGCTGCACGGCCTCCTGCCACACATCGGCGAACCGGCTCGACCGCGCCTATGCGACGATGACCGGCCAGGTGTTCAACGTGGCGCCGACGCTTGCCTGGACGGGGGAAACGGGATACACCGCGGACGGCGTCAGTCCCGATTCCGCCGCTTCGGGGAGCCGGTTCACCTTCCGGGTCAACTATTCGGACAACAACAACAACCTCCCGAGTTCCATCCGGGTGCTCCTCGACACGAACAACGACGGGTCTTTCGAGGAAGCTTACGCCATGGCCGCGGCGGATAACGTCGCCGGGAACACATACCACGGCAGGATCTACACGAAGACCTTGACGATCACCAACATCGGCAGCAGCACCATGCGGTACAAGTTCGACGCCGCGGACAACGCCGCTCTCGCCGCCACCGGCCCGCCGACGAGCGAGAACACGCTCACGCTTCTGAACAACGCCCCCGTCCTCTCCTGGACCGGCGAGGCGAATTACGTGACGGACGGCGTGAACCCGAACGTCGGCGGCAGCGGGGCGACCTTCACCTTCCGGGTCAAGTACACGGATGCCGACGGGGATTGCCCCGACGGGAACGGCGTCAGCGTGGTGATCAGCGGGACGACGTACGCGCTCGATCCAGAAGCGGGAGCTTGCGGCACGGGCAGGATCTACTCGAAGGCCGTCCCGATCGTCGCGGCGGGGGACTATACTTACCGGTTCACGGCGACGGATGCGGGCGGCAGCGCGGCGACGGGGGATCCCGTGTCGAACCATACCGTGACGGTGCTCTCCTCGGCGAACACCCCTCCCGTCCTCGACTGGGTGTCCGAAGGGTGCCGGACGGACGGGGTCAAGCCGGCGCTGGGCTTAACGAACGGCGATTTCGAGTTCAAGGTGAATTACACGGACATCGGCAACCAGTGCCCGGCGTCGGGGAGCGCGAACATCCAGGTGTGGATCGACCTGGACGACAGCGGGACCTACGAGCCGGGAGAACGGTTCAACCTGACGGAAGAAGCCGCGGGGGGATGCACCACCGGGAAGATCTACAAGGTCACGCGGCAGATTCCCTATGCCGGCAACGGCGTCCTCACCTACCGCTTCTACGCCTCGAACGGCACCGTGGACGCGATCGGCGATCCGGCGACCACGGATAAATCCCTGACCGTGGTCAGCTCGGCCACCACGACGGGCGTGCGCACGACCGGCGGGAGCGCCCCCTGGTACGCCACCATCCAGGCGGGGGTCGATGCGGCGCCGCAGAACGGGACCGTGCTGGTTTACCCCGGGACCTACACCGGAAGAATCTGGCTCAACAATACCGCGCCGATCGACACCGGCAAGACCGTCCGCTCGGTCTGCGGACCGGACCTGACGGTGACCACCAGCGGATCGGGCACACTCGATTCCGTGTACCTCCAGGCCGACGGTGTGACGATCGACGGCTTCGGCATCACCGGCGGCAGATATGGGGTCTACGCGAGCGGTTCCACATATTCTTATACGATCAAGAACTGCAAGATTTATAACTCCGCCGTCAATTACAATGGAATCTATTCGCAATCCTCGCAGACCGCGACGGTGGACAACACGGAGATTTTCTCGAATACCGCCAACGCTCCGGGTGCGGGCCTTCGGGTTTCAAGCGCAACCAGCCTCGTTCTCAGCAATTCCTACATCCATAACAACACGTCAACCTCGGCCAGCGGCGACGGCGGCGGCCTGTACCTCGACATCGTGACCAATGCCTCGATTTCGAACACGGTGATATCGGGAAACACCACCGCGCGGGACGGCGGAGGGGTGGGGATAATGACCAACAGCAACGTGGTATTCGATCGTGTGACGATCACCGGAAACACGGCCACGGCGAAGGGAGGCGGTATCAACGCGGTAAGCGGAAGCACCATTACCATCAACAACAGCCTCATTGCGAACAACACCGCCGGTACGAACGGCGGCGCACTCTACCCCACGTTGAACCCTGTCGTGGTCAACAACTCCACCATCGCCTTCAACCGCGCGAGCTCAGGCGGCGGAATCTACTGGTCGGATATCCGCACCGTCACCGAATATATCCGGAACTCCATCCTGTGGGGGAACAGCGCCTCGGGAAACGGCCAGACGATGTATATCAATTTGGCCCCCGCATCCGGCGCCACCCTTCATATCTCCGATTCGATCATGCCCGACGACAACGACGGCTCGAATTACAATTATCCGTATTTCAATTCTCCGAAGGGCGTCGACACCAGCGGCAACATGTCATACAACGATCCATTCTTCGTCTATCCCGAAGGCCGCGACTATCACCTGCAGTCCGTGTCGCCGGCCATCGATCATGCCAACCCGGCCACAGCGACTTCCTACGACCTCGACAACGTGGCCAGGACGCAGGGGGCCGGTCCCGATATCGGCGCCTATGAGTACCAGGCGGGCGGGTCGGGCCCCGCCCGTTCCCCTTCGCGTCGGAATGGGATCGCCGTCGGGACGACGCTGCAGAAAAGCGGTTCGATGACTCCGGAGGAGTACGACCGGAATTTCCTCTCGGATACCGCCTCGCCGATCACGGTGTATCCCGCACCCTGACCTTCCCCATCGCCGGGATCGTGTAGAATCGGGGAATGGCCGATTCGATTCCGATCCTGGTCAGCGCCTGCCTGCTCGGGAAGAACGTCCGCTTCGACGGCGGGCACAAGCGGGATCCGTTTCTCCTGGAAACCTTTGGAACCTTCGTCCGGTGGATTCCCGTATGCCCGGAGGTCGGGTGCGGGCTTTCCACTCCCCGGGAGCCGATGTGCCTTGCCGGAGACCCGGACGCACCCCGCCTGGTCGGGGTGGGGAGCGGGACCGATCACACGGAACGGATGATGCGGTGGGCGAAGGTCCGGCTCCGGGAGTTGGAATCGATCGGTCTGTGCGGCTACATCTGCAAGAAGAATTCGCCGAGCTGTTCGGGGATCGGGCGGATCGACGTCGTCGGCGATTCGGGAGCCGCGGCGGGTCCCGGCTCCGGAATATTCACGAAGGCGTTCGTGGAGCGTTTCCCCCACGTGCCGGTGGAGGAGGAGGGACGTCTCAGGGACCCGGTCGTGAGGGAAACGTTCCTGGAGAAGGTTTTCGCGTTATCGTCACGTTCAGCATGAGGTCCGGCGTGAAGGCGGGCTTGATGTTTTCCGTAATGGAGAATTCGTAGATGTACCTGTCGGAAGCGTACCTGTAGCCGAGGGAGGCGAGCGCTGGCCTTTTCTTCAGGGAAGGAAAGGTCAATCCGTCTTGTGGAAGCGGGGAGTCCTGGATGAAATATTGCCCCACGACGCTGCTGCGCGCCGATAGCGCGGCCTCGAGGGCCAGCGCCCCGTAGCGGTAATCGTCGACCGGGAGCCGGACATAGCCGCGGATGTCTCCCGCGAAGACCTTGCCTATATTTGCGTGTACCCCGATCCTTTCGCCGAATTTCCCGTCGACCAGAAGCGCGATCCTCTTGTCCGGGCTCCCGTTCCCGTACCCCTTCCTTGCGCTGCCCGTGGGAAATTCCAGGTCCGCCGCCAGGGCCGCGGCGAATCCGCGGGCGGAGAAGAGGGACCGCTTCACGTGCCCCCTGACATCCCCCAACCCGATCCGGCCGCTCTCTCCCCGGAGGACCGTCTGTCCGTCTTTCTTCACCTCGAAGAGAAAACGGTTCGCCGACTCCCCGGCTTTCCCCGAATCGATTCCGAACGCACGGTGGAACTTGTCGATCCCTTTATCGAGGAAGCCGCTGCCGAACGATCGAAAGGGGATGTCGACGCCCAGCTCGAAGATACCGGATACGATTTTCCTGTATCTCAGTTCCAGCTCGGTCACTTCCGTGTCGATGCGGAAGTCGTACCCGTTGTCCGATTCGATGAAATCCACGCTCGAATGCGTCAGGCCGAGCGACAGGAAGTTCCGGTAGGTCGCGGGTTCCGGGGACGGGGCGTCGAGGACGGCCGCCAGCGGGAAGGAATTTTTCACGTGGAGCGGACCGTCCAAAGCATGCGAGACGGCTGCGGAGAAAAACCATGCCAGGCCGAAGACCGCCGCGACGGCCGCGCGACTGGTTTTCATCGGGATCCGATAACTTTTCAACAATTAATTTCCGGCTTCAATAGCGACGGTTGTCGAAGATCCGCTTCGTCTTCCGTTCGGAACGCGGAAGGGACCCGTACGGGACGATTTCCACGGCGCACGAAACCATGAGGTTGCGCTTCATCCCGCCGGCGATCGTGCGCGCGAGGACGGCGTCATACCCCTCGTTCAGCTGGTTGGCCCGCTCCACCTTGACGGTCATGTAGTCCTTGCCGTCTTCCCCGTGCTCTATCAGGATCTGGTACTCGCTCCCGACGCCTTCCATTTTCGAAAGCACCTCGTCCGCCTGGCCGGGGTAGATGTTGACCCCGCGGAACACGACCATGTCGTCGGACCGCCCCAGGATCTTGTCGTGGCGGGGGAGGATGCACCCGCAGGGGCAACTCCCTTCCACAAGACGGGTCAGGTCGCGCGAGCGGTACCGGATCAGCGGAACCGCTTCTTTACCCAGCGTGGTGTAGACCATCTCCCCGATCTCCCCCGGTGCGACCGGCGACAGGGATTCCGGGTCGAGAATCTCCAGGATGTAATAGTCGGCCCAGTAGTGGATCCCCGTCTCGTATCGGCAGGAAAGCCCCGTCCCCGGCCCGTACAGTTCCGTCAGGCCCGGGATGTCGTACACCTCCTCCACGCCCAGCAGCTCCTTGATCGTGGCGATCATCGCGTCGCTGGTGCGCTCCGCCCCCAGGATGACTTTCCGCAGATGGATCCTGTCCCGGATCCCGCGGGTGTGGACCTCCTCGGCCATCAGAAGCCCCATCGAGGCGGTGCAGCACAGGACGGTCGTCCGCAGGTCCTGGAGGAACGTGCACTGGAGGTCCAGGTTTCCCGGTCCCGCGGGGATCGTCATCGCGCCGAACCGCTCGGCTCCCCACTGGAATCCCGCGCCGGCCGTCCAGAGCCCGTACCCGACGCAGATCTGCACCCGGTCCTCCCGCGAAAGCCCCGCCATTTCGTAGCAGCGGGCGAACATGCAGAGCCAGTCGCCGATGTCCTTCTGCGTGTCGCACAGGATCTTCCGCTTCCCCGTCGTTCCGGAAGAGGGGTGGATCCGCACGATTTCCTTCGGCTCGACGGAGAGCAGGGGGAGGGGATAGTTGTCCCGCAGGTCCTCCGCGGCGGTGAAGGGGAGCCGGGAAAGGTCCGCAAGCGTACGGATGTCGCCCGGCGCAACCCCCGCCACATCGAGTCTCTTCCGGTAGAAAGGGGAATTCCGCCAGGCGTGGGAAACCGTCCACTGCAGCCCCTTGAGCTGGAAGGGCTCCAGCTCCTCCGGGTACGCGTATTTCGGCGGAAACCGTTTCAGCATGGTGCGCGGTACTCCTGCGGTTGTCGGGTGCGCCGTGAAGAAGGCGCCGGGAAAAGACTTTAACGCTTTCCGCGGAGGATGCCAAGGTGAAGAGCCGCGATCGACGCCCGAAGGGCGCTTTCCCTGTCCCCCATCCGTTGGGTCAGCGCGGCCTCGATGTCGTCGGGAGAGCAGAAGAGCCGCCCTCCCCGGTCCGCCGCTCCCAGGCGCGCGAGGGCGAAGCCCAGCAGAATCAGGTTGGCGGCCTGAAGATTCCCGCTTTCGTGCGCCCGCCCGTCGGCGTCCACCGCATGGACGCCCCCGGTTCCCTCCGCCGCCCCGGGCCGTGGGGTGTTCAGCACGATCCAGCCGCCGGGTTTTATGAATTCGCGATGGAGCGGGAGGTTCTCCTCCTTCAGCACGATCAGCCCGTCGGCCTGCCCCGTCCGGACCAGCGGACCGGCGAAATCTCCCGCCTTCAGGTGGGAAACGACGACGCCTCCGCGCTGGGCCATCCCGTGGGTTTCCGACGTCAGGACGGATCCTCCCCGCCGGATCGCCGCGTCCGCGAGGAGGCGGGTCACGAACAATACCCCCTGACCGCCCACTCCGCTCACGACGATCTGCTGCCGAACCTGCCCGCTCACGGGTTCCCTCCTCCCGGATCCTCTTCCACGATCGCGCTCCGGGGACAGACGTGGAGGCAGACGCCGCATCCCGTGCACTGGAGCGTGTCGACGAATATCCTCTGTCCCCCTTCGTCGTACACGAGAGCGGGGCATTCGAACTGCTCCGTGCAGTGGCGGCAGCCGTTGCACTCCTCGTTGACGCGGACCTTCCTTCGCGGAGGAAGGCGGTTGGACTGACGCCGGTCCATCACGCAGGGCTCGCGGGCGATGACCACCGCCGGTCCGCGCTCGTGACTGAATGCGACCGCTTCCTTGAGAAGGCCCGTGAATTCCGGGAGGCGGCTCGGCGTTCCCACCTTGCAGAACCCGACCCCGCAGCCGCGCACCAGCGATTCCATGTCGACGGCGCCCGTGGGCTCGTTCGCCGCGCCGATGCCGGTGGCAGGAGTGGCCTGGAACCCGGTCATCGCCGTCGTGGAGTTGTCCAGGATCACGAGCACGAAGCGGGCGCCCTGGACGACGGCGTCGATCAAGGGGGGGACCCCGGCATGATAGAAGGTGGAGTCGCCGATGGTGGCGACGATGTCGACCGGTTTTCCCGCCAGCCGGTATGCCTGGTAGAAGCCGGCGGCCTGGCTGACCGCGGCCCCCATGCAAAGGACCGTGTCGACGCCTCCCAGGTTCAGCCCCAGCGTGTAGCACCCGATGTCGCTCGGGTAGATCCCCTTCGGGGCCGCCTTCTTGATGGCGTAGAAGCTCGAGCGGTGAGGGCATCCTGCGCACAGGGTGGGCCGACGCCCCCCGCCCTTCGCCGTCGCGGATTCCTCTTTCACGGGAAGTCCCGCGAACTCCGCGATCAGGCGCTCGACGATTTCCGGGAGGAGCTCTCCGGCCTCCGGGACCGTCCCGGTCATCCGGCCGCGCACGCGGCGCCGGTCCAGGAGCTGCATTTCGATCACGGCCGCCGTCTCCTCGAGCACCAGGATCTCCTCGTAGGCGGCGAAGAGATGGGCGATGAAGGCGGTGTGGAGCGGGAAGGGCTGGACCACCCGGTAGATCGGCAGGCGGTCCCACAGGCCGCTTTCCAGGAGAATTTCCCCCGCGTGCGCCGCGGCGACTCCGGAAGCCACCACCGCCCGCCGCCCCTCGGCATGGGGATTCAGGCGCGCCGGCGCGGTGCGCGGCCACGCTGCTATCGCGGCGAGTTTTTCCGCAAGCTCCCGGTGGAGTTCGAAGCGGAATGCGGGGGTGGCGGCCCAACGGGCCGGAGATTTCCGGAAGTCCGCCTCCCGGCGAAGCGGCCGGACCTCCCCGGGAAGGATGTCCTGGCACGCATGGCAGACCCTCGTGGTGGGGCGCAGCATCACGGGGATACGGAAAATTTCCGAGATCTCGTACCCGATTTCGACCAGTTCCCTGGCGTACGCGGGGGAGGACGGGTCGAGCACGGGGACCTTCGCCATCATCGCCATCAGGCGGCTGTCCTGCTCGGTCTGGGACGAATGGGGTCCGGGATCGTCGGCGCTGATGACGAGGAACCCGCCCATGACTCCCGTGTAGGCGGCGCTCATCAGGGGATCGGAGGCGACGTTCAGGCCCACCTGCTTCATGCTCACGGCGGAGCGCAGCCCGGTAAGGCTCGCCGTGTAGGCGATCTCCAGGGCGACCTTCTCGTTCACCGCCCACTGGATGTGCATCGGGACGCCGCACGCCTTCCTCCACTGGACGGCGGAGGAGAGGATCTCCGACGCCGGCGTCCCGGGATAGGAAGTGGCGACGGAGCAGCCGCTCTCGACCAGGCCCCGGGCGATCGCCTCGTTGCCCAGCATCAGGACGCGCTCGTTCATGGGCTGCCCCGAACGGCTACTTCACGAGATCGGACAGCACCAGCACCGTCCAGTACGGGGAGATCATGAGAATGACGATGGAAATGATGTACGAAGGCATGTAGTAGAAGCTCCCCCGGAAAACGGTGGCCAATGGTATCCCCGACATCCCGGAGACGACGTAACAGCAGATGCCGATCGGCGGCATGATGGAGCCCATCGTCGTGATGATCGTGATCACCTGGCCGAACCAGATCGGGTCGTATCCGAGCTGGATGACCAGGGGGTAGAAGATCGGCAGCGAGACGAGCAGGAACGCCAGCGCGTCCATGACGCAGCCGCCGACGATGTAGCAGAGCAGGATCACCCAGAGCACCATCCACTTGGGCAGCGCCAGCGTCTGGATCCATTCGGCTGTTTCGAAGGGGAGGCGGGTGAGCGTCAGGAACCGGGCGAAGATCACCGCCCCGGCCACGATCATGAAGACCATGCAGGAGATGCGCAGCGTGTCGGTCATGGAGTCGAGGAACTTCTTCCACGTCAGCTTTCGGCGCGCGAGGCAGATGACGAATCCCAGGAAGCAGCTGACCGCCGCCGCCTCGGTGGCCGTGACGACCCCCGCGAACAGTGCGTACATGATGATCCCGAACAGCACAAGGATGTCGATCGCCTCGGGGAGCGCCTTCATCCGCTCCTTCCAGCCGAACCGGGGTCCCGCCGCCCCCCAGTCGGGGTGCATGCGGCAGATCCACACGACCGTCCCGAGGATTGCAGCGGTGAGGATGGCGCTCGGGATGACGTTCCCGAAGAAGAGCTTGCCGATCGACTGGCCGGTGTAGAGGCCGTACACCACGAGCACGATGGAAGGCGGGATGAGGACGCCGAGCGTGGCCCCCGCGGCGACGGAGCCCGCGTTCAGCATCGGGTGGTACTTGTACTCCTTCATCGCCGGGATGGCGACGGCGCTCATCGTCGCGGCCGTCGCCGTGTTGGACCCGGAGATCGCCGAGAAGGCCGCAGACGCCATGATCGTCGTCATCGCCAGCCCGCCGCGGTAGTGGCCGAACCACTTGTACGTCGCGTCGTAGAGGCTGAAATTGTAGCCGGCGTAGTGGACGATCTCGCCGACGAGGATGAACAGGGGAATCACGGTCAGCCCGTAGTTGGAGAAGATGTTCCACATCTCCGTGCCCACCATGGAGAAGGCTGCGTCGAGGGAGGTCACCAGGGCGATCCCCACGAATCCCACGAGGGCCATGGTGAAGGCGGCGGGGATCCGCAGGAAGAACAGGATGAAGAACATGGCGGCGATGCCGTACACGCCGACGACGGGGCCGCTCACCGGGGGCCTTCCTTTTTGATCCAGAGGGTCTCGACCAGATCGAGAAACAGCGTCAGCGCGAGGGCGGCGAACCCCAGCGCGGTCAAAAACACGAAGGGGTGGTAGGCGATCTTCAGCGTCTCCGAGAGTTCGCCCGTCTGCAGCAGCCGTTTCCCGTACACGAAGGTCTGCCAGGAGACGATGGAGAACAGGACGAGCAGGATGGCGAAGCTGACGGCGTCGAGGACGCGCTTGACGGGCGCGGGAAACTTCTCCGACAGGATGTCGACGACGATGTGGTCCTTCCGCTTCTGGGTGTAGCCCAGGGCCCCCGCGGTGACGATCGCCCCCAGGAAGGAAACGATCTCGTAGGTGCCGCTCACCGGGGCCTTGAAGATTCTCAGCGTCACGTTCAGCGTCGCCAGGAGTGTGAGCGCAAGCAGCGCCACGCCCCCGGCGATCATGAGAAACTTCCGCAGGAGCGCGGAAAGCCGTTCCAGGTCCATGGAAACCTTACGCTACTTCTGCTTCTCGTTCTTCTTCTTCAGCGCCGTCACGTCGGCGACGATCTGTTTCCCGTTGAGGCCCTGGGCGGAAACGCGCTTCACGTAATCGTCCACCATCGGCTGGAGGAGGCTCTTCGCGCTTGCCGCGTCCGCCGCCGACAGGTGGAACAGCTGCAGGTTGTGGTTCTTCTTCGACCAATCCAGGGCTTCCGCGACATGGTTGTCCACGTAGTTCCCGGTCCACATCGCCTGCTCCCGCCGCAGGTCGTCCAGCACCTTCTTCACGTCCGGCGGCAGGGAGTTCCACTTTTCCTTGTTCATGACGACCGCGAAGGTGACGACGGAGAGGTTGGCGACGGTGGCGTTGGGAGTGTAGGCGGCGAATTTGAAGTCCTTCAGGATTTCCATGGACGACACCATCCCCTTGACGACCCCCTTCTGGATCGCCTCCGGCGTTTCGGACTGGGGCATCGCGACCGGTATGCCGCCTAAGCGCTTCACGATCTCGGCGCTCGTCCCCGCCACGCGCAGTTCCATGCCTTTGAGGTCGGCGAGCGACTTGACCGGCGACTTCGTCATGAAATTCATCGGGGGGCAGGTGAAGAGCGTCAGGATCTTTACCTTCTCGAACTCCTTCGGCTTGTACTTCTCGATGAGGTCGTAAAGCGTGAGACTTGCCGCCTTGGCGCTCGTGAAGCCGAGCGGCAGGTCCACCGCCTCGGAAACCGGAAAACGCCCCGGCTGGTAGCTCATGGCGAAATTTCCGATGTCGGCCAGGCCGGAGATCACCCCGTCGAAGATGTTTTTCGCCGGCAGCAGGGTCCCGCCGGGAAAGGTCTGCACCTTGACCTTGCCGCCGGTCCGCTTCTCCACTTCCTTCGCCCAATGCTCCATCTGCACGCAGGGGAAGGTCGGGGCGGGGGGGAAGTTGGCGTACGTGAGCTTGATCGGCTCCGCGGAAAGGGCGGGGGCCGGCGCCAGGATCATCCCGGCGAACAGCAGCGTCAGGGCGAGGGAAAGGATGTGCCTCGGTCGCATGGTAAAACCTCCTTATAAAATTTAAAAAATGCCCCTGCCCTGCAGGTCCCTCCCGGATGGCTCCGAACATCGGAGAATGTCCCTGGAGGGAGGAACGGGGACGCCTGGGAACATGGGGCGGCGCTTGTCGGATGCGCTGGGTTCGGAAATTATGGCCATTTTCTCCAAGGTTTGCAAGAAGGAAGGAATCTTCGAATTTTCCCTTCCGTCATTCAAACAATGTGCTAAAGATAAAGGAGGGTATTTTCGATAGGAAACATGGATTTGCGCAAGAGGGGGAATCTCCGAACCGTTGGAACACAAGGTGAAACCGCTTAGTTTCGATTGGGAAAAGATCTTTTTCTCCATGCCCGAGGCGGTCGCGGTCGTCGACCAGGAGTTCCGGTTTGCCTGGGTCAACGCCGCAATGGAATCCTTCCTCGGCCTCCCCAAAGAAAAGATCATCGGAGAATCCTGACATTTCCTCATCCATAAGACCAAGGACCCCATCGAGGGCTGTCTTTTCGAGCGTATAAAGAAAAGCCTGTCCCGGGAGTCGGTCGAGTTCGAGATCCCCGAGAAAAAGACGTGGCTGAAGGTGACCGTCGATCCGGTGGTCGACGTGGACGGGCGCCTGGCAGGGGCGATTCATTACCTGTCGGATATCACCCGGATAAAGGAAGCGGTGAAGGAGACGGATCTCGAAATCCGGCGGCTGGGACTGCTGAACCGGCTCGGGACGCTCCTTCTCCGTGAGCCGGACCTCGACGCGGTGCTGAAGGAGGCGGTGCGGGACGTGTGCCAAACCGTAGGGCTTTCCCGCTGCGCGGTCAGGATCTTCGGCGATCCCGAACGGACGGCCGAGTTCTGTAAGCCGGACTTCCCGCCGGCAAGTCCCGATTTCTCCGTCTACCGGAATTTCGCCGAAAGGGGGTGGAATCCCGCGGGGGAAAAGATCGTCGTCAACGACGTTCGCAGATACACCTTGCGGGGAGACCGCAGGGAGGAGGCGGAACGTTTCCGCGTGGGAGCGTTTCTCGGCATCCCCATCCATAGCCGGCAGGAGCATATCGGCATCCTCCTCCTGTGCAGGGAACGGCCGCATGTCTGGACGGGTTCCGAGATCGCGACCGCCGAGGCCGTCGCCCGGGAGATTGCGATCGCCGCGCACCATTCGAAGGTTTTCCAAAGCCAGAGGGAATTGTCCGACCGCCTGGTCTCCCTGCTGAACAACCTCCCCGGCGTCGTCTACCGGGGGCTGCGGGACTGGTCCATCGTGTTCATCGGCGCCGACGTCCGGCGGATGACCGGCTACCGGCCGGAGGAGCTCCTGAGCGGTTCCATGAGCTGGCGCAGCCTGATTCACCCCGACGACCTCGATCGCGTGAAACAGGTCTTCCGGGAAGCCGTGCGCGAGCGGCGCAGAGTCTTGCGGGTGGAATACCGCGCCCTGCACAAGGACGGGAGCATCCGCTGGGTCGCGGACCGGCGCCAGCTGGTCTACGACGAGGATGGAAACTTCGCCTACGTGGACGGTTTGCTGCTGGACGTCACCGACCGGAAGGAGGCCGAGGAACAGCATCGCGAGAGCGAGCGCCGCTTCCAGGCGATCGCAGATACCGCCTCGGATGCGATGGTTTCCTCGGATTCCGCCGGGAGGATCGTGTTCTTCAACCAAAGCGCGGAGAAAATGTTCGGATACAGAAACTCGGAAATGGAGGGGAGGAGCCTTGTCCAGCTGATGCCCGAGCGGTACCGTTCCGCCCACGAGCGGGGGATGGCGAGGGTCCTGGAATCGGGCGTGACCCGCATCCTCGGTTCGACGGTCGAGCTGCACGGGTTGCGGAGGGACGGGACGGAATTTCCCATCGAACTGTCGCTGGCCTCGTGGAAAACGGGGGAAAACGTCTTTTTCACCGGGATCGTCCGGGACATCACGGCGAGGAAGAAAGCGGCGGAGGAGCTGCGGATCGCGTACGACAAGCTGCAGTCCCTGGTGGAAGCCTCGCCCGTCCCCGTCGTGGCGCTGACCAACGACGGGATCGTGACGATGTGGAACCCGGCCGCGGAGCGGGTCTTCGGCTGGGCCGGCGAGGAAGCGCTGGGCCGCCTCCTGCCGATCATTCCGGAGGAAAAACAGGAGGAGTTTCAAAAACTGCGGGAGCGGGTGATCCGCGAGAACGGTTTTTCCGGCGTGGAGGTGTGCCGGCAGAGAAAGGACGGTACCCTGGTCGACATCCGTCTTTCGACGGCGCCCATGCGGGACGCCCAGGGAAACGCCGTCGGGATGGTGGGGATTTTCGAGGACGTCACCGAGAGCAGGCGGATGGAGAAGGCCCTCCGCGATAGCGAGGAGCAGCTTCGCCAGTCACAGAAGATCGAGGCCATCGGCCGGTTGGCGGGAGGGGTGGCGCACGACTTCAACAACCTCCTCACGGCGATCCGGGGATATTCCGACCTGCTGCTCCACCGGCTCGACGCCGGCTCCCCGCTGCGGCGGGATGTCGAAGAGATCCAGAAGGCGGGGGAACGCGCCACGTCGCTCACGCGGCAACTGTTGGCCTTCAGCCGGAAACAGGTGCTGCAGCCGAAGGTGCTGGACCTCAACGCCATCGTGGCCAACATGAACGGGATGCTGCGGCGGCTGATCGGCGAGGACATCGACCTGGTGACGGCCCTGCGGCCCGGCCTTTGGAGCGTGAAGGTGGACCCCGGGCAGATCGAGCAGGTCATCATGAACATCGTCGTCAACGCAAGGGACGCGATGCCGAAAGGCGGAAAACTCACCGTAGAAACCTCGAACACGGACCTGGGCGACATGTACGTGCAGCGGCATGCGATCGTCAAGGCCGGACCGTACGTGATGCTGGCCATCAGCGACACGGGCGAGGGGATGAGCGAAGCCGTGAAGAGCCGCCTGTTCGAGCCGTTCTTCACCACCAAGGAGAAGGGGAAGGGGACGGGGCTGGGGCTGTCCACCGTCTATGGAATCGTCAAGCAGAGCGGCGGCTACATCTGGGTCTACAGCGAGCCGGGGAAAGGCAGCACCTTCAAGGTGTATTTCCCCCGCGTCCGGGGCGCCGCCGATTCGAAGAAGGAACGTGAGAAGGATCCCTTGCCCTCCGGCAGGGAGAGCGTCCTCGTCGTGGAGGACGAGGAGGTCGTGCGGTCGCTGGTCCGGGACATCCTGAAGGAGAGCGGCTACACGGTGCTGACGGCGTCCGACGGCGACGAGGCCCTTAAAATCGGCAGGGAGCACAAGGGTCCCATTCACCTGATCGTTACGGACGTCGTGATGCCGAAGATGGGCGGCCGCCAAGCGGCGGAATCCCTCGCGCCGCACCTGCCCGGGGTCAAGGTCCTCTACATGTCGGGCTACACGGACGACGCCATCGTTCACCACGGGGTGCTCGATCCCGGCATCCCCTTCCTCCAGAAACCCTTCACGCCCGAATCCCTGCTGCGCAAGATTCGCGAGGTGCTGGACAATTCATCGGCGGAGTGACCTGTCCGCGTGATCGCCTTCAACCGCACCCGGGGGGAATTCCTGGGAGACCGGATCGGGCTCGCGAGGAATTTTCTCGAAAGGGCGCGCGGGCTCCTGGGCCGAAGACCGCCCGGGGAAGGGGGAGGGCTGTGGATCGCCCCTTGCCGCTGCGTCCACACGTTCGGAATGTCCTTTCCCATCGACGTCCTGTTCCTCGACGGGACCGGCCGGGTGGTCGGCCTCCATCCGAATCTCCCGCCGGGCCGGCTCACGCGGTATTACCCGGGGGCCGCCGGGGCGCTGGAACTGCCCGCCGGAGTCGTCCCGCGGACGAACACGGCGCGGGGCGATCTCGTTGAGTTCCGGGAAGAGCAGGCGTGTTGACGGGCATGCCGGGGTTTTTCCCGGCGGCCAGGGGGATTTGTTGAATCCGCGCGAACTCACGGAACGGGCGCAACGGCTCCTCGCCCGGCTCTCCTCGTGCGACATCTGCCCGAGAATGTGCCGGGTCGACCGGACGGCGGGGGAACCGGGGGTCTGCCGGACGGGGCGGTACGCAAGGATTGCCTCCTTCGGCCCGCACTTCGGAGAAGAGGCGCCCCTGACGGGGATCCGCGGCTCCGGAACCGTCTTCTTCTCCCAATGCAACCTCCATTGCGCCTTCTGCCAGAACTACGACATCAGCCACTTCGAGGAAGGCGGGGAGGCGGACGCCGAATCTCTGGCGGGCGTCTTCCTCTCGCTCCAGAAAACGGGGTGCCACAACCTCAACCTGGTCACGCCGACGCACGTGACCCCGCAGATCGTGGAGGCGCTCGCCGTGGCCGCGAACCGCGGGCTGTCGGTGCCGGTGGTGTACAACTGCGGCGGCTACGAGAAGGTGGAGACGCTGCGGGAGCTCGAAGGAGCGGTCGACATTTACATGCCGGACGTGAAGTTCCAGGACGGGGCGCCGGCCTCGCGATACTGCGACGCTCCCGACTACCCGGATGTGGTCCGGGCTGCGGTGAAGGAGATGGCGCGGCAGGTAGGGCCTCTTCTCCTCGACCGGCACGGGATCGCGCAAAGAGGGCTCCTCGTCCGCCACCTGGTGATGCCGAACGAAGCTTCCACGACCCGGCAGGTGATCGATTTCCTGGCCTCCGAGATCGGGACGGACACCTACCTCAACCTGATGGACCAGTACCGGCCGTGCGGCCGGGCGTTTTCCTTCCCCGAGATCGGGCGGCGGACCTCCCGCGAGGAGTGGGGCGAAGCCAGGGATTACGCGCTGCGGAAAGGGATGACACGGCTCGGATGAATGTCCCCGTGAAACGTTTTCTGGAGGAGGTGTTCCGGGCGGCGGTGGCCGCCGTCGACCCGGCGCGGCTGGTCCTTCGGGCCCTCTCGCGGTCTCCCGAAGGGATCGCCCTTTCCGCGGGCGAAGGTTCCGCCTTTGCGCGGTGGGACTCGATCCGGGACGTCTATCTCGTGGGAGGAGGGAAGGCCGGGAGGGCGATGGGCGAGGCGGCGGCGGGAATTTTCGAAGGGAAGGTGGCCGCCGGAGCGATTGCCGTGCCTTCCGGGAAGGGAGGGGCGGCAGGGCCCCTCCGGTTCATCGAAGCGGGCCATCCGTATCCCGACGAGGGGAGCCGGGAGGCGGCCGAGGAGATGCTCCGCATCCTTTCCGCGGCCGGGGAGGAAGATTTCGTCGTCGCGCTTCTCTCCGGCGGCGGCTCCGCAATGATCTGCGCTCCCGCCGCCGGGATTTCCCTCGCGGAGAAGGGAGAGGCGACCCGCCTGCTGCTGCACGCGGGAGCCGGCATCGGGGAAATCAACGCGGTACGCAAGCACCTTTCGCGAGTCAAGGGGGGCGGGATGGCTCGTGCCGCGCATCCCGCGCGCGTCTTCGCGCTTCTTTTGTCCGACGTTCCCGGCGACGATCCTTCCGTCATCGCCTCGGGGCCGTTTTCGCCCGACCCGACCGCCTTTGAAGGCGTCGTGGAGACCCTCGTCCGGCGGGAGGCCCACACCCGCCTGCCGGAATCCGTCCGCGCGCGCATCGAAGCCGGACTCGCCGGGACCGTACCGGAGACCCCGAAGCCGGGCGATCCGGCATTCGACCGGATCGCATGCGCCGTCGTCGGTTCGAATTCGACCGCACTGGAAGCGGCTTTTGCCGCCGCGAAGCGGGCGGGAATCGGAAGCGTCCGGATTCTTCCCGGGTTCCTGCGGGGGGAAGCGCGCGAGTGCGCCCGCGCTTTCGTGGCGGAGCTGCGGAAGGCATCCGCCTCCGCGCCCCCGGAAAGCCCGGCGGTCCTGATCGCGGGAGGGGAGGCGGCGGTGACGGTGCGGGGCGGCGGCAACGGCGGGCGGTGCCAGGAGTTCGCCCTATCCGCGGCGATCGAAATCGACGGGGAGGAAGGAGTTGCGGTCCTGTGCGCGGGGACCGACGGGGTCGACGGGCCTACGGACGCCGCGGGGGCGTTCGCGGACGGCTCGACCTGTTCGCGCGCGGCTGTCCTCGGCCTTTCCCCCGGAGACCACCTGGAGAATAACGATGCCTTCCCGCTTTTCCGGGCGCTGTCGGACCTGCTGGCCACCGGTCCGACGGGGACCAACGTCGCCGACATCGCCGTGGGATGGGCCCGTGCCGGGGCGCCCCTCCGCGCGGGGAGCCCTCCTTGACACCCCGGTTTCCGCGCTGGTACATTGGGATTAGCACTCGGAGCAGCGGAGTGCTAATCCGGACGGTCGGAAGGCGGCGGTGACCGGAGCGTTGGACGACCGCGGGGCGCAGGTGCTGCGCCACGTGGTGGAAGATTACATCGAGACGGCGGAGCCGGTCGGCTCGCGCACCATTTCCAAGAGGATGGAGCAGCATCTCTCTCCCGCCACGATCCGCAACATCATGGCGGATCTCGAGGAGATGGGCTACCTGGTCCAGCCCCACACCTCCGCCGGCCGTGTCCCCACCGGCGCGGGGTTCCGTTACTACGTCGACTATCTCCTGGCGCGGCGGCGGCTGGCGAGGCCGCAGCGAGACCAGTTCCAGAGGATGGCGGGGGAAGCGGGAGGGTCCGCCGACGAGCTGGTGCGGCAGGTGAGCCGCCTCGTTTCGACCCTCTCCCGGCAGGCGTGCGTGGTGGTCGTCGCCCGCCTTTCGAGCCAGCCGTTGCGCTCCCTGAACCTCCTGCGCGCGGGCGCCGACAAGGTCCTTCTGGTCATCGTCACCCAGGGAGGATGGGTCGAACACCGGCTCATCGAAGGCGAGACGGGCCTGTCGGGCGACGATATCGGAAAGATCAACGCATACCTCAACGAGCTCGCCGACGGCCTCTCCCTCCACGAGCTGCGGGGAAAGATCCTCCGGGAGATGAAGCAGGAGAAGGCGCGGTACGACCGGCTGATGCAGCGGGCGCTGCAGCTCAGCGCGAGGGCGCTCGAGGAGAGCAGCCCCACGGAGGTGTACGTCGAGGGAAGGGCCAACATCCTGGAGCAGCCGGAGTTCGCGGAGGACGTCCAGAAGCTCAAACGGATCCTGCGGGCGTTCGAGGAGAAGAGCGTCATCGTCCGCCTGCTCGACCGGACGCTCGAGGGCGACGCCATCCAGGTTTCGATCGGGTCGGAAAATCCGGTCGAGGGCTTTCCCGACATTTCGGTGGTGTCCTCCGGGTATCGCCTGGGAGAGTCCGTAACGGGCAGCATCGGTCTGATCGGCCCCGTCCGCATGGATTACTCCCGGATCATCCCCCTCGTGGAATATTCGGCAAGACTCTTAAGTTCCACCTTCGAGCATCGGTAAACGAAAAAAACCGGTTTTTCCCGCGGGCGACTCTTGCGGTTCGACAGGAGAGGGAAGCGTCATGAAGGATAAGGAAAAGGATCTTCCGGAGGAAACGCACCCCGGCGAGAACGGACCGGTCCCCGAAGAAGAGGGGCGGGAGGCGGCGGCCCCTCCGGGAGAACCCTCGGGGGAGCTGGAGGAGACGAAACGCCGCCTGGCCTACCTTGCCGCGGAGTTCGACAACTACCGGAAACGGACCGCGCGGGAAAGAGAGGCGCTCGTCGCTTTCGGGAACGAGCGTCTGCTCCGCGCCGTCCTGCCCTTTCTCGACAACCTGGAACGGGCGATGTCGCAGGCGGCCGGGGCGAAGGGGTCCGTCGAGAGGCTGCTGGCGGGAGTGCGCCTGACGTACGAACAGTTCCTTTCCGAGCTGCGGAAATTCGGGCTGGAGCGGATCTCCTCGGAAGGGGAGAGGTTCGACCCGAGCCTGCACGAAGCGATCGCGCAGATGGCGCAGGAAGGGAAACCGGAAGGGACGATCCTGTCCGAGGCCCGGAGGGGGTACCTTCTGAACGGCCGTTTGCTTCGGCCCTCTCAGGTGATCGTGGCGCAGGCGGAGCCGCCGCGGGCCCCCGGGCAGGGGGACGGCCCGGATTCCGACGACCTCCCGGGCCGGGGCGACTGACGTGGCCAAGCGCGACTATTACGAGGTGCTGGGCGTTTCCCGCGACAGCGGACCCGACGAGCTCAAGAAGGCCTTCCGGCAGCTGGCCCTAAAGCACCATCCCGACCGGAATCCGGGCGATAAGGCCGCCGAGGATAAGTTCAAGGAGGTCAACGAGGCCTACTCCGTCCTTTCGGACCCGGCGAAGCGGCAGCAGTACGACACGTTCGGGCATACGGGCCCCGCGGGCCAGGGGTTCGGGGATGCCGGCGACTTCCATTTCGGCGGGGTGGAGGACCTCCTCAACGAGTTCTTCGGCTTCGGGTCGATCTTCGGCGGCGGACGCCAGGGGGCGCGCCGCGGCGCGGACCTCCGTTACAACCTGGAGGTCGCGTTCGAGGAGGCGGCGTTCGGGACGGAGAAGGAGATCGTCATCCCCCGGACGACGGCCTGTCGCGAATGCTCGGGAAGCGGCGCGAAGAAGGGGACCCGTCCCGAGCGGTGCGCGGCGTGCAACGGGCGGGGGCAGGTTTCCGTCCAGCAGGGGTTCTTTTCGATGACCCGGACGTGCGGACGCTGCCGGGGGACCGGCCAGATCGTCAAGGAGTATTGTCCCCGCTGCTCGGGCAGCGGAGCGGTGAAGGAAAGCCGGACGCTCAAGGTGAAGGTCCCCGCCGGCGTCGACAACGGCACGAGGCTGAAACTCCGGGGGGAGGGCGAGGCCGGGCCGGGCGGAGGTTCCCCGGGCGACCTGTACGTGGTGATATCGGTACGGGAGCACCCCATCTTCGTGCGCGAAGCGGAGCATCTGCTGTGCGAGGTGCCGATCACATTTTCCCAGGCCGCGCTCGGGGACGAGATCGAGGTCCCGACGCTCTCCGGGAAGAGGAAGCTTTCCATCCCGCAAGGGACGCAATCCGGCCAGCAGTTCGTCCTGAAGGGAGAAGGGGTCGCCGTCCTTTCCGGGCACCGGCGCGGCAACCTCGTGATCCGGGTCGTGATCGAGGTCCCGAAGAAGCTCTCCAAGCGGCAGAAAGAGCTGCTCGTCGAGTTCCAGCAGGTTTCGGGCGAATCCCCCGGGCCCATGTCCCGCAGCTTCTTCGAGAAGGTCAAGGAGATCTTCGGTTGAAGCGCAGTTTCGCGGGTTTCCTGGGGTTCCTCCTCCTGGCCGCGTGGTGCGCCGCGGCGCGCGGAGAGGCCCTGCCCGCCGCTCCCGCTCCGGACACCGTTCCCGTTCCCCGGCCCGCATCCCTCGCCGCGTCCCGCTCCCTGCCGATCCTTTCCTTCTGGCGCGCGGAGAGGGAGTTTCAGGCAGGCCGGCCGGACGAGGCCCTTTCCCTCTTCCTCGACCTGGCCTACAACTACCCCGACGACGAGCGGAAGGGGTTCGTCTGGATGCGCGTGGGGGAGGTGCTGCTCGCCAAGGGAGACCTCCAGCCGGCCCTCTCCGCGGCGGACAAGGCGATCCTCCTTTCCCGCGCCCGGTTTCTTTCGCTGTCCGCGATGGATCTGAAATTCCGCGTGTACCAGCGAATGCATTGGGGGGCCGAAGCGCGGCAGGTGGCCGCCTACCTCCTGGAGCAGAGGTACATCCACGCCGATCCCCCGAAGCTCCTCGCGGTCATGGCCCGCGCCGACGCGGAAAGCGGCAGGATCGCCCAGGCCATGGGGCTGTTCCGCCGCGCGGCCTCGGCGGCGGGCACGCCGGAGGAGGCGGCGAAGATCCGCGCGGAGAGGGACGCCCTGATCGACGGGTTCACCGACATCCTTGCCCTGAGGGAGGCGGCGGAAGCGGAAGAGGAGGCGGCGGTGAAGGCCCGCCTCTTCCTGGCGCTGGGGAAAGCGGCCTCGAAAAAAGGATTCACCGGCATGGGGGCCTTCGCCCTGGAGAAGGCGGCGCGCGCGGGCGGCCCCAGCGGGCATGAGGCGGCGGAGCAGCTCTACCGGCTGGAGAAGATCGTCGCCTCGCGTCCGAAGATCGTCGGGCTCCTTCCCTTGAGCGGGAAACTCGGAGACCTCGGATTCGCCGTCCTCTCGGGGGCGGAGGTGGCCCTACGGCAGGCGCGTCCGAAGGGGCCGGAGGCGTCTCACCCGGTCCTCCGCTGGACGGACACCGGCGGCCAGCCGGACCGCGCGCGCAAGGAGTTTCTCGCGGCGGCCTCGGACCGCAGCGTCGTCGGGTTCCTGGGGCCCCTGACGGGCGAGGAAGGGCGCTCCGTCGGAGTCGCCATCGGCCCGAAGTCTCCCCCGGTCCTCTATCTCGGCCAGAAGGGGATCCCCGAGAAGCCGTTTCTCTACGGGTTCGGCCTCTCCCCGCTCCAGGAGGCCCGGGCGGTGCTCGCGCATCTGCAGAAGAACGGGCAGTCCAACCTGCTCCTCCTCTACCCGGAAAACGGCTACGGGAGGGGATTCGCGGAGGCGGTGGCCGCGGCGGCCAGGGAAACCGGGATCCGGACGAGCCGCAGCGTCTCCTATGCGCCCGACCTGAAGGACTTCACGGAGGTGATCAAGAAGGCGGTGGGGGCCTCCGCCTTCGCGCGCGACGCGAAGACGAAGGAAAAAGGGAAGGGGATGAAGCTTCGGCAGGAAGCGGTCGTGGTGGCCGACCGGTGGGACCGGGTCTTCCTCCTCGCCTCGCAGCTCCGCTACTACAACGTCTACCTGCCGCTGGCCGGTTTTTCGGGGTGGAACGACGAAGATCTGATCCGGAAGGCCGGCGACGCCGTGGCGGGGTCGGTGTTTTCCGTGGATTACGCGGACGCGATCCCCGGCACGCAGGGAGAACGGTTCCGGGCCGATTACCAGGAGGCGCTGCGGAGCGCCCCCTCGCGCTTCGAAGCGATGGGGTACGACGGGGCGACGCTCCTTGCGGAAGCGTACCGCCTGGAAACCGGGAAGGAGGCCCGCTCCGCCGGGGAGGCATCCCGCGAGCGGATTCCCCGGCTGAAGATCTTCCGGGGGGTCACCGGCGCCTTCCAGTTCGGGCCGTCGGGAGACATGCGCAGGAAAGTCTTCCTCCTGCGGGTGGAGCTGGGGAACTTCGTCCCGGTGCCGGAATCGTAGGCAGGTCCACACCCCCCATGGCCACGGAGCTGGCGCAAAACGTGCGCTTGGCGTTTTCCCCGGGCGGGCCCCTGTCCCGGGCCGTCCGCGGGTTCGAGCCCAGGCCCGGGCAGTTGCGCCTTGCCGCCGCATGGTCGGACGCAATCTCCCGGGGGGAAGTCCTCGTGGCGGAAGCGGCCACCGGAATCGGGAAAACGCTGGCCTACCTCGTCCCCGTCGTGCTGTCCGGCCGCAAGGCGATCCTTTCCACCGGCACCCGGACGCTCCAGCAGCAGCTGGTGGAGAACGACATCCCCGTAGTGCGGGAGGCGCTCCGCGCGCCGTTCTCCTGCGTCATTGTGAAGGGGCGCGCCAACTACCTCTGCCGCAGGCGGTGGAAGCGGTTCTCCGTCCAGCCGCTCTTCGAGTTCGCCAGGGAGGCGACCCTCTTCGACCGGATGCAGGCGTTCGCGGAGACGACGCGGACCGGGGATCTTTCCGAGTGTCCGGGGATCCCGGAAGATTTCCGGGCGTGGGGGGAGGTGAACGCACGTTCCGAGATGTGCGACGCCGCCGCCTGCGCGGAAACGGAGCGGTGCCATCTCATGGAAGTCCGCCGCCGCGCCGCCGAAGCGGACCTGGTGGTCGTCAACCACCACCTGTTCTTCGCGGACCTGGCCCTCCGCACGAGGGCGGAGGGGGCGCCCGACGTGCTTCCGCTGCCCGACGTCGTCGTCCTGGACGAGGCCCACGGCATCGAGGAAGTCGCGTCCGTCTTTTTCGGGGTGAGCGTCTCTCTCTGGCGGGCGCAGGAGCTCTGCCGGGACGCGGTTCGCGCATGCGCGAAGGCGGGAGAGGGGTGGCGGCCGGCGCTGCCCGCGGCGGAGGCCCTCCGCCATGCGGCGGAATTGCTGTTCGGGGCCATGGGAGAAGGGGCGGGGCGGTTTCTCCTCCCGGCGCCTTCCGCCGATCCCTCCTTCGAACGCCGCTCGGACGAACTTGCCCGCTCGGCGGAGGAGCTCTGCCTGGCCCTTTCGACGTGCCAGGGACGCCGGGATGCGGGAGGCGATCCCACGGGCCTTTCCCCCGGGGACGCGGAACTTCTGCTGCGCCGCGCCCGGTCGTTCTCCGAGGATTTCGCCGCGCTGCGTTCCCCGGACTCCGGGAACACCGTTGCCTGGGGAGAGCGGCGCGGGCACTCCGTCTCTTTCTGCCGCACCCCGGTGGAGGTTTCCGGTGTCCTCGGCGACACGTTGTGGCGCGAATCGGTCCCGTTCCTCCTGACCTCCGCCACGCTCTCCGTTTCGAGGAACCTCTCCTATTTCCGGGAGCGTGTGGGGCTGAGCGGTGTTGATGCGAGGGAACTCATCGTGGATAATGAGTTTGACTTCGAGCGGAAGGCGCTGGTGTACGTGCCGTCCGGCCTTCCGGACCCGGGAGATGATGGGTTTCCGTCCGCCGCGGCCAGGGAGACCGCCGCCATCCTGGCGCTGTCCGGCGGCGGCGCCTTGATCCTGTGCACCAGCTACCGCACCCTGGGCGCGCTGGAAGAGGCGCTCCGGGAAGACCTTCCGTTCACGCTCTACGTGCAGGGGGAAGCCCCCCGCATGCACCTGCTCCGGGCGTTCCGGGAGGAGGAAGACGCGGTCCTGATCGGGACGGGGACATTTTGGGAGGGGATCGATGTGCCCGGCGAATCGCTCCGGTGCGTGGTCATCGACAAGCTCCCGTTCGCCCCGCCGGCCGATCCCGTGGTGGCGGCCCGCATCCGGGCCGTCCGGGAGAGAGGAGGGGACCCCTTCGCCGAGTACCAGGTCCCCGAGGCGGTGCTGGCGCTGCGCCAGGGAGTGGGGCGCCTCCTGCGGCGCGGCGACGATTTCGGCGTGGTGGCCATACTCGACCACAGGGTGTTCTCGAGGTCCTACGGGGAGGTTTTCCGGAAAAACCTCCCGCGGATGACGTGGACCCGGGAACGGGAAAAGGTCGGGGAATTCTTCCTCAAGTTCCGGCGGCGGGGACCCACGGGAGAAAAGGAGGAGAAAGGATGATCCGGAAAGCGGTGTTCCCGGCGGCCGGGTTCGGCACGCGGTTTCTCCCGGCGACGAAGGCCTCCCCGAAGGAGATGCTCCCCCTCGTGGACAAGCCGCTCATCCAGCACGGGGTCGAGGAGGCGAGGGCTGCGGGGATCCGGGACATGATCATCGTCACCGGGCGCGGGAAGAACGCCATCGAGGACCACTTCGACGTCTCCTTCGAGCTGGAAGCCATGCTGATGAAGAAGGGGGACGGGAAGCTGCATGCCCTCCTCCGCTCCATCTCCGACATGGGCGACTTCTTCTACGTCCGGCAGAACCTGCCGTTGGGCCTGGGGCACGCCGTGCTGCGCACGATGGACCTGGTCGGCGAGGAACCGTTCGCCGTCGTCCTCTCGGACGACGTCATCGACTCGAACGTGCCGGTCCTCCGCCAGATGATCGACGTTTACGCGAAGTACAGCGCGGGCGCGGTCCTGGCCATCCAGAAGGTCCCGCGGGAACACGTTTCCCGCTACGGCATAATAGAAGGCAGGAAAATCGGGGAAGGGGTGTACGAGATCGTGGACATGGTGGAAAAGCCGAAGCCCGACAAGGCCCCTTCGGACCTGGCGATCATCGGCCGCTACATCCTTCCGCCGTTGATCTTTCCCGCCCTCCAGGCGACGAAGCCGGGGGCGGGGGGGGAGCTCCAGCTCACCGACGCCATCCGCGCCCTGCTCTCCGAAGAGAGGGTCCTCGGGTACGCGTTCGAGGGGGTCCGGTACGACGCCGGGACGAAGCTGGGGTTCCTGATGGCCAACATCGCCTTCGCGCTGAAGGACCCGGAGATCGGTCCGGGACTGCGCGCCTTTCTCAAGAAAGAGAGGATCAGTTGAGCCGGAGCACGAGAAAACGGATCGTCACCGATACGGATATCCCGCCCCGCGCCTGCGCGTTCGGGCAGGTGATGCTGGTGGACATCTCCGACGAGACCGCGCACAGCCCTCCCTCCGACGTGCACGAAACGCCGGAAGGAGTGGTCATCCGGATGGAACTCCCGGGGGTGTCCCGGGGGAATGTCGACGTTCGGGTGCGCGGCTCCCGGATCGAGGTCTTCGGGGAGAAGCCGCCCGACACCGCCGGGGAGGATGCCTCCTACCTGTGCCTGGAGCGGAGATTCGGCCGGTTCCATCGCGCCTTCGACGTGGCCGGCTCCGTGAACCTCAACCGCATGACGGCAGTCTTAAAGGAGGGCGTCCTGGTCCTTTTCCTGCCCAAGGTCTCGGAACGGCGGGGCCGGGAGCTGCGGGTCCCGATCCTCTCGGAGGAAGAAAAGTGAAAAAACGGAAGGGGAGCAACCGACATGGCGGATGAACCGACCAGGCCCGAAGAGCCGGAAATCCTGCCCGCCGCGCAACCGGAAGGGGAGAAGGTTTCACTGCCCGAACGGCGGGAAGAAGGCGGCGAACCGAAGGAGACGGTCCCCGAGATCCCCTCGATCCTGCCGTTGCTGCCCGTGCGGGACATCGTCATCTTTCCTTACATGACCCTTCCGCTCTTCGTCGGGAGGGAGGGATCGATCGCGGCGGTGGAGGAAGCGCTGTCGCAGGACCGGCACATCTTCCTGGCGACCCAGAAGGACCCGGCGGTGGAAGAGCCGAAGGTGGAAGACCTCTACCGCACCGGCACCGTCGCGATGATCATGCGGATGCTCAAGCTTCCCGACGGCCGGCTGAAGATCCTCATCCAGGGGGTCGTGAAGGGGAGGATCGTGGAGTTCCTGGAGTCCCGGCCCACCGTTCGGGTCCGCATCGAGCGGATCGTCGAGCCTCCCGTCAAGGAAGGGCCGCTCGAGGTGGAGGCGCTGATGCGCGCCTCCCGCGAAAAGATCGAGAAGATCCTCTCCCTGAAGAACATGCCGGTGGAGATCCTGATGGTCACCGAGAACATCGGCAACCCCGGGGTGCTGGCGGACCTCGTTGCCTCCAACCTGCGGCTCAAGATCGAGGAGGCGCAGGGGGTCCTGGAGGAGGCCGATCCCTTTGCCCGGCTGACGCTGGTGAACAATCTCCTCTCCCGCGAGCTGCAGCTGGCCGACATGCAGGCCAAGATCCAGAACCAGGCCAAGGAGGAGATGTCCAAGAGCCAGCGGGAGTATTTCTTAAGGGAGCAGCTGAAGGCGATCAAGACGGAGCTGGGCGACATCGACGGCAAGGCGGAGGAGATCGACGACCTTCGGGAGAAGGTCAAGGCGGCCGGGATGCCGGAAGAGGTGCTGAAGGAGGCGGAGAAGCAGCTTCGGCGCTTAGAGGGGATGCACCCGGACTCCGCCGAGTCCTCGGTCGTTCGGACCTACCTCGACTGGATGGTGGAGCTCCCCTGGAAGAAGGAGACGAAGGACAACATCCGCATCGGCAAGGCGAAGGAGATCCTCGACGAGGACCACCA
>JACRMU010000141.1 GCA_016219515.1 Deltaproteobacteria bacterium
AGGATGTCGGTCTCCGTGAGGATTCCCACCAATCTCCCCTCCTCGACCACGGGGAGGCACCCGATCTTCTTCTCCCGCATGATGAGCGCCGCCTCCTCGATGGGAGCGGAGGAGGAAACGGTGTATGGCCGCCGCGTCATGATCTGCTTGACCTTCACCTTGTCGAGGAGATAGTAGATCTCCCGGATCTCGAGCGCCGTCGCGGGGGACGGGGATGCCAGCTTGATGTCCCGCTCGGAAACGATCCCCACGAGCTTTTCCCCGTCCTTGAGCACGGGGAGATGCCGGATCTCGCGATCCTTCAGCAGGTCCATCGCCTTCTTCATCGAATCGTTTTCGTCCACGTACACCGGGTTTCGCATCATCCGCTTCGACATGTTCATGACATCCTCCTCCGCCGTACGCCGTTGGGACCGCTCATGTGAAATATTGCCGGACCAGGTCGAATGTGTGCGTCAGGTCGACGCCGGACACCAGGAAATAGTGCACTCCGTCCCTCTCCCAGAAGACGAACGAGGTCCCGTCCTTCTCCCACGAGAGGAAGGAGGCCTCCGAAAACATCGCCGAGGGGGCGTCGTTCCCCCGGAGCGGGTCCGGCCGAAGGATCAGGAGCAGCAAGGGCTCCTCGGAAAAGGTGAGATGCACCGCCGCCGCTTTCTGCTTTCCGACCTTCTCGCGGGCCACGCCCTTGTAGGAGAAAAGCCGCTCGTCGCGGGGGAGCGCCACGTTCGCGCCGACCCACTCCCGGATCCGCGTCTCGATCTCCGCGGGATCCCGCGGGGCGGCCTTCACCCTCTCCTTCTTCCCCGCGGCGAAGATCCGCAACGCCTCCCGGGTCATCTCCTCCATCTTCCTCGCCCCCGTCTCCCGGGAGATGTGATACCCCACCACGGCCACCGTCAGGGTCAGAAAGATCAGCACGACCGTCAGGCGGGGGCGGAAGCTCACCAGGCCGAAGAGGGAAGACCGGTCGGAGGGGGCATCACCACTCAACGATTTCCACCCCCAGGTCCCGCATCAGCGCCCTTGTGGCGGAATGTGCCTTCCCGCCGAAAAGCACCGCCTCCCTCGCATTTCTCCGTTCCCGCCACTCCTTCGACGTCAGGAACGTCCCGGTTGCCCGCACGGAATATCCTTCCTTCTCTCCGCCGGCGAGAAGGAAATCCCGACGCGCCTCCGAGGAGATCCCTGCCTCCTTGAGCACCCGCTGGAAGATCCCTTTTCCGGTGTCCTCCTTCGGAACGGGGAATATCCTGTACCCCGAATCCCGGAGCAGCGCCTTCAGGGCCGGCGCCATCCTGCCGGTGTCCGCGATGTACCGTTTCCCTCCCGTCTCGAACAGCCGCTCGGGCTGGACGACCAGCTGGAAGGGATCCCCCTTCCCGCCGATCTTCAGGCGTTCCCCTTCCTTCCGCGGGATTCCCAGGAAATCGAGGGCGAAATCGAGGGCCGGGAGCCCGCCGGCGGGAGCCGCCAGCCGGGGCGGAGGATCGCCCGCTTCCCCCGGATCGCCGAACCCGACCAGGAATCCTTCGAGCGCGCCCGGATCGGTGGCGAACGGAAGGACCCGGATCCCGACCCGGTCCGCGTACCGGAGGACGGCGGCGAGGCCCCCGGAAGGTTTTTCCGGGACCTCCTTGATAAGGATCACTTCGCCGGAAAGAAGACTTTCGGAGGTCCGCAGCACCACCCACCGGGCGGGAAGGGTCACGGACACCTCCTCCGCGATGACCAGCGGGCGGTCAATCCCTTCCTTCACCGAATGGTATCCGGACGCCCGGAGAAGCCGGTGGACGATCTCCCACGCATCCCGGGTCCCTTCCATCGAGACCACCCGGTAGTTCTTCCACGTCTCCATGATGAGCGCCCGGATATTCGCGGGCAGCGCGCCCCGGGAATCGATCAGCACCTGGGTCCCGTTCGAGAATCGGGCGACGGGGAAATCTTCCAGGCTCAAGACCACCTCCCCGCCCGAGGGGACCGGCAGGTAGAGCGTCCCCCGGTCGGCCCACTTCTCCCCCAGCCCCGCGAGGAGGTCGGCCAGCATCCCCCGGTAAGGGGGTTTGGGGGGCGCCAGCACCGGCTCTTCCTTCGCCGGCATCTCCGGCTTCGCCGGCCGCGGCCTGACTTCGACCGCCGGAGCGGCTGCCTGCGGAACGAGGGGTACGCGAAGCTGCGCCTCCGGCTTCGCCGGCGCGTCGACCGCCTTGACCGGTTCCGGTGGAACCTCTTTAGTCAAGGCCACCTGCGGAACTTCCTTTGCCTTGGCCGCCGGCGGGGCCTCTTTCGTCAGGGCCACCTGCGGTTCCGGGAGGGCTTCTTTGGGAGGAGGGGCCGCCTTCTTCGGAAGCTCCGCCGGCGTTTCCTTCACCGTTTCCGGAAGCACTTTGGGCGCTTCTTTGGGAACTTCTTTGGGCGCTTCTTTTGGAATCTCTTTCGGCAGCTCCGCCGGCGCCGCTTTCGCGATCTCCTTGTCGAAGTAATTTCCGGTCGGCAGCAGGATGGTGCTGCCGAGAAGGATGCGGTTCACGTCGCGGACGGACTCGTTCAGCTTCTTGACGACATCGAGGTACTTCGGAAGGTCCCGGCGGGAAACCCCCCGGGCCGCGAGGAGCCGCGTGAGCGTGTCCCCCTTGGCGACACGGTGGGGAGCGACCTTTCCCTCGACGATCCGGGTATCCTGCGGAGGAGGAGGGGCCGCCGAGGGGATGAGGATCTTTTGGCCCGCCTTAAGCTTCGCCGGGTCGGTCACCGCGGGGTTGGCGCGGCGGAACTCCCGAAGCATCCTGACGTATTCCGCGGGGGACAGGACGCCTTTTCCATTGAGGATCTTCCAGAGATTCTCTCCCTGCGCGACGGTATGGACCTCGTAGAAGCTCTTCTTCCCCTCCGAGGTGTCGGCGAAGACCTTCTTCTCCAGGAAGATTTTCGGGCGCGCCTCTTCCTCCGCAAGGACGACACCCGCCGCAAAAAGGACCGCGGCGGCGAGAACCGCCGCTTTCAGTACCCTTCGCCCGTGAAAGTGCATACTTCTCCGTTCAACCCTACCGTCTTGTACATCTTGGGGCTTTGCCACGGCTCGTCGAGAATCCCGTCGTGGATCGCCCAGCTCCTGCCGCGCACCGTTCTCCAGTGCTCGGGCTTGCGGAACGGCGTGCTTCCGTCGAGCCGCGCGTGAAGGACCCCGCCGGGACGGAATTCCCGGTCGATATATTCCATCTTCTCCTTTCCCTGCACGTATTGGAAGCCGCCTCTTTCGTACAGGATCGCGCTGTTGTAGCTCAAGGGCTCGAGAAAGTAGAACCGGTGCCCGGTGCGGCCGAAGAAATCGTCCCAGCATGCGATGAGGTCCCGCAGGGCCCGGAGTCCTTTGCGGACCTGGGCGGGCGCAAGGCCCGCCTCCATCGCGCGGATCTCCTCCGGGAGGTTCCGGCGCGCCGTGCCGAAATACGTGTCCTGGCCGTTCTCGTCGACGTCGATGTCGAACCGCTCGCTGCCGGGGTCGTTCACGATGATGAAGGAGATCTCCATCTGTCCGTACGGCGAGGTGGACACGTCGAGGAAGTAGGCGGGGTCGCGGTCCGCCGGATCGCGCCGCAGGTCGATCTGGAAGAACGGCATCTCCTCGGGGCAGACGAACTTGACGCACCGCATCCCCGCCGGGTTGAGGTAGCTTTCCGGGTCGATGGAGAACCGTTCGAGGAACAGGGCCGGGATGAGGCCGGAAAGGAGCCGCTCACGCTCCCTTTCCGGCATCTTGTTGATTTCGTAGACCGAGATGGGCAAGGCGTTGACTAGTCCTTCTCATAGAGAGCATCGAGAAGCATCCCGTATTTCTGGATGACCACCTTTCGCTTTACTTTCAGCGTGGGCGTCAGCTCCCCCGTCTCCTGGGAAAAATCGGTCCCCAGGAGGACGAACTTCTTGATCTGCTCGAAGGATGCGAGCGACCGGTTCATCTCCGCCACGCGGGCGCTCATCATCGACACGACGCGGGGGTCTTTCGCCAGCGCAACCGGGTCCCGCTCCGCGACGCCGTTCTCCCCCGCCCACTTGACGATCTCCTCCGGGGACAGCGTCAGGAGGGCCGTCAGGTATTTCTTCCGGTCCCCGTAGACGAACGACTGGCTGACGAACTTGTCGGTCTTGAGCAGGTTCTCGACGTTCTGGGGGGCGACGTTCTTCCCCCCCGAGGTCACGATGATGTCCTTTTTCCGGTCCGTGATCCGCAGGAATCCGTCCGCGTCGATCTCCCCGATGTCGCCCGAGTGGAACCACCCCTCCAGGTCGATCGCCTCCCGCGTCGCCGCCGGATCGCGGAAATACTCCTTGAACACGTGGGGACCCCGGATGAGGATCTCCCCGTCGGCGGCGATCCTGACCTCGGTGCCGGGAAGGGGCTTGCCGACGGTCCCGAACTTGAAGCTCTCCACCTGGTTCGCCGACACCACGGAGGGGGTTTCCGTCAGGCCATACCCCTCGAGGATGAGGATCCCCATGGCGTGGAAGAATTCCGCGATCTCCCGGGCGAGGGGCGCTCCCCCCGACACGAAAAAGCGGAGCCGCCCTCCCAGCCGCTCCCGGATCTTCCCGAACACGAGCCGGTCCGCCAGGGAGAATTTGAACCCGAGCCATCCCCCGACCTTATCGCCGCGCTGCCTGCGCGCGGAAACCTCGCGCCCCACGGAGAGCGCCCACAGGAAGATCGTTTTCTTCAGCCCCCCCTCCTGGTGCACCTTGCCGAGGACCGCGGCGTAGAATTTCTCGTACAGGCGGGGGACGCTGATCATCATGTGCGGGCGGACCGCCGGCAGGTCCTCCGCCACCGTCTGGAGGCCGCGGGCGAACCCCGTGACCGCCATCGCGTCGAAGGAGAGGAAATGCTCGAACCGCCCGAGCACGTGCGCCAGCGGAAGGAACTGGAGCATGACCGATCCCCTCGGCACATCCACGACCTTCAGGGTGGAGGTCACGTCGAATGCGACGTTGCTGTGCCGGATCACGGTTCCCTTCGGGGGGCCGGTGGTCCCGGAGGTGTAGATGATCGTCAGGTCGTCCTCCGGCCGGATCTCCTCCGTACGCGCCTCGAGGGCGCCGGGGTGCGCGGCGGCGTACGCAGCTCCCTTCTCGCGGAGGCCGGCAAGCCCGATCGCCCCCTCCTTCCCCTCCGGGCTCCCCGTGAAAAGGATCGTTGCGGCAAGGTCCGGCAGATTTTTCCCGGCGCCGGCCACCTTGTTCCACTGGGACTCGTCCTCGACGAACACTGCGCGCGCGCCTGAATGCGCCAGGATGTACTCCACCTGGTCGGGCAGGTTGGACGGGTAGATCGGGACGGTGACGAATCCCCCCAGGATCGCCGCGAAGTCGGAGAGCGTCCACTCCACCCGGGTGGAAGAGAGGATCGCCACCTTGTCCCCGCGCGCCAGTCCCAGGCTCATCAGCCCGGAGGCCATCTCCCGGACGGCCGCGCCCACCTCCCGGTAGGACATCGGCTCCCACTTCCCGTCCCTGGGAACGATGTACCGGGTGTCGTCGCCGCCTTCCGCGACCCGGTTCAGAAACATGCGGCCAATCGTCGTCTCCCTCATGGCTCCCCCTTCGCCGATCCGCCGCCCGCCATCAGAGATATTCCACGGCGAGCGTCACGGTGTTGCTTCGCCTCCCCTTGGCGTCCATCACCCATCCCGTGTAGACGACTCGGTGCTTCTTCCCCGCCGCGGGCGCATCCTCGCTCAGGGTGTAGACCGAATCGCGGGCCTGCCGGTCCCCGTGCGTGCCGTCGTCGTAGAGGATGTTCGTCCCGAACGTGATATCGCCCGAGTCCACGTCCTTAGCATAGTAATAGAAAAACAGCATGTTTCCGAGGTAGGACTTTCCGGCGGGGATGCGGAACTCTACCGCCTTGATCTCCAGGCGGCCCTTCTCCCCCTTCATGAGTCGGGTCGGGTACCAGTTCACCTGCGCCAGGATTTCGGAGTCCACGTGGCAGTTGAGGCAGAGCTGGCGCCCGGAGACCCTCCGTTTCCGGTGCACCCCCTCCTTCTCCATCACGTCGTGGCACGTGACGCAGGTGATCCGGTGGTTCCTGTCCAGCGGCAGGTCTTCCGATGTTTTCATGTCGGGAGCCAGGGCGATCGTCACGGGATGCATGTGCCGGTACCCCTCGTGGCAGGAGGAGCACAGCACGACGATATCCCCGCCGAACCGGAGATCGATCCCCCGCCGCTGCCCTTCGGACTCCGGCGGTTTCGCGATGTGGCAGACGATGCAGGATTTGTTGTCCTTCCGCCCGTGGGGGCTTTCGCCTCCTTTTTCCCTTTGGTCCGCGGACTCCCCCGATACCGCCAGGAACAGCGCCATCGCCCCGGCGAGCGCCGCGCCTGCCCACGTTCCCCGGTTTCTCGGAGTATCCATCGATTCGCTCCCGCGGATTGGTTTTTACGGGAAAGCGGAACGCATCCGCCTGCGTCTTCCTAACGGAAAAACGGCAAGACCTCGTCGTAGGTCACCATCCCTCGAAGAAGGAGGTCCTCCACCGACCGGATCGCGGAATAGAAATCCTCCTCCAGCAGCCGCCCCAGCTTTTCCTCCAGCCAGACGTCGGAGGCGACGATGTTCTCCACGCCCGGAGTGAAGGGCAACAGCTCCACGAGCGCCATTTTCCCGGAGTACCCCTTCCCCTTGCAGCGCTCGCAGCCCGCGGGGACGTAGAACGAGGATTCCTCGATGATCCGTTCCAGGTGCGTCCGGTACCTCTCCCCCACCATCCGGAGAGAGGGCTTGGCGGGCACCGGACGGCGGCACTCCAGGCAGAGGAGATTGACCAGGCGCTGGTGCATCACCATGCGGACCACGCGCGCGAGGATGAAGGGGTCGACGTCCAGGGAGAGCAGGGTCCGCAGCGTGCGGTCGAAGTTGAACCGCCGGACGCCGCACAGCACCGTGATCCCGCCCTGTGCCAGGTGGATCAGGTCGGAGAACTCGCCGGGGTCGGAAACGTGTTCGATCATCAGCGCGTCCGGCTCCAGCGACTCGACCAGGCGCGTCCATTTCCCGCCGAACTGCTGCTCCGCGTCCCGGCGCTCCAGCTGGATGTATCCCTCGTTCCGGAACTGGAACTGCTCCTCGACGGTCACCACGCGGGTCCCCGTGCGGTAGATTTCCCGCAGCAGCGTGAAGAGGGTCGTGGCCACCCCCTCGGGGCCGGGAGAGGACACCAGGAAGAAACCGCTCCCCTTGGAAAGGACTTTCCGGGTGATGTCGACCTGCTCCTGGTTCAGCCCGACGGAGTCCAGCGTGATCCCCGACTTCTGGTCCGGCAGGACCTTGATGATCGCCTCGACCCCGGAGAGCCCTTGCACGAAACTGAGCCGGAAGGAAGAGACGCCGGAAGCGGATTCCAGCTGGAAGATCCTCCCGGACACCGCCTCGGGACCCTTGCCCGCTTCCGCCAGGTCCACGAATGCGTCGATGAGGATCCGCCGGAACCGCAACGGGAAGGAAAGCAGGAGGACGGTCCCCGCCTCGCCCTTCCCCTTCAACAGGACTTTTCCCCCCGCGGGGAACATGCGCACGTTTTCCATCCCCGTCGAGGCGGCGTACAGGAGCGCCTTCTCCGCCACCCGGCGCACCCCTCCCTGCGACACCCATTTTTCCGCCTCTTCGCTGCTGATCAGGCCGCCGGACAGGTCCGCCGGGGAGAGCTGGAAAAGGTCGGGGTAGAAGCGGGAAAGGATCGCCGTCAGGATCCGGCGCGGGCAGATGACGATCCGGACGGAATGGCCGGTCATTTCCTCGACGGCGGAGAACGCCTCGTGGCAGAACGGATCGGCGACCGCCAGGGTCAGCCGGTCGTTCTCCTGGGCGATCGGGACCATCAGGTTCTCTCTGGCGATCGATTCGGGGAGGACGTCGCACAGGGACAGGGAAACGGATTCGGGGTCGATCTCGAGGAAGGGGATCCCAAGGGCCTCCGCGAGGATCCATCCCTTCGCGTCGGAATGAAGGATGTTTTCCAGGAGCGCGGCTTCGGAGAGCGTGGTCCCCCTGCTTGCGGCCCGCTCCTTCAGGATCTGGATCTCGTCGGACGAAATGAAGCCGAGCTCGAACAACTTGTCCAGCAGTTCCGTCTGGAAGCCACCCACGTCGGGTCGTCCTTTCCTTTTGTTTTCAACTTCTTCTGTTTTCAACTTTATTAAAAAGGGGGGGGAAAGTAAAATGTTTCGTGATTCCCGATACGATACGGAATTCCATGGGGGAAACGGTGAGAGGAAACCGACTCGGGTCGACGGCATGGTTGTTTCTGCTGTGCCTCGCGGCAAGCGGCTGCATGGTGACCAGCTCCAAGTACGAAATCAAGACGAGGGAAGCCGACACGCTCCGTGACGCCCTCGCCTCCGCGAACAAGGAGAAAACGGTGCTGGAGGCCAGGACCGAAGCTCTCCAGACGCAGCTCGGCGCGGAAAAGGAAGAGGCGGCGTCGCTCTCCGCCCGCGTCCGCACCCAGGAGGAGGAGGTCCGCCGGATCAACGACGAGCTTGCCTCCGCGCGGAAAAACTACGAGGGGACCCGCATCACGCGGGAGCAGTTCATCTCCGAGCTGCTGGAAAAGGAAAAGGCCACCGGCAAGCGCATCCAGGAAGTAAGCGCAAGGGCGCAAACGTGCGAGCAATCGCTGGACGCCTTGAAGAAGGAAAGCGCCGCCCGGGAATCCGAGCTCGCGGAATTCCGAAAGAAGGCCGAAAAACCTGTGGAAGAGGATGCGCTCCGGCGGGAGCGCGACATTCTCCTCGGGCGGGTGGAACGTCTCTCGGAAGAGCGCAAGCAGGAGGAGAAACGCCGGGAGGACCGGTTCGCCGCCCTGAAGGAGGCGATCGGCAAGATCTCCGCGGAGATCAAGGTCACCCCCCTGGGGCCCGCGCTGAGCATCGAACTGCCGGGGAAAATCCTATTCGCAAAAGGGAATGCGGGGCTGTCCGGCGGCGGCAAAAAGGTCCTGGCGGAAGTGGGGAAAGCCGCGTCGGAATTTTCCACGGCATCGATCCTGATCTCGACGGGCGGGAAAAAGTCCGCGGAGGAGATCCGCGCCGCGCTCGCCGGTTCGGCGAAAATTTCCGTGGATCGAATCCTTTCGAAAACCATCGAAAAGGAGAAAGGGGCGGAACTGCTGCTCCTGGTCCCATAACCGCCGGCCGAAGATAAGGGATGCGTTGTCGGAAGAATACGCGGTAGCGTTACGGGAGGTGCAGGGATGGACGTCTTCGAGGCGATGAAGGGGCGGCAGAGCATCCGGAAGTTCCGCAAGGAACCGGTCCCTCGGGAAGCGCTCCTCAAGATGGTCGAGGCCGCATCCTGGGCGCCGTCGGCGGGAAACGCGCAGAACGTCCGGTTCCTCGTCGTCGAGGACAAGGAACTGCTCACGAAGATGAAGGGGATCGTGGACACGGTGGTTTCGCGCACTACGGGGAAGCCGATCGCCCCGGACAAGATCAACAACTACAACCTGTTCTGGGGGGCGCCGGCGGCGGTTTGCGTCATCGGCGGCCCGTACGAATCCACCACCGACCGCCTCCTCCGGGAAAAGGACCCCAAGCGGCACCAGGTCCGCCGGTTCCAGGTCAACGCGGGGCTGCAGAGCGTCTCGGCGTCCGTCACGCAGTTCCTGCTCGCCGCCTACGCACTGGGGTACGGCACGTGCTGGATGACCGGGCTGCTGATCGCGAAGCCGGAGCTCGAATCCGCACTTTCCGTCCGGTTCCCCGAAGAACTTCTCGCGGTGATCGCGGTGGGAAAGCCGGACTCTCCACCCGCGAAGCCGCCCCGGAAGCCACCGGCGGAGATCACGACGTTCCGGTAGCCGGCTGATTCCCGATCCGGAACCCCCCGGACAGGGATGGAACCCGCATTCCCCACCGTGCTCCGGAGCGAGGCGGTGGAGACGGGTTGGGAGATTGAATGAACCGCGTCGGCTTCGTCTATCATCCGGATTACCTTCTGCACGCGGCCCCCTTTGAACACCCGGAGTCCCCGGCCCGCCTCCTTGCCATCGTCGAGCACCTCGCTTCCAACGGATTGGCGGACCGGATGGTCTCCCTTTCGCCGGGCTACCCGGACGAATCCGACATCCTTCGCGTCCACGACCCGGACTATCTCCGGAAGCTCGAGGCGGCCTGCCGGCGCGGCGACACGACGCTGGACGCCGAGGACACCTACCTGTGCAGGAACTCCTACACGATCGCCCTCCTCTCGGCCGGCGGCGCGATCGCGGGAGCGGAGGCCGTCGCGACGGGCTCGGTCCGCCGGGCGTTCTGCGCCGTGCGCCCCCCCGGGCACCACGCGGACCGCACCACCGGGATGGGCTTCTGCCTCCTGAACAACGTGGCCATCGCCGCCCGCTACCTGCAGGCCCGCCACGGCATCTCCCGCGTCTTCATCGTGGACTGGGACGTGCACCACGGAAACGGAACGCAGGCGATCTTCCTGGAGGATCCGTCCGTCTTCTTCTTCAGCATCCACGAACACCCCTCCTTCCTGTACCCGGGGACCGGCAGGAGGTGGGAGACCGGCAAGGGGCCGGGAGAAGGGACGACGCTCAACGCGCCGATGTCGCCCGGCGCGGGAGACGAGGAATACCGGATGGCGTTCGAGCAGATGCTTCGCCCCGCCGTGGAGCGTTTCCGGCCGGAGATCTTCCTGGTCTCCGCGGGGTTCGACGCCCACGGGGACGATCCCCTGGCCGATATCCATATCACCGCCGAGGGGTACCGTTTCATGACCCGGTTCGTCTCCGAGATGGCGGACCGGTACTGCGGAGGGAGGATCGTCTCCGTGCTCGAGGGGGGGTACGAGATTTCGTCCCTCGTGTCCTCCGTGGAAACCCATGTACGGGAACTCCTGGGACCGTAGCCCCGGGAGAGAGGGAGCCGCTTATGTTCGTCGTCCGAAGAATGAAAAAGCACGTCGTCACGATATCCCCGTCCGCCTCGCTGTACGAAGCGCGGGAAAGCATGCGCGAAAACGGCATCCACCAGCTCCCGGTGTCCGGGGAGAACGGGAAGCTCGTCGGCATCCTTTCCAACCGGGACATCCGGGAGGCGACGCTCCCGGTGGCTCTCCTGCGCGGCGCGACGGAGAAAGAGTCGGTGGAGCTCCTGAGGAACACCCGGGTGGAGAAGGTGATGACGCGGAAAGTCGTCGCGGCCACCCTCACCGATACCCTGGAAGACGCCATCGTGCTCCTTCACGATTTCCGGATCAACGCCCTTCCCGTGGTGGACGACCAGGGAAGGGTGGCGGGGATCATCACGCGGACCGATGTGCTCAAGGCGTTCATCGAAGCGCTGGGGGTGGGAGAGATCAGCTCCCGGCTGGAAGTGGTCGTCCCGGACCGGCCGGGCGCGCTCGCGAAGATCGTCACGACCATCAAGAGCTTCAACGTCAACATCACGAGCATCCTGACCACGGGGCACGCCGAGTCGGGGAAACGGACCATCTTCTTCCGCGTCGCCACGATCAACGTCCTCCCGTTGAAGCAGGCGATCCAGGAGGCGGGGTTCGAGATCCTCGACCCCTCCTGCTTCCACGTATGAACGCGATGCTCCTCCGGGAGGTCCGGCCGATCGAGGCGTCGCCGCTCTCGCTCGCCGAGGTTCCTCTCCCTTCGCCGGGGCCGGGGGAGATCCGGGTGAAGGTGTCCGCCTGCGGCATTTGCCGGACGGACCTGCACGTGATCGAGGGGGACCTTCCCCCCGTTCGGATGCCGCTCATCCCGGGCCACCAGGTCGTGGGGACGGTGGACCGGCAGGGGGAGGGAGCGACGCGGTTCCCGGCGGGGACGCGGGTGGGAATCGCCTGGCTGCGCCACACCTGCGGGGCATGCGCCTTCTGCCGGTCGGGGAAGGAGAACCTGTGCGAGGCGCCGCTGTTCACGGGATACCACCGGGACGGCGGGTTCGCCGAGTACGCGGTCGTCCCGGAAGCGTTCGCCTACGCACTGCCGCCCGCGTTTCCTGACGCCGAGGCCGCCCCGTTGTTGTGCGCCGGGATCATCGGGTACCGGGCGCTGCGGCGCGCCGATCTTCCGCCGGGGGGGAAGCTCGCGATTTACGGCTTCGGCTCCTCGGCCCACATCGTCATCCAGTTGGCCCTCCACCGGGGATGCGAGGTGTTCGTCTGCACCCGCGGGGAGTCCCACCGGGCGCTGGCGCGGAAGATGGGGGCCTCATGGGCGGGCGAGGACCCGGCGGAGATGCCCGCGGCGGCGGATTCCGCGATTCTATTCGCTCCCGCGGGCGAGCTGATCCCGCCCGCGCTGCGGGCGCTCAAAAAGGGCGGGACGCTGTCGCTGGCCGGAATCCACATGAGCGACGTCCCGCCGATGCGGTACGAGGAGTGCCTTTTCTACGAGAAGAACGTCCGGAGCGTCACGGCGAACACGCGGCGGGATGGAGAAGACCTGCTGCGGGAGGCCGCGGAGATCCCCATCCGCCCGAAGGTCATGCTCTTCCCCCTGGCCGAGGCGAATCGCGCCCTCCAGATGGTGAAAGCGGACCCACTCCAGGGGACCGGGGTGCTCACGATCGGCGGGTAAACTTCAGCGTCGAAGGAGGAATCAGCGGCGGTCTTCGAGGACCGTCTCGGATAATGACTTCCCTTTGATCCGTAAGCCACGGATGCCCGTGGGTTTCCCCTGAGGCATTTTCGCCATTCCTGCCTGCACGAGTTGCTTCATGGCTCGTCGTTCCTTCGAGATCGTACGGATGCGGTTTCTCGTCATTTGCCCTCCTTCCGCAGGATCCCTTCGGCTGCGAGCGTTCCGTTGAGGGCGGCGCCGACGATGCCGCGGGATTTCCCCACGCCGTCTCCCGCGACGAACAGGTTGGGCACCTCGGTCTCCAGGTGACGGTCGGTGGGGTACTTCGTGTCGTAAAACTTGATCTCGGGCACGTAGATCGTCGTCGACGGATGGGCGACCCCCGGGATGACGCGCGACAGGAGGAGAAGACTCTCCCGGAGATTGTCGACGATTCTCCCCGGGTACGCGTAGGAGATGTCCCCGGGCGTGACCCCGGGCCCCGGCGGCAGCGTGGGCGTCATCTTGTCGTACCCGAGGGCCGCCGAGGAAAACGTTTCCGCCTTAGACCTCCGCCCTTCCGTAAGGTCCCCCCACCGCTGCACGACCAGGCTGTCCCCGCCTCCCCAGAAGTTTGCGAACTCCATCACCTTGCGCCCCATTTCCGTGGTGTCCTGGAGCGGTTCCGTCATGGAGACCGTGTTGAGGATCGCGAAGTTCGTGCAGGGGGTTTTCCTTCTCTTGAGCGCGTCGCCGTTGACCAGCCGGAAGCCGTTCCGGATCTCCACGCGCACCCTGCCGCCGGGGTTCGTGCAGAAGGTGCGGGTGCGATCCCCGTGGGTCGGCGTGATAAAGAGGAACTTGGGGTCGTAGAGGACCTGCGTGATCTCGTCGTAGACGGGCAGCGCGACCTCTACGCGGCAACCGATGTCGATGGCGCCCCATCGCGTCCGGACACCTAAGGACCGTGCCGCTTCCCGGAACCAGTACGCCCCGTCGCGTCCCGGCGCCGCAACGAGATACCGCGACGCGAACTCCCCCTTCGAAGTGCGGACGAGGAACGGACCGCCATGATCCTGCGCGCGGATCTCCTCCACCCGCGTTCCCAGGAGGAACTCGGCCCCGCGTTTCGCGATCGATTCGGTCATGCGGGCCACGACCTGGTGCGCGAGGTCGGTACCCATGTGGCGCTGCCTGGCGGGCAGCAGGGTGATGTCCCACTCCCCCTTGGAAGCACGGCGCCGCACCCAGGAGACCCGGTCCAGCCACAGGGCGATCCGCTCCCGGTCCACGCCGTAGAGGGTGCGGTCCGCGCCGTGCTCGAGGAACACCTCGTCGATCCTTCCGATCCGCTCCGCGGCCTCCTCTTCCGATATCCGGAGCTCCGCGAGGTCGAGCCCGATCTGCGGGGAAAGGTTTAGCTTCCCGTCGGTCATCGCCCCGGCGCCCCCCGTCCGGGACTTCTCCTCGATCACGAGGACGGAGAGTTTCCCGGACAGCGACCGGGCGGCGAACATCCCCGCGGGCCCCGCGCCGACGACGATCACGTCCCAGGTCCGGGAGCCGGATTCCGCGGTTCCGCTCATTTCGCCGCATGCCTCCCGGAAATGGCGGTCATCCGCCCTCCCGCGGGGCGATCGCCGCGCTTCCGGCGGATACCCGGGGGCCTCCCGAGAGCCGGAAGGGAAACAGGGCGAGCCCTTCGGCCGCAAGGATCGCCTCCACCCGTTTCCGCTCTTCCGGGCCGCGAAGCAGGCCGAAGAGCATCCCGCCGCCGCCGGCTCCGCAGAGCTTGGCCCCGCAGACGCGTTTCCGGAACTCCCGCGATGCGAACAGTCTTTCGACCTGCGGCGTGGACACCCCGGCGGCAAGCGTCTTCCGGATCCTCCACTCGCCCGCGACGGCCCGCCCCATCCCTTCGGCGTTCCCGGCGCAAACGGCGTCCCACGCCTCGCGCGCGGCGGCGGCGATCCCGCGGAACCTGCGGAGAATTTCCCCGTCCCCCTCGATCGCGCCGCGGATCATCCGCCAGTTGACGTCCGCGGAATGGTGCGCCACGCCCGTGCCGGCGACGAACCCGTGCGCAGCCAGCGCCCGGCCGGACTCGCTTCCGGCCGCGATCCTCTCCGCCTCGATGCGGCCCGGCAGGAAGCGGATCCCCTGGATGCCGCCGCGCAGCGCCGCCACGTGGTCCTGGCGTCCCGTCAGGCACCGCAGGTGCCCCGCCTCGATCTCCATCGCCGCCCGGGCCGTCTCCTCCCACCCGCGCTTTCGCCCCAGGTGGGCGTCCATCGCCAGCATCAAAGCCACCAGCAGCGCGGACGACGCTCCGATGCCCGACCCCATCGGCGCCTCGTTGCGGAACCGGATCCCGATCCCCCTCACCGGAGGAAAGAACCGGAGGGCGGAGGCGATCAGTCCCAGCTTTCCTTCGGTGGAGAAGCCGTGCGTGTCGCGCGCCATGGCGATGAGGGAAAAGTTTTCGGAATGGAGGCGCGCGCCGTACCTCGCCGGGACGATCTCGACCCTGCTGCGCACGTCGATCGCCGCGTTGACGGTCATCGATCCCGGAATGAGAAGGTAGAGGGGGTAGATGTCGAGCGTCCCTCCCGCCAGGTCCACGCGGTTGGGGACGATCGCACGGACAGGGGATGCGGTTCTGGGCATTTCCCTTGCGGGCAACGGCGGCTCCGTCCCACGATGTCGTTTCTTCCCGTTTGTACCACGGGAACGGCGGAAAGCGCAAAGCGGCGATTTCATCTTGAAGCGCGAACGACAACCCCGTATAAATAAAATCGGCCGAAGCGCATGAAATCATCCAGTGACCGGCATCCCCGCCGGTCGAAAAGGAGGATCGTCTCATGCCGTCCGTGAAGATTCGCTGGTTCGGTCACTCCGGCTTCTCCATCCAGGACCCCTGCGGCAAGACCGTGCTCGTCGATCCCTGGTTCCAGGGGAACCCCTCCGCGCCCTGCGGCCCCGAGGAGATCGGGAAAGCGGATTTCCTGCTCCTCACCCACGACCACTTCGACCACGCCGCGGACGCCGTCGCGCTGGCGAAGCGGACCGGCGCGCTGGTGGTGGGAATCTTCGAGCTCGTGGGAGATTTAAAGGCGAAAGGCGTTCCGGAGTCCCAGCTCCTCCACGGCGGGGTCGGGATGAACGTCGGCGGCACCGTGGTCCTCGACGGCTTCTCCTTCACGATGACCGAGGCCAGGCACTCCTGCTCCCTGGGGTCGCCGGTGGGATACGTCATCCGGACCCCTTCGGGCGCGACCGTCTACCACTCCGGGGACACCGGCATCTTCGCGGGCATGTCGCTCATCGGAGAGCTCTACCCCGTCGACGTGGCGCTGCTCCCGATCGGCTCGGTGTTCACGATGGATTACCGGCAGGCGGCGAAGGCGGCGGCGCTGCTCCAGGCGAAGGCGGTCGTCCCGATGCACTTCGGGACGTTTCCGATCCTGGAGCCCACCGCGGACCGGTTCGTAGCGGAGATGAAGAAAGTCGCTCCAGGAATCCGGGTGGTCGTCCTCAAGCCCGGCGAGGAAGCGGCGCTGTAAGGAAGGGGCTCCCCCACCGCCCCGGGGAGATCTTCCCCAGGACGACGGGTTGCCCGCCGGTGGCGACGGGGACGTTTCCGGGCTGGCGGCAGAGCGCCAGGTACGCCAGGTAGGCGAAGGCCGCCGCCTCGACGTATTGCGCGGGGAGACCCAGCGTCTCGGTCGCGCGGATCTTCAGCCCCGGCATCCGCGCCGCGAGGAACGCCGTCAGGGCGGGGTTCTTCCCGCCTCCTCCTCCCAGGAAGATTTCCTTCACGGGCCACTTCGGCAGGATGAAACGGTCGAACGCCAGGCGGATCGTTTCCGCGGTGCAGGCGGTGAGCGTGGCGACGAGGTCTTCCCGGGGGATCCCCTCCCGCCGGGCCGCTGCGACGATCTTTTCCAGCCGCGCCCTGCCGTACCGCTCCCGCCCGGTGCTCTTGGGAGGCGGAAGCGCAAGGTAGCGGTCCTGCCGGATCATGGCGGCAAGAAATTTTTCCCGCACCTTCCCCCGCAGCGCCAGCACGCCGTCCTTGTCCATCGACATGCGGCCGCCCGAAAGAAGGCCGGCCGCTCCGTCGATCAGCATGTTCCCCGGACCGGTGTCGAAGGCGGCCAAAACTTTTCCCTGGGGGCTCACCACGGTGACGTTCCCGATCCCGCCGATGTTCTGGAAGGAAGAGAAGCACCCGCGGCCGCGCAGCAGGACGCCGTGGAAGGCGGGGACCAGCGGTGCGCCCATCCCTCCCGCCGCCATGTCCGCGGTGCGGAAGTCCGCGATCGTCGTGATCCCCGTGCGCTGGGCGATGAAGGATGGCTCGCCGATCTGGAGGGTCGCGCCGGTCTCCTTCAGGAAGCCCTTCCGCTTGTCGGGGAAATGTCCCACCGTCTGCCCGTGGCAGCCGACCGCGGCCACCTCCTCCGGACGGATCTGGAGGAACGTCAGCGCCCTCCCGACGGCGAAGGCGTAAAACTCCCCTAACGCCATCGAAAGGCGGCAGAGGTCCTCCTTCCCGGTTTCCTTCGCCTCGGAGATCCGCAGGACCCGCTCGCGGAGATCTTTGGGATACGGAACGGAATGGAAGCTGCGGACCTGGCAGGAGATGTTCCCGCGCACGGGCGAGAACGAAGCGAAGGCGACGTCGGCGCCGTCGGCCGACGTGCCCGACATGATCCCGGCGCAGAGCGCGGTTACCACAACTCCTCGGCCACGGCCGCCAGGAAGAGCGGGAAAAGGATCTCGTGGGGCCCGATCAGGTGGTATCCCTTCCCCCCGGCGCGCGTGGGGCGGGTCACCACGTTCACGTCCGGCCGGTAGTGGCGCTGGAAGTCCATGTTCACCGTGGTGATCTTCGAAAGGGGCCGGCCCAGGTTCCTTGCGACGGCCACCGCCTTCAGGAAAACCTCGGGCAGGACCACGGCCGATCCGACGTTCAGGTACACCCCGCCCTCCAGCCGGGCGACCATCTCGCAGAATCGGCGGAAATCCCTCTGGGACGCCTCGCCCATCGCGGCGCCGTCCGCCTCCGGATGCATGTGGATGATGTCGGAGCCGATGCAGACGTGGACGGTCACCGGAACGTTCCGCCGCCACGCCGCCGCAAGAAGGCTTTTCTCCCGGTACCGCGCCCGGGAGCCGGCGAGCGCCTTCCCCACCGCCGCTCCGAAGCCGAGCCCTTCGGGGACCCCCGAGGCCAGCGCGGAGTGGATGAACCGGGCCGTCTCCTTCGCCATCCCGAAGGAGCCGTCGGAAAGACTCTCTTCCACATCCTCCGAGGTCTTCCCGGCCAGCGCCAGCTCCGTATCGTGGATCACCCCGGCGCCGTTCATCGATACGCAGTCGAAAAGGCCCTTCGAAAGCCCCTGGAGGAGCAGCGGGGAGAGCCCCACCTTGATGAAGTGCGCCCCGATCCCCAACAGCACGGGTGCGCCGCGCTTTTTGGCGGCCGCCACGGCGCCGACCGCCGCGCGGAAGTCTTTCGCCGACAGGTAGTCGGGAAGGCCGGACAGAAACGCGGAGACCGACATCCCCTTCCGCACGGGAACCCCGAACCCCTTGAACGTGACCTTGCTTTTCCTCGAGTACAGCGACGTCCGGCGAAGCAGGGCCGGGTCGATCTTCCTCATCGCTTGGCGACCTGCCGGAAAAGGATGGTGTCCGTCAGGTCGCACAGGATGTGCCCGATGGCGATGTGGGCCTCCTGGATGCGGGGAGTGCTCTTCGAGGGGACGGCAAGCGCGATGTCGGCGTTCGAGGCGATCTTTCCGCCCTCGGCCGTGAGCGCGATCGTGACCATGCCCAACTTCTTCGCCACGCGGAATCCCTTGAGGACGTTCGCCGAATTCCCGCTCGTGGAGATCCCGACGGCGATGTCCCCCTTCTTCCCGAGGGCCTTGATCTGCTTGCTGAACACTTCATCGAATGCGTAGTCGTTCGAGATGCTGGTGAGGATGGAGGTGTCGGTGGTCAGGGCGATGGCCGGAAGGGGGGGGCGCTCGATCAGGAAGCGGTTCATGAATTCGGCCGCGATGTGCTGGGAGTCCGCGGCGCTGCCGCCGTTCCCGAACAGCAGGATCTTCCGGCCCGTCTTGAACGCGTGGGCGATCGCCTGCGCGGCATCGAGGATGTCGCGGGTCATCGTCTCCACCATCTGAAGACGCAGGTCCGCCCCTTCCTTCAGCATTTTCGCAATGGTTTCCTGCAAGGAATTCCCTCCGGAAAGGATAGCCCAGGCAACCATGATCGCTTTCCTCCCCGCCGCTGTCAAGAACACGCCGATGCGGAAGGCCGCTGCGCCCGCGCCGCCGCCTTTCCTTTCGGGGAAAACCGTTGTAGCATGTTTCGCATCTAAAAATCGGTGATGCGCGCGTGGATGCGTCGATCGACAGGATTCTCTCGGAGACACGGACCGTTGCGGTGGTCGGCATATCGGACAAGCCGGAGCGGCCCAGCCACGCCGTGGCGCGATACTTGAAAGAGCGGGGGTTCCGGATCATCCCGGTGAACCCTCTCCTTTCCGAGGTGCTGGGCGAGAAGGCCTACCCCTCGCTGTCGGACATCCCGGGGAAGGTGGACCTGGTCGACGTGTTCCGGAGGTCCGAGGAAGTTCCGGCGCTCGCGGAGGAAGCCGTCCGGATCGGCGCGAGGTTTTTCTGGATGCAGGAGGGCGTCGTGAGCGAGCCGGCGCGCGATCGCCTGGAGCGGGCGGGGATCTCCGTGGTGATGGACCTTTGCGTGAAAAAAGAACTCGCGAAGCGCGGCAGGTAAGCGAAACGCGATTTGACGGGAGGAAGAGAATGGCGGGAAACATCCTGGAACTGAACGACGGAAACTTCAAGAAGACCGTGGACGTCGGACCGACCCCGGTGCTGGTGGACTTCTGGGCTCCCTGGTGCGGCCCGTGCCGGGTCATTGCGCCCATCCTGGAGGAGGTCGCCAAGGAGATGGAGGGGAAGGTGCGCGTCGCCAAGGTGAACGTGGATGAGAGCCCCGACATCGCGTCGAACCTGGGCATCCGCGGAATCCCCACGCTCATCCTGTTCAAGGAAGGGGAGATCAAGGGGCAGATGGTGGGCGTCAACACGAAGGCCGGCATCGTCTCGCTGATCCAGAAAGGCCTGTAACCCCGGTTGGCCCGAGAGAAACCGCAGGAACGGGCCTTCGCGGCGGCGGCCGCGGGGCTCCTCGCCGTCATCTTCTGCGCCGCATGCGGCGCGAAGCACTTCTCCGTCGGCTCCGTCCCCTTTCCCGCGCCGAAACCGGTGTTCGTCGACGAAAGAGGGCAGCCGCAACCCGGGTTGCCCGAATCTTCCGAGACGTTCCGGCTGATTTTCCTCGACTACGTGTGGTGTCCGCCGTGCGCGGATGCGTGGAAAGCGGTGCGGGAGGCATCCCGGGACATTCCCGCGGGAACCTTGCGCGTCTACCGGGTCCTGTTCGACCGGGAGCGGCTGCTGGGACGGGAAGGGACGTCGGAGGCCGCTCCTCTTCGTCCGGCTTCCCTTGCGGATGCCGGCACGCTGCCGGTCACGACGGTCCTGGCCCTTCCCGGTCCCTTCCGGGAGAGGTACGGCCCGGAGCAGGCCCCCCTCCTTCTCCTGACGGACCGCGGCGGAAAGGTGCTGAAGAAGTGGACCGGCGCATCCCCTTCCCTTTCGGCGGCGATCGTGTCCGAAATCAAGCGGTTATCGAGCTCTCCCCCCCTCCCTGAAACGTGAAGCGGCTCCTGGCCAGGTTGGACATCACCCCCAGGGCCATCATGTTCGTCAGCATCGACGACCCGCCGTAGCTCACGAACGGCAGCGGTATCCCCACGACGGGAAAGAGGCCGCAGACCATCGCCAGGTTGATGGCGATGTGGGCCAGGAAGTAGACGGCCAGCCCCCCGCACGCGAACGACGCGAACCGGTCCTGCGACCGCGAGGCGAGATGGAAGGCGCGGTGGACGAGGCAGAGGAAGAGGGCCAGCAGCGCCAGCGTCCCCAGGAACCCCCACTCCTCCGCGAACACGGCGAACGCGAAATCGGTATGCTGCTCCGGGAGGAACCGCAGCGATCCCTGCGTTCCGCGCAGGTATCCCTTCCCCAGGAACCCCCCGGACCCCACGGCGATCTTCGACTGGATGACGTGGTATCCCGCCCCCAAGGGGTCCCGCTCGGGGTCCAGGAAGGTGAGGACCCGCTGCTTCTGGTAGTCCTTCATCGCGAGCCAGAGGGCGGGAACCAGGAGCGCGCCGGCTCCTCCCAGCAGCAGGAGCACCCGGGTCCTCACGCAGGCGACCACCAGCATTCCCAGCAGGATGATCACGAACACCCCCGCCGTCCCGAGATCGGGCTGGAGCGCGACCAGCAGGAACGGGACGATCACGAGGCCGATGGCCGGGACGGTCTCGACGAACCCGATGCCGCTGTAGCTGTACCGGTCGGCGAAATACTTCGCGAGGACCAGCACCACGGCGACCTTGGCGAACTCGGAAGGCTGGAAGTTGAAGGCCCCGAGAGAGATCCACCGCTGGGCGCCTCCCCGCACCTTGCCGGCGATGAGGACGACCACCAGGACCGCCAGGACCCCCCAGAAGACGGGCAGGGCGATCTCCTCGATGAACCCGTCGCTCGCGAGGTAGCAGGCGAAGAATGCGAGGATCCCCAGGAAGATCCATGCCAGCTGCTTGGCGAAGAGAGGGACGCCGGCCGTCCCGATCACCCTCGTTCCGCTGTACACGTTGAGCAGGCCCACCCCGCAGAGCGCGAGGGCCAGCAGGAAGATCGGCCAGTCCAGGCGCGCAAGCTTCCCTTTCCGCGTCATTTCTTCTCCTTCGAAGCCGCGGCCGGCTTCGTCCGGAAGTACTCCAGCATCACCGCCTTGACGATGGGGGCGGCGGCGGACCCGCCGTGCCCGCCGTGCTCCAGCATGGCCACCACGCAGATCTCCGGATCGGAGACGGGGGCGAACCCCACGAACCACGCGTGGTCGCGCAACTGGTAGGGCAGGTTCTCGGACTTGATCATCTTCCCCTTGACGGCCGCCACCTGCGCCGTCCCGGTCTTTCCCCCCACTTCGACGCCCGGGATCTTCGCCGCGCCGCCGGTCCCGTAGTCGTTGACGACCCCGGCGAGGGCGCGGCGGACGAAGGCGACATTCTCCGGCTTCCACGGCAATTTCCGGAGCGACGCGGGGGGCCGCTGCTCGACCGTGCCGTCCTTCCGGACGATCCTCTCCACCAGGCGGGGGCGCATCACCTCTCCCCCGGCCGCGATGGAGGCGTAGCCCGCCAGCATCTCCAGCGGCGTGACGTGGATCGCTCCCTGGCCTATTCCGAGGATCGCCCTCTCCGAATCGTACCACCTCTCCTTCGACACCTTCTGTTTCCACTCCGTGTCGGGGACCAGGCCTTTTTTCTCCGCCGGCAGGTCGATCCCCGTGATCGTGCCCAGGCCCGCGTCCTTTTCCAGCTTCGCGATCCGGTCCGGGCCGAGCCGCAGGCCCATCGTGTAGAAATAGACGTCGCACGACTGCACGATCCCCTTGTACATGTCCACCGTGCCGTGCCCCTTCTCCCTCCAGCAGCGGAACGCGCGGTTTCCGATCTGAAGGTATCCCGGGCAGCGGACCGTGGCCTTCGGGTCCTGGATCCCCTCCTCCAGCGCCGCCAGCGCGACGAACGGCTTGACGGTGGAGCCCGGGGCGTACGTCCCCTGGAGCCCCTTGTTCTGCATCGGCTTGCGGATGTCGCCGGAGAGGGCCTGCCACTCCGCCTTCCGGATCCCCCGTGAGAAGGCGTTCGGGTCGAAGGCCGGGGCGGACACGAAGGCCAGGATGTCCCCGGTCTTCGGGACGATGGCGATCACCGCCCCCGCCTTGCCTTCCATCGCCTCCTCGGCGGTCTTCTGCAGGTCCGCGTCGAGGGTCGTGGCGACGATCCCCCCCGCGCGGGGAGGGACCTCCTCCACCAGCCGCTTGTCCCTTCCCGCGGCGTCCACCTCCACGTGCCTGCCTCCGTTGATCCCCCGCAGAATGCCGTCCTCGCGCCGCTCCAGCCCGTATTTCCCGACGATGTCCCCCATCGCGACCCGTTCGTCTTCCGACTCGTCCAGTTCCTCCTGGCTCACCTCCCCCACATAGCCGAGCACGTGCGCGAACGCGCGCCCGAACGGATAGCTCCGCTTGGCCTCCACGAGGACCGAGAACCCCGGAAGGGCCTCCCGGTTGAACTCGACCACGGAGACCTGCTCGAAGCGGAGGTCGCGCGCGACGGTGACGGAGCTGTAGGGATTTTTCTTTTTCGCCGTGCGGATCTTCCCCGCGACCTCGTCCATGTCGAAATCCACGATTTCCTCGAGAAGCTTGAGCTCGCCTTCGAGGTCCGTGATGTCGATGGGAGAGCAGATGAGGTCGAAGGAGGCCTGCGTCTCCGCGATCGCCCTCCCCTTCCGGTCCAGGATCTGGCCGCGCGGGGCCCGGATCGTCCGGATCCGGAGCCGGTTGTTCTCCGAGAGGGTGCGGAAGCGCTCGTGCTGCACCACCTGGAGCCAGTAGAGCCGCCCCAGCAGGAGGACGAACAGGCCGAGCGCGACCCAGAGGACCGCCTGGATGCGGCCGACGATCTGCGGGTCCTGCTCCCGTTTCCGGATCCGCTGCGTCACTCTTTCACCCGGCGCCACCGTCCCGAAAGGTCCATGTACAGGGGGACGGCGAGCAGCCCCGTCCAGGCGATGCGGACCGCCTCCTGCGCGGCCCAGAGGAACGAGAAGGGACGGCTCCCCGCGAGCAGCATGAGGACCACGACGGAGATCGACTCCGCGAGGAGGAGGCCGACGACCACCGTCAGGATGAAGTATTCCGCCCTCAGGAAGAACCGCATCCCGATTTCGCGCGAGGCGAAGTAGAGCGCCATGGACGAAATGAAGAAGGTCCACGGCGGCGAGGACACGGAGACCTCCCGGAAGAGCGCCGGCGGGATCGCGGCGAAGAACCCCAGGGGGCCGTGAAGGAACAGCCCCGCGAAGACGATGGCGAGGAACGGGATGTCCGGAAGAAGAAATCGCGGGACGAAGCCGGAGAGCCACCAGGCGCAGGCCGCGGTGCCCGCGTAGGACGCCGCGAGAAGAACCAGGAACTGCCTCACAACTTGCCGGACCGGAAGGGGATCGAGGGGCGGGAGAGGACCACCAGCACCTCCTCCGTCGCCTGGAGGTTCACCGCGCACTGCACCTGGACCTTCTGGAAGAGGCCTTCCCGCGGCCGGTCCGCGCTCAGGACCGTCCCCAGCAGCGTCCCTTTCGGCATGCTCCCGTCGAACCCGGAGAAGAGGATCCGGTCGCCCGCCACGACGTCCATGGTGGGCGATACGTATTTCAGCCGGCACAGGTTGCCGCCCATCCCCTCCGCGATGGCCCGGACCCGGCTCCTCTCGACGATCACGTCCGCGGCGAACCGCCCGTCGGTCACCAGGAGGACTTCCGAGAGCCCCTTGTACGTTTTGTGGATGCGCCCCACCCCCCCGCCGGGCGTCACCACGGCCATTCCCGCCTCGACGCCCGTCTCGACGCCCGCGTCGATGAAGACGGCCTGGAACCACGGGGAGATGTCGTGCCCGACGACGCGCGCGCCGATCACCCTCTTCTCGGCCGCCTCCGAGAACCGCAGCAGCTCCTTCAGGCGTCGGTTTTCCAGGAGGGCGTCGCGGTTCTCCTGGAGCTTCTCCCGGAGGGAGGTGTTTTCCTGGCGGAGACGGTCGTTTTCGCGGGACACCCCCACCAGCGCGACGTAGTGCGACCAGACGGAGGCGATCCCCTGGCGGACGAAATCGACGGCGAAGTAGACGGGCCGGAAGAGGAGGGAACCGGAGGCGTGCACCGTATCCGCGCGCGAAAGGGCGGCAGGCGGATGCACGAAGACCTGGATGGCGACGGAAATCAGGACGGCCGCCGTAAGGAGCCGCCACCATTTACGTAAAAATCCCATAAGCCGATCTTGCGGTTACGAACCGCCGGAAAACGGATTGCGTCTCAGTGGAGCGCCACTTGCCGCAGGAGGTCCAGCTCGTCCAGCGCCTTTCCGGACCCCAGCACCACGCAGGAAAGGGGGTCCTCTGCGACGGTCACCGGCAGCCCCGTCTCCTCGCGGAGAAGCGCGTCGAGGTTGCGCAGCAGCGCGCCGCCCCCCGCCAGGACGATCCCCCGCTCGTAGATGTCGCCCGCCAGCTCGGGAGGCGTCTCCTCGAACACGCCCTTCACCGCGTCGACGATGATCCGCACCGGCTCGGAGAGCGCTTCCCGCACCTCGTCCGAATGGAGGGTCAGCGCCTTCGGGACGCCGGACACCATGTCGAGCCCCTTGATCTCCGTGGTCTCGGAGATGCCGGGGAAGGCGTTTCCGATGGTCACCTTGATGACCTCGGCGGTGGGCTCGCCGATCAGCAGGTTGTACTTCCGCTTCACGTATTGCAGGATCGCCTCGTCCATCTTGTCGCCCGCCACGCGGACGGACATGCTCTTCACGATGCCTCCGAGGGAGATCACCGCCACCTCGGTGGTCCCGCCCCCGATGTCGACGATCATGTTGCCGGAGGGCTCGGTGATCGGAAGGCCGGCTCCGATGGCCGCCGCCAGCGGCTCCTCGATGAGGTAGACTTCCCGTGCCCCGGCGCTCTGGGCGGACTCGCGGACGGCGCGCCGCTCCACCTCGGTGCAGCCGTAAGGGACGCAGATGATGATCCGCGGGCGGACCAGCGTGCGGTGCTTGTGCGCCTTCCGGATGAAGTAGCGCAGCATCGCCTCGGTCACCTCGAAATCGGCGATGACGCCGTCCTTGATCGGCCGGATGGCGACGATGTTGCCGGGCGTGCGCCCGATCATCCGCTTCGCCTCGATCCCCACGGCGAGGACCTTCTTCGCGCCGCGGGTGTCCCGGTGGACGGCGACGCACGACGGTTCCGAGCAGATGATCCCTTCTCCCTTGACGTATACCAGCGTGGTCGCCGTCCCGAGATCGATCGCAAGATCGTTCGAGAACAGCCCTAACATCCTATTGAAAATCATCCGTACCCTCCGAATGTGTTGAAAGTTCCATGGGGTTGCGGGCTATCGTAGCATCTTAGCAAGCCGACCCCGCCTTTGCAAACGTTTGGGGAAAACCGGCGAATATCGTTGAATTCGGCCCTCGGAGCGCATTAACATATTCTGTTCGTTGTACATATCGCACCCTGACAGGAGAAACGAAACGCCATGCTGGACGTCCTCCGGCGGAACGCCGGCTCGTGGGTCATCAAGATCATCCTGGGCTTCATCGCCGTCACCTTCGTCTGGTGGGGGGTCGGCACCTACTCCGAGCGCGGGCGGGATATCGCCGCCACGGTCGGCAGCCAGAATATTTCGATGGGCGAGCTCGCCGAAGCGGCGGCGGGGCTGGAGAAGACCTACCGGGACGTCTACGGCGCCGCCCTCACTCCCGAGATGGCCAAGACCCTCAATTTCCGCAAGCAGGCGATGGACTCGCTGATCCAGAGGGCCCTGTTCCTCTCGGAAGCGAAAAAGATGGGGATCTCCGCCTCCGACGAGGAGGTGCAGCGGGAAATCGCCGCAACTCCCGCCTTCCAGGTCAACGGGCAGTTCCACGCGGAACAGTACCAGGCCACGCTGAAGTACAACCGCATCACGACGGCGAGCTACGAGGAATCGAAGCGCCAGGAGATCACCCTGAAGAAGATGGAAGGGCTGTTTGCCGCAGACGCACGGGTCCCCGAGAGCGAGGCGCTCGAACTATTCCGGCTGGCCACCCGCAAGGTGCGGCTCCTGGTCGTCACGGCGGACCCGGACAAGATCAAAGGGGTCGTTTCCCCGACGGAGGGGGAGATCGCCGCGAAATACGACCAGATGAAGGAAAGCCTGCGGATCCCCGCGCGGGTGAAGCTGCTGGCGGCCCGTTTCGAACCCGCGTTCTTCGCACGGGACGCGTCGGTGACGGAGCAGGAGATCCGCGCCTTCTACGAGGGGAACGCCGACAAGTTCCGGAACGAGGAACAGCGGCTCGTCTCCCAGATCTACCTTCCCTACGCGAAGAAGGACAAGGAGGCCGTCGCGAAAAAGATGGCGGAGATCCTCGTCGAAGCCGGCAAGGGGAAGGCGGAGTTCGAAAAGACGGCGAAGAAGCATTCGAAGATGAAGACGGGGGAAACCTGGACGCGGCGCAGCGAGGCGAGGCCGGAGGTGGCCGGTCCTCTTTATGCCGCGGCCGTAGACTCGCTGGTGGGGCCGATCGACGTGGGGGGCGGCATCCTGCTCCTCCGCGTGAACCGGATCCAGTTCCCCGAGACCCTCCCCCTTGACAAGGTAAAGGACCGCGTCACGGCCCTGCTCAAGCGCGAAAAAGGAAAGGACATCGCGGTCATCAAGGCGTACGAGGCGCACACGAAGGCCTCCGCGTCGAAGGACCTGAAAGGGGCCTGCGCTCCCTATGGAATCGCGCCGGCGGAAACCGGGTGGTCCGGCGGATCGAAGGAGGATGCGGTCCCTCCGGCGGTTGTCCAGGAGGCCCTGATGCTGCCCGTCAAGGAGATCGGGCCGGTCAAGTCGATCGGGGACGTCCACTACCTGTTCCAGGTCGTCGCCAAGGAGGAGTCGCGCATTCCCGCGCAGGCGGAGGTGCGGGAGAAGATCGTTTCCGCGGTTTCCCGCGAAAAGCGGCGCGCGGCCGCGCAGGCGGAGCTGCAGAAGATCCTCCCGGGAACGAACACCGCCGCCGAACTCGCGCAAGGCGCGAAACAGGCCGGCCTCCCGGCGGCGACCACCGCCCTCTTCGCCCCCCTTTCCGATACCCTGCCGGAAAGCCTGCCGCCTTCGGGAGAGATGCGGAAGACCCTGCTGTCCCTCTCCCGGAAAGCTCCGGTGCTCGGCAAGGCGGTCGAAGCCTCCGGCCGCTTCCTTGCGCTGGCTCTCTCCGAGGAGAAGGGAGCGGATGAAAAGGAATGGGTATCCCGGAAAGACTCCTTCCTCCGGAGCGTGGCGGAGCAGAAAAAGAACCAGATGATCGAAGCCTTTCTCGCGGAGCGCCGCGTCCGTGAAAAAGTGGAGATCAACCCCGAAGCGCTGAAGTAGTTGGCCCGGGGCGCACGTTCCCGGCGACTCCTCCGCGCCTTCGTCGCCGTCCTTGCCTTTTGGCTTCTTTCCCCTCCGGGGATCCGCGCGGAGGAACGCGTCAAGGTCGTTGAGATCGTGGACGGCGACACGATCCGCGTGCAGGACGGCCGGGAAATCCGCACCGTCCGGCTGATCGGCATCGACGCCCCCGAGCGCTCCCATCCCTCCAGGCCGAAGGAGTTCCAGGCCGACGAGGCCGCCGGCCACCTTGCCTTCCTCTGCGGCGGGAAAACCGTCCTGTTGGAGCGCGGCGACGAAGACCTCGACCGTTACGGGCGCCTTCTCCGTTACGTGATCCTTCCTCCCCCCGACGGCCGGATCGTCAACAAGGAGATGGTGCGCCAGGGATACGCCCGGCTCTATCGCCGATTCCCCTTCTCCCGCGAGGCCGAGTTCTCCGAGGCGGAAGAACAGGCGCGAAAGGATGGGAAAGGGGTCTGGCGGGAAGGGGGGATGGCGGAGACCCGCTGGGCGCGCGAACAGGGAGTCCCAGCGGTGGAGGTCCTCCCCCTGGGGGGCGGGAAATTCGCCGTCGCCTGCGGGGGGATGGTGAAGTCCGGCGTCGGCCGCGACGATCTGGGAAAGACGGTGCAGGATGTCCTCCGCCTGCGGACGGAGAACTCGGACAGGGATTTCGAGAGCGCGGCGAGGGAATCGGGATTCCTCCCTCTTGCCTCTGCCGGTGCGCGGTCCGCCGCGGTCCCCAAGGAGTCGCCTCCGCCTCCCTCCGGGAGGCCGCTTCCTCAAGGCGTCGTCTCCTGGGATGAGGCCCACCGGCACGTCGGGCAGGAAGTCGTGGCGGAGGGGACGCTGGTCCGGGTTCACCGCGGAAAGAAAGTCCTCTACTTCAACTTCCATCCGAACTGGAAGAAGTATCTCACCGTGGTCGTGCTGGGAAAAGACCTCCGCAGGTTCCCGAAGTCCCCGGAGACGTTCTACAAGGGAAAGACCGTGAGGGTGCGAGGGAAGGTCTCGATCTACAAGGGGCGACCCGAAATCGTCATCCGGTCGCCCGACGCAATCACCATCCTGAAATAACTTAACCCCAGAAAAGTAAAAGAACGTCCCAGGCGTAAAGTAAAAAAAGCCCGCCGAAGCGTTGCGCTCCGGCGGGCTTCTCCGTATCGGAAGCGGTTTCCCCTTTCTTACTTCACGTCGACCGGGATCCGCATCTTGTAGAACGACCGCCACACGAAGACGGCGGAGACGAGGAAGAAGACGGCCGCGAGGCCCGTGGTGATCGTCTTGTCCGTGATCGTGATGGCCAGTTCGACGGCCAGCAGGCCGAACAGGGTGGTGAACTTGATGACCGGGTTCATGGCGACAGAGGAGGTGTCCTTGAACGGATCGCCGACGGTGTCGCCCACGACGCATGCGGCGTGCAGGTCGGTCCCCTTCATGTTGAGCTCGGTCTCGACGAGCTTCTTCGCGTCGTCCCAGGCGCCGCCGGCGTCCGCCATGAAGATCGCCTGGTAGAGGCCGAAGATCGCGATGGAGATGAGATATCCGATGAAGTAGTAGTGATTGACGCAGGCGAACGACAGCGTCCCGAAGAAAACCGCACAGAAGATATTGAACATCCCCTTCTGGGCGTACTGCGTGCAGATCTCGACGACTTTCTTGCTGTCTTCCACCGAGGCCTTCTCGGCTCCCTCGTCCAGCTTGATGTTCTTCTTGATGAAATCCACCGCGCGATAGGCGCCGGTGGCGACCGCCTGGGTGGCCGCGCCGGAGAACCAGAAGATCATCGCCCCGCCGGTGACAAGCCCCAGCAGGAAGACCGGGTTCAGGATCGAAAGACCTGCCGCCACGTCGGCCTTGCCGAACATTTTCTCAAGCACCTGGATGATGGAGAAGATGAGGGTCGTCGCGCCGACCACGGCCGTCCCGATGAGCACCGGCTTCGCGGTGGCCTTGAAGGTGTTGCCGGCCCCGTCGTTCTCCTCGAGGTACATCTTGGCTTCCTCGAAGTCGGGGGTGAAGCCGAAGTCCTTCTTGATCTCCGCGGAGATGTTCGGAAGGGTTTCGATCGTGGAAAGCTCGTACACCGACTGGGCGTTGTCCGTGACCGGGCCGTAGGAGTCGACCGCGATGGTGACCGGCCCCATCCCCAGGAACCCGAAGGCGACCAGGCCGAAGGCGAAGATCGCGGGGGCCGCCATGATGGCGCCGAGACCCGCCGTGCTGACGAGGTAGGCGATCGCCATCAGGGCGATGATCGCAAAGCCCATCCAGTACGCGCTGAAGTACCCCGCCACGATGCCGGAGAGGATGTTCAGGGACGCCCCCCCTTCGCGGGAGGCGGTGACGATCTCGCGGACGTGCCCCGAGTTGGTGGAGGTGAAGACCTTGACCAGCTCCGGGATCAGGGCGCCGGCGATCGTGCCGCAGGTGATGATCGTCGCGAGCTTCCACCAGAGGGACACATCTCCCTGGAGGCTGGGGACCAGGAGATAGGACAACAGGTAGGTCATCGCGATGGAGACGAACGAGGTCAGCCACACCAGCGTGGTGAGGGGGATCTCGAAGTTGAACTTCTTCGCGTCGGCGAACTTCGCGCTCGCGATCATCCCGTTGATGTAGTAGGAGACGGCGCTGGTGACGATCATCCCGATGCGCATCACGAAGATCCAGACCAGGAGCATGATCTGCGTGACGGGGTTGGGGACCGCGAGGATGATGAAGGTGATGAGCGCGACGCCGGTGACGCCGTACGTTTCGAACCCGTCGGCGGTGGGGCCGACCGAGTCGCCCGCGTTGTCGCCCGTGCAGTCGGCGATGACGCCGGGGTTGCGCGCGTCGTCCTCCTTGATCTTGAAGACGATCTTCATGAGGTCGGAGCCGATGTCGGCGATCTTCGTGAAGATGCCGCCCGCGATACGAAGCGCCGCCGCGCCGAGCGACTCGCCGATGGCGAAGCCGATGAAGCAGGGGCCCGCGTAGTCCCCGGGGACGTAGAGCAGAATGAAGAGCATGATCACCAGCTCGACGCTGATCAGCATCATGCCGACGCTCATCCCGGATTTCAGCGGAATCTCCATCGTCGGGAAGGGTTTGCCCCTAAGGCCCGCGAAAGCGGTCCGGGAGTTCGCGTAGGTGTTGATCCGGATGCCGAACCACGCCACCCCGTAGCTGCCCAGGATGCCGACGATGCTGAAGATGACGATGATCACGACCTGGATCGTGGCGTAATGCAGCAGGAAGCCGAAGTAGACCACCATGATCGCGGCGATGAACGCCCACAGGAGCGCGATGAACTTTCCCTGCGTGATGAGGTAGGTTTTGCAGGTTTCGTAGATCAGCTCCGAAATCTCGAGCATCGCCTTGTGGACGGGGAGGTTCTTGATCGCCTGGAACTGCATGAACCCGAAGCCCATCCCGAGCAGGCAGATGACGAGTCCGCCCACCAGGAGGTTGTGCCCCGACATCCCCAGGAACATCACGCTGCCCAGATCGGGGATCTTGAGCTCCGCCTCGCTGGCGTTGGCGACGCCGGCGAACAGAAGGATGAACAGCGGGATCGCGCATAACGTCATGATTCGCGCGACGGTGGATAGTTTGAGACGGCGAGTCTTGGGTAACATCGTGCCCCTCCCTGCCATGGAATTATGAATGCGTACCTAAGACGGGAAATCCCCCTGGAATCAAACCGTAATTCACGTTTTCCGGAGACGCTCCGAGGAAAATTAAACTCGCAATTAATACCATGCCTCCCAGGACGGGTCAAGGGGAAAAGGTATACTGTATCCCGATGCTCTCCGCCGCAGATGCCCTCTGCGGAAATGTGCGTTATATTAGGCGGATGGACTTCCGTGGAAAACTGATCCTGGCGCCGTTGGCCGGGATCACCGACACCACGTTTCGTCTCCTGTGCCGGGAGAACGGCGCCGACGCCGTCCTCACCGAGATGGCCTCCGCAAAGGGCCTGTTGATGCAGCCGGAGCGGACCCGGCGGTTCCTCGAGTTCCGCGAGGAGGAACGGCCGGTCGGGGCGCAGCTTTTCGGCGCTTCGCCGGATGAGATCGGCGAGGCGGCCGCCGCCATCCGCGCCATGGGCTTCGATTTCGTGGACATCAACATGGGCTGTCCCGTGCGCAAGGTCACCGGGGGGGGCGCCGGCGCGGCTCTCCTTTCCAACCCCGTGCTGGCCGGGGAGATCGCCGCCGCCGCGGTGCGCCGTGCCGGGATCCCCGTCACCGTGAAGATCCGCTCGGGGTTCGGGAAGGATCCCGACAGCTACCTCGACGTCGCCCGCGCGGTCTTCGATGCCGGCGTATCCGCCGTGACCCTGCATCCCCGGACGCGGAGCCAGATGTTCTCCGGCCTCGCGGACTGGAGCCATATCGGAGCCCTCAAGCGGGAGTTCCCGGGCCGGGTGATTATCGGCAACGGCGACGTCCGCCTGCCGCGGGACGCCGCCCGGATGATCGCCGAGACCGGCTGCGACGCCGTGATGGTTGGCCGGGCGGCCCTTGGAAACCTGTGGATTTTCCAGGCGATGCGAAGCGAGCTGTTCGCCCCCGCCGGACAGGCGGGCCTCCTTGCCGCCCCCGGTCGCTCCGCAGCCTAGCGGCGGGCCCTGATCCTTCGCCACGGAGAGGAGATGCACCGCCGCAAGGGGGACGCCGGGATCCGCGAAATGCGCAAGCACCTGGCGTGGTACAGCCGGGGGACCCCGGGGGCGGCTGCGTTCCGCGCCGAGCTGGTGA
>JACRMU010000059.1 GCA_016219515.1 Deltaproteobacteria bacterium
AACGGGGAGATCCACACCAGGCGGTGGACTCACATCTCCGCCTTCATGTATCCGTAGGGGTGATCGCCGGAGAGGAGAATGGTGGCGTTCTTGATCCCCGCCTCCTCCCCTTCCTGCCGTTCGAGGACCTCCACTTCGAAGCCCGTCCGGTCGGCGAAGCGGAGGTACATCCGGAGGAGCATCTCCGCCCAGTCCTGGGACTCGGTCCCCCCCGCCCCCGCGTGGATCGTCAGGATGGCGTTCCGCTCGTCGTCGTCACCGGCGAGCATCCGGTCCAGCTCGATCTCGTCCAGGTCCCTCTCGATCTTTCCGGCGTGAAGCTCGACCTCCGGGGCCAGGGACGCGTCGCCGGACTCGTCGAACAGGTCGAGGCAGGCGCGCAGGTCTTCCAGGGACTTCTCCAGGCCGGACCACTTGAAAAGGAACGTTTCGAGGGACTTCCGCTCCTTGAGGAGCGCCTCCGCGTTTTCCGGGGAATCCCAGAAACCTTCCCGCGACACGGCGGTCTCGAGTTCCGCCAGCCGGCTTCTTTTCCCATCTACCTCAAAGATAACCCCGGAGCGCGCTGCGGCGCGCTTCAAGCGCGGCGAACTTTTCTTCCAGTTGTCCTGACCCCATCGACCCCTCGCAAAAGAATGCAAAGAATGAAAAAAGTTATTATAGTACAAGATATTGCGAAGATTTCACCTGTTTTCGCGTACATCGTCTCCCCTTTCCGGGGATAGACCTCTCCCACCAGGACTCCCGTCCGGAAAAGGCCAATGCTTGCGACCACTTCCCCACGGGCATCGATGAGCGCGCTGATCCCCGAATTGGCCGCCCGCGCCATCGGCCTCCGGAACTCCACCGCGCGCATCCGCGCCATCGCCAAATGCTGGCGGGGAGCCACCGTATCGCCGAACCAGGCGTCGTTCGTCACGTTGATCAGCCACTGCGCCCACGCGAGAACGCTTTCCCGGATGATTCCGGGAAAGACGGCCTCGTAGCACACCGACGCGCCGGCCTTTCCTCCCGGCACGGGAAAAAGAGCGGGGCTCGAACCGGCGGAGAAATCCTCTCCCCCTTCCGTAAACTTCCGGATGAAGAAAAAGACCTGCTTCAAAGGTATGTATTCGCCGAAGGGGACGAGATGCCTCTTGTCGTACCGCCCCTCGAGGACCCCTTGCCGGTCCAGGAGGAACACGCTGTTGTAATATTTCCCCCCCTCCGACGGGTCGAACCAGGGAGCGCCGAATATCAGGGGAACGCCGCTCTCCGAAGCCATCCGCTCGACTTCCCGGCTCATCTCCGCTTCCCACCAGTAGAAGAACGGTGCGGCGGTCTCCGGCCAGACGACCGTCTCGGCGCCTTTCGACCTCGCTTCCCGGGTCAACGATCCGTAGATGTCCAGCGTCCGCCGCTGATAAGCGGGATCCCACTTCAAGTTCTGGTCGATCCCGCCCTGGGCGATCCCCACCCGGATCGCGCCGCCGGTGCGCGTCCCCCACTCCGCCGCGCGCCAGGAACCGTAGGAAAAAAGGAAAACCAGTACGGCGACGGCCCCTGCGGCCTGGAACGCCGCCCGGCGCCGCTCTCCCCGAAAAACGGCCTCCCCCGCCAGGAACAGGCAGACGTTCGCAAGAGCCAGCAGGAACCCCAGCCCGAAAACGCCCGCCAGGTCCGCCGCCTGCATCAGGACCGTGCTTCCGCCGAGACTGTAGCCGAAGAGCACCCAGGGACTTCCCGTGAACAGGACGGAGCGCGCGTATTCCAGCCCGGTCCACACGGCGGGGAAGGCAAGGAAACCGGCGGTCCCGAACCGCCGGTTCAGACGAAAAAGAAAAAATCCCGCGGCGGAAAAATAGGCGCCCATGTAGGCGGAAACGAGGAGGGCCGCCAACCCTCCCAGGGGCCACCCCAGCTTGCCGGGGACCGACACCGTGTAGGCGATCCAGTAGAACAGCAGGAGGTTCGTCGCCGTGCCCGCAAAAAACCCGCGGAGCGCCGCCCGGCGGGAATTTCCCGCGGAGCGTGAGAGCAGGAGGAAAGGGAGCCAGCAGAAGAACGGAAGCAGCGGGATGTCGTACCCCGGCATCCCCAGCGCGTACAAGCCCGCGAAAAGGGCGCCTTGCGCCGCCGGGACCGCGCGCTCCGGAATCCTCAACGGAGGTCCCTTCCCAGGGCGAAACGACAGGCATCCGTTTCCGCCTTGCGCATCCGGCGCGCTTCCCTCCTCCCGCGCTCGTGGTCGTGACCCGCCAGGTGGAGCATCCCGTGAACGATGAAATAAAATACCCGCTCCTCCGGCGATCCCGGCCAGTCCGACGTCTGGCGAAGACAGGTCGGCGCGGAGACCAGGATGTCTCCCGCGAGATTTTCGGGGGCGGCGTCCTGCGGATCGTCTTCCGGGAAGGAGATGACGTTGGTGGTCCGGGGGCGGCCGAGATATTCCCGGTTCCATCGCTCCATTTCCGCGTCGTCCACCACGAGGATCCGCAGGTCCGCCGCCGGGGGCGCAAGGAAGGCGAGCGCCTTCCGGATCAGCGCGCGGATCCGCTCCCCGCGGAACGGTGCGGGCCTCGGGTGCTGCCGGACGCTGATGCGGTACGCCGTCCTCGCGGATGGCACGATGCGACGCCTCAAGCCGGGGGTCCTTTGCCGCTCTCCGGGTAGTCGACCCGGGCGTGCAGCACCGCCGAGAGGATCCTCATGAACGCCTGGCTCACCGCGTGGAGGTCGCGCAGCGTCATGTCGCATTCGTTCAGCTGGCCGTCCAGGTAGGCGCGGTTCACGATCCGCATGACCATTTCGTCGAGCTCCGCCTGCGAGGGGTCCTTCAGGCTTCGCGCGGCCGCCTCGACGGAATCGGCCAGCATGATGATCGCCCCCTCGCGTGTCCTGGGGCGGGGCCCCGGATAGCGGAAGGTCTCCTCGGTGGCGCGGCGCTCCTGGATCTCCGCCTGCGCCTTGTCGAGGAAATAGTACAGGTAGCTGGTTCCGTGATGCTGGGCGATGATCTCCGCGATCCCGTCGCCCAGGCGGTACTCCTTCGCCAGCCGCAACCCCTCCTTCACGTGAGAAAGGATGACGACCCGGCTCATCCCCGGCGAAAGGACGTCGTGCACGTTTTCGCTTCCCGCCTGGTTCTCCGAGAAATATTGCGGCTTGGAGACCTTCCCCACGTCGTGGAACAGGGCGGCGACCCGGCACAGCAAGGGGTTGGCGTGGATGGCGGAGGCCCCGGCCTCGGCGAGCGTTCCGACGATGACGCTGTGGTGGAACGTCCCCGGCGCTTCCAGCATCAGGCGCTTCAGCAAGGGGTGGCCGGTGCTTGCAAGCTCCATCAGCCGGATGTCGCTCGCATAGCCGAATGCGTATTCCGCCAGCGGCAGGATGGCAAGGGTGATCGGACCGGCCGCCAGCACGTTGATCCCGGCGAAAAGGCCCGCCCACCAGATTCCCGCCGTTCCGTGGAACGCCAGCTCCAGCGCGATCGCTCCCAGCGCGCAGATCGGCGCCGTCATGATGCCCACCAGGAGCATCCGGTACCGGTCCTGGATCCTTCCCGACCGCGCAGCCCCCGCCGTGCCCGACAGCAGAAGGAACAGGAGGGCGGGCCACCTCCCCCCGGCCGCCGCCGCGGAGAGGACCGACGCAGCGACGGTGAAAAGGATGGCGACTTCCGAGTTCAGGAGGACCCGCACGATCATCGCAAACGCCGGCAGGGGGATCAGGTAGACGTAGAGGCGCGCGGGCACCGTCCGGTTCCACAAGGGGACCGACGGGAGCACTTCCACGACCCCTTTCGCCAGAAACAGGAGGATCAGCGACAGGGAGCAGAGGAAGAGAAAATCCCTCGCCGCCAGCCGGACCTTGCGCACCTCCCGGCCCGCGAATCCGAACCATTCGGAAAGGAACAGGGTCACCGCAAGCGTCAGCGCCACCGCGCCCACGAACGGGAAAATGCCGCCCAGGCGCCCCGCGGACCGGGGAAATATCTCCTCCCCCCAAAGATAGAAGAGGGACACGAACACCGCGGCGGAGAGGAGCCCGATGACGGTTTCCCGGAAAGGGATCCCCCGTCGCGGCTCCCCGCTTTCGTGGTTGCGGTGGTTCCTATCCCCGTTTTTCGTATCGCTCATATGCCTTGATGATTTCCTGTACGATCGGATGCCGCACGACGTCGATCTCCGTGAAGCGGCAGAAAAGGACCCCCTCCACGCCGGCGAGAATCGACAGCGCCTCGTTCAGGCCCGACACGCGCCCGGACGGGAGGTCGGTCTGCGTGATGTCGCCCGTGATGACCGCCTTCGATCCGAAGCCGATCCTCGTGAGAAACATCTTCATCTGCTCCGAGGTCGTGTTTTGCGCCTCGTCGAGCACGACGAATGAGTCGTTCAGCGTCCTGCCGCGCATGAAGGCGAGGGGAGCCACCTCGATCGCCCCCCGCTCCATCAGCTTCGACGCCTGCTCGTACTCCAGCATCGTATAAAGGGCATCGTGCAGGGGGCGCAGGTAGGGATTGACCTTTTCCGCCATGTCTCCCGGGAGGAAGCCCAGCTTCTCGCCGGCCTCGACTGCAGGCCGGGCGAGGATGATCCGCTTCACGTCCTTGCGAAGGAGGCTGCTCACGGCCATCGCCATCGCCAGGAACGTTTTCCCCGTCCCCGCCGGACCCACGCCGAAGACGATGTCGGCCTCCCGGATCGCGTCCAGGTACTTCTTCTGGGCGACGCTCTTGGGCGTGATGATCCTGCTGCGCGAGGACATGAACACCACGTCCTGGAACACCGTGGCGACATCCGCGTTCCGGTCGGAGCAGACGATCCTCGCCGCCGAGGCGACGTCGTTCGACGTGATCGGGATCCCCTTGCGCAGCACGCGGTAGAGCCCCGAAAGCACCTTGGCCGCCAATTCCACCTGGAGGGGATCTCCGGCCACCGTCGCCTCGTTCCCCTTCGGACGGATGGAAACCCTCAGCGCCCGCTCCACGATCTTCAGGTGGTCGTCGTGCCTTCCGAACAGCTCCGGAAGCATGGAGGTGTCGTCGAACCGGATCGTTTCCTCGCGTCGTTCTTCTCCGCCCATGCGCCTCCCGCGTCCCCCCTTTCAGAAGAACCGCACCCACATCGCAAACGTGTCCGT
>JACRMU010000142.1:0-879 GCA_016219515.1 Deltaproteobacteria bacterium
ACAAGCCGGTCGGCTACCCGGCCGGGATCTACCGGGTCGGGCCGCTGGCGCGGCTCAACGTCGCCGACCGGTGCGGGACCCCCGACGCGGACGTGGAGCTCGCGGAGCTGCCGGTTGTCCACGGGCGAAGGTGCGTCGGTCATGAGGCAGGTCGCCTTCTGGGTCTTCGGGAAGGCGATCACGTCCCGCAGCGACCGCGCATCGGAAAAGATCATCGACAGCCGGTCCAGCCCGAAGGCGATCCCGCCGTGCGGCGGGGCGCCGAATTCCAGCGCTTCCAGCAGGAAGCCGAACTTGACCTTCGCCTCTTCCGGCCCGATGTTCAGCAGCCGGAACATTTTCGACTGGACGTCCTGGCGGTGGATACGGATGCTCCCTCCGCCGATTTCGGAACCGTTCAGCACCATGTCGTACGCTTTCGCGCGCGTTTTCCCCGGATCGGAATCCAACAGCGCGAGATCCTCGTCCAGGGGAGCCGTGAACGGATGATGCATCGCCCCCCAGCGCTTCTCCTCCTTGTCCCACTCCAGGAGGGGGAAATCGACCACCCACAGGAGGTCGAACCGGGACTTGTCGATCAAGCCCAGCTTCTCGCCCAGATGCAGCCGCAGCCGCCCCAAGGAGTCGGAAGCGGTGAGGAACTCGTCGGCGATCATCAGGATCAGGTCTCCCGGCTTCGCCCCGCTGCGGGCGACGAGACCTTTCAGCTGCTCTTCCTTATAGTATTTCGCAAGAGAGGAGGCAGGCCCCTGGGCCGTCACCTTCCACGTGGACAAACCGCGCGCTCCCCCGATCTTCGCCACCTCTTCCAGGGCCGCCAGCTCGGAGCGGCTGGACTCCCCCAGCCCCGGGACCGTGATGCCGCGTCTCGTACCCCCC
>JACRMU010000142.1:920-3420 GCA_016219515.1 Deltaproteobacteria bacterium
CCTCACTCAGGCGCTCCGTGCCGCCACCTCCGAGAAGACGCGGAATTCGGTGTCCTTCATCAGGTCCGTGTAATCCGTGATCTCCAGCCCGAACCGGGTGTCCGGCTTGTCGACGCCGAAACGGTCCATCGCTTCCTTGTAGCTCAACCGGGGGAACGGGCGGGGAATCTCGATGCCGAGCACATCTTTGAAGGACCTCGCCATCAGCCCTTCCATCATGACAAAGAGGTCCTCGCGATCGATGAACGACATCTCCACGTCGATCTGGGTGAATTCCGGCTGGCGGTCGGCGCGCAGGTCCTCGTCGCGGAAGCACTTCACGATCTGGGCGTACCGGTCGTACCCGGCGATCATGAGGATCTGCTTGAACAGCTGCGGCGACTGCGGCAGGGCGTAGAACATCCCCGCGTTGACGCGCGACGGCACCAGGTAGTCCCTCGCGCCTTCCGGGGTGCTCTTCGTCAGGACGGGCGTCTCGATCTCGAGGAAGCCGTTCTCGAAGAAATATTCGCGGACGGAACGCGCCAGCACTGCGCGCGACCGGAAGATTTTCTGGATCGAAGGGCGCCGCAGATCGAGGTAGCGGTATTTCAGGCGGACGTTCTCCGCGACGTCGCTGTCGTCATCGAGTGCGAACGGGATCGGCTTGGACTCGTTGAGGACGGCGAGCTTCGATACGGCCACCTCGACCTCTCCGGTCGGAAGGTTCGGGTTCTCCGTGCCCTTCGGCCGCTTCCGGACCGTCCCCCGGACGGAGAGGACGTACTCCACCCTCAGCTCGTCCGCCTTGGCGTGCGCATCCGAAGAGTCCCCGGGGTTGAACACTACCTGGACAAGCCCTTCCCGGTCGCGAAGGTCCACGAACACGAGACCGCCGTGGTCCCTTCGGCGGTGGACCCACCCGCAAAGGACGACTTCCTTCCCCACGTGTTCCGTGCGCACCTGTCCGCAATAGAGAGTCCGTTTATGTTCCGGAAGAAACGCGTCCACGGTTACTCCTCCTTGAAAGTCGCGAGCCGGCGCATCGCTTCGTCCTTGGATACTTCTTCCTGCGTGCCGGCCGCCATGTCGCGGAGCATTACGGCCCCGCGCGCGTCCTCCGCCTCGCCGAAGACGGCGACGGCCTTCGCCCCCGATTTGTCCGCCCGCCGGAACTGCGACTTGACGCTGCGCCCCTCGTAGTCCATCTCGGCGCGCACGCCCTTCCCGAGCAGCTCCATCTTCCAGCGGAACGCCTCGTCGACAAACCGGCGGTGGGAGGTCACCAGATACACATCCGCCGCCGTCGGCGCGTTCCCGTCCTCCCCCAGCAGCATGAGAAGACGCTCGACGCCGATGGCGAACCCTATCGCGGGGATCGGTTCCTTCTCCCCCAGCATTTCCGCCAGCCCGTCGTACCGTCCGCCCGCGGCCACGGTGTTCTGCGCGCCCATTCCGGGGATGACGAATTCGAAGGTGGTCCGCCGATAGTAATCCAGGCCGCGCACCATCCGGGGGTTCCGGGAAAAGGGGATCCCGTTCGCGGCAAGCCCCTTCTCGACGGCATCGAAATGCGAGCGGCATCCGTCGCAGAGCGACTCCAGGATCGACGGGGCGTCCTTCGTCGCTTCCATGCACCGTTCGGACTTGCAGTCCAGCACCCGCAGCGGGTTCTGTTCCCGCCGCCGCCGGCAGTCGTCGCAGAAGCGCTCCTCCCGGGAGGCGAGAAAACCGGAAAGCTTCCGATGGTATTGCGGACGGCACGCGGGATCCCCCAGAGAGTTGATCTCCAGGGAGACGCCGTCGAGCCCGGCCGAAGAAAGAAACCCGGAGAGGAACGCCAGGATCTCCACGTCGGCGTACGGCGATTCGGTTCCGAACAGCTCCGCCCCGAACTGGTGGAACTGGCGCAGGCGCCCCTTCTGGGGACGCTCGTGCCGGAACATCGGCCCGGAATAGGAGAGCCGGACCGGCCACTCCCCCAGCTCGGCCCGGTGGGCCAGGAGGGCCCGGACCACGGGCGCCGTCCCTTCCGGCCGCATCGTCAGGCTTTCCCCCGACCGGTCGGTGAAGGTGTACATCTCCTTTTCGACGATGTCCGTGGTCTCCCCCACCGCCCGGGAGAACAGCTCGGTCTTTTCCAGGACGGGCGTCCGGATTTCACGGAAACCGAAACGCGCCGCGTGCGCGAGGAACGCGGACTCGAGGGCGGCCCACCTTGCCGAATCGGGGGGAAGAATGTCTTTCATCCCCCGCACGGAGGGAACGGTCATGGCACGTTTTGCGGGGTGGCGAGATAGACCACGTTGCGCGTGGAGTCTTTTCCTCGGTACATCGCCTGGTCGGCCATGCTGAGGAGATGCTGCTTGGTGGACGCATGTTCGGGAAAGGCCGCGATCCCGATGGAGATGGTCAGGCGGATCGAGAGACCGAAGTCCTGGCCGAACGATTTCCCCTCGATCATCCTGCGCATTCTCTCCGCGACGAGCAGCGCGTCGTCCGCGTTCGTCTCGACGAGCAG
>JACRMU010000143.1 GCA_016219515.1 Deltaproteobacteria bacterium
GCACCTCTTCCCGCGTGATCGCCATCGGTGATTCCTCCCGCAAATCGTTTCGCGCCGGATGCGGAAAAGTACGGGGCGGCTTCCCCCCGCCCCGCGATTTTCCAATCTATCACAGAATCCCCGCCCGGCGCATATCCTACGGACGTCCCGCCATGGGCGGACTCCCGCTGCGAACCGGGGATGCGAAGTCGAAGCCCTCCCCGAACCCGCGGCTTCTCCGGACCATCCAATGAAAATATGGTTCCCGGCAGGGAGCCGACTGTAAAATGGAGCCCAGGCAACGAAACCGACGTGCCGCCGACCAAGGAGAAGCCTGATGAACCTCGATGGAATGTTTACCCGCAGGGGATTTCTGACCTCAACATCGTGCCTCGGGGCCGCGATCGCGATGGCGCGGTACCTTCCATCGCCCGCGATGGCGGCGGAGACTGCCATGGACCCACGCGTGGCCGCGCAACCGCTGGCCGACAAGGGGTTCGCCTCGGTCCGGAAGATCGGGGACGGCGTCTATGCGACGATCTCCGACCTGTCGAAAGGGCTTGCGACGATATCCAACGGGGGGTTCATCGCGGGAAAAGAATCGTCCCTGATGATCGAGGGGTTCCGGAGCCCCGCAGGCGCCGCGTTCCAGCTGGAAGCGCTTCGGAGCGTGAGTCCCGCCCCGGTGCAGGCCGCGATCGACACCCACTACCACTTCGACCATTCGATGGGGAACTCCTACTACGGGGGACAGGGGATTCCCGTATGGGCGCACGAGAAGACGGCATCGATGATGGCGTTGAGCTACGGCAGTCTCCAGGGGACGGACAAGACGGAAAAGCTTTCGGCGCTCGAGAAACAGGCGCGGGAGGCGCCCACCGAGGCCGAAAGGGAACACCTCAAGGGGGACATGAACGCCTATAAGCTGGTGTTCGGCACGGTCGATTCGACGATGATCGGCCTGCCGACCCGCCCGCTCGAAGCGTCGAAGCTGCCGCTGACGGTCGACCTGGGCGGCGTCAAGGCCGTCATCGAGGCGCGCCCCGGGCATACGCCCACCGATCTGATCGTCCGGGTTCCCGACCGGAACATCGTCTTCACCGGCGACCTGCTGTTCAATTTCATGTATCCCGCCACCTTCGACGCGGACCTTCGCGCCTGGCGGAAAACCCTCGATGCCTTTTCCGGCTACGACAAGGAGACCCTCTTCGTCCCCGGCCACGGCCCCGTTTGCGGGCCGGAAGGGATCGCGCGGCTCCGCAACGTGTTCGGCGACTTGTCGGAGCAGGCCGGGAAGATGTACAAGGCGGGGATCCCCGTCGAGGAGGCGAAACACCGGTACGTCGTGCCCGAGCGTTTCAAGGGATTCCCGGTGTTCGCATGGGCGTTCTGCATCGCCCCCGCCATCGCCAAGTTGTATGAGGAGTTCAAAACGGGCGGTGTATGATGGCGGCATGACGGCCTGCACCTATTTCGCGACGACTTCGAAGGGACTCGAGGGGGTCCTGGCCGACGAAATCGCAACGCTGGGAGGGAAGCGCATCGCCGCCGGAACGGGAGGCGTTTCCTTCTCGGGAAATCGCGAGCTCAGCTACCGCGCGAACCTGTGGCTGCGGACCGCCAACCGGGTCCTGCTTCAGCTCTCCGAGTTCTCCGCGCCCACGCCGGAGGCGCTCTACGAGGGGGCGAAGGCGGTCCCCTGGCCCGACCTCTTCACCGTCCGCAACAAGATCTCCGTCGAGGCCGCGGTGCGCGATTCCGCGATCTCGCACTCCCATTTCGCGGCGCAGAAAACGAAGGACGCCGTCGTCGACCGGTTCCGGGAAGCGGTCCGCGCCCGCCCCGACGTCGACCCCGCCGCTCCCGACGTCCGGATCCATCTTCGGATCGTGCGGGACGAATGCACCCTGTCCCTGGACACTTCCGGAGAGAGTCTCAACCGGCGGGGGTACCGCGCCGATCCGGCGGAGGCGTCGCTGCGGGAGACGCTCGCCGCCGGGATCGTCCTGCTGTCGGGGTGGGACGGGCGGGCTCCGCTTGCGGATCCCGCGTGCGGTGCGGGGACGATCCTCATCGAGGCGGCCCTCCTTGCCACGCACACCGCCCCCGGGATGTTTCGGGCCTCGTTCGCATTCCAGAAACTCGCGGACTACCGGCCGAAGCTGTGGTCTTCGCTCCTTGAGGAAGCCCGGGACGCGGTCCGCCGAAGCGGCGTCGGGCGCATCGAGGGTTGCGACATTTCCGCCGAGGCGATCGGGGGGGCGGGGCGCAACGCGCAGAGGGCCGGAGTTTCGGACTTTGTCTCGTTCCGCCGATGCGATATCCGCGATTTCTCCCCGGGGGAACCGCCGGGGATGATCCTATGTAACCCTCCGTACGGGGTCCGGATTTCCGGAGAAGAAGGAGGGATAGAGGAGTTTTACCGGGCGATGGGCGAGGCGTTCAAGAAGCAGTGCCGGGGGTGGACGGCCTACATCCTGTCGGGGAACCCCGCCGCCACGCGGCACATCGGCCTTAAGGCCTCCCGCAGGTTCCCGGTCATGAACGGCCCCATCGACTGCCGGTTGCTCCGGTACGAGCTGTACTGACGAATATCTTGGACAGGGTCCTGCGATTCCGCTAAGATGATCCGTAGGATCGTCCGGCAACTCCTAAGCCCAACCTTCCGACACATGAACAGGCGCAAGTTGCGCGACTAGGCGGTGCCGACATGTTCGCTGACGCCTGTAAGCTCGCTGCCCGCTACACCTATCCCGTCGTCATTGCGCGCCGTTATTTCGACCGTACTACCGAGTGCGGGTGCGCCGCCTTCGTGGTCCTCAACGAGCAGGGGTGGATCGCCACCGCCGCCCACCTGCTCGCCGCGGATGACGCCCTCCAACGGAGCTGCCGGGAGATTTCCGCCTACTACGGGAAGATCCTGGGCATCCAGGCGGAGCCGGATCTTACCATCGAGGAAAAGCGAAAGAAGATCTCCCGGCTGAAGACCGACCCGAAGTGGGTCACGAACGTCTCGTTCCGGTGGGGGAACGACGGGATGCGCCTGCGGGAAGTCCGGCTGCTCCCCGAGGCGGACCTGGCCATCGGCCGGCTGGAACCGTTCGACCCGGACAGGTTCCGGCCGTTCCCCGTCGTCAAGGACCCCGCCAGCCTGGACGTGGGGACGCCCCTCTGCAAGCTGGGATACCCGTTCCAGCAGGTCAAGGCCTCCTACGACGAAAGCGACGGCGGGTTCCGCCTCTCGACGGGCCCCCAGCCGCTCTCGGGATTCCCGATGGAGGGCATTTACACGAGGACGCTGACCGCGGGAAAATCCTCCGACGGCCGTTACAACATCAAGTTTCTGGAGACCTCTTCCCCCGGGCTGATCGGCCAGAGCGGAGGGCCGCTCTTCGACTCCCGCGGGACGCTGTGGGGGGTCCAGAGCCGGACGGACATGCACTCTTTCCCGATCCGCACCAGGATCCCCGGCAGGGAGCGGACCAACAAAGAGATCCTGTCGCTGAACCTGGGCGTCGCGATCCATCCCGAGCTGCTGGTGAGCTACCTTATGGACCAGGAGATCCCGTTCCGGCTTTCGGACTACTGAAATTCACCTAAAATGAAAGGCGCCATGAAACGGGAATATCGCCTCGTCCCGATCGGGGTCGTCCGCTCGGCGATCAAGACGCTCGATGATGCGCCGAAGCAGGGGGCGCTGTCGGGGACGGAAGCCGAGATCGTGGTGGACCCGGCGTATGCGGACGCTCTCGAGGGGCTCGCGCTGCGGGCCGGTCCGCGGAGAGGGACCGTCTGGCCGGACGCAATCCACCGCAAGAGCGGAAAGATCATCGTGCTGTGCTGGATGCACAAGGCGGACCGGAAGCGCCTGAAGGTTCATCCCCGCGGCCAGGAGGACCGCCCGGAGCGCGGCGTCTTCTCGACGCGGTCGCCCCACCGCCCCAATCCGATCTCCCTTCACACGGTGGAATTGCTGGAAGTCCGCGGGAACGTCCTGCGCGTCCGCGGAATGGACGCGGTCGACGGCACACCGGTCATCGACATCAAGCCGCACTCCCCGGAGCTGGACGGGTAAACGACCGGCTCCTCACCCGGCGCCGGTGTCCAGTACTTCCCGAACCTTGCGGACAAGGGAAACGAGGCTGTACGGCTTCTGCAGGAATGGAATTCCTTCGCCCAGCACGAATGGCTTCCCATTCGCATCGACGGCATGGCCGCTCGTGAAGATCGCCTTGATCTTCGGGTCTAACCCGCGCATCGCCTCGAACGCTTCCTTGCCGTTCAGCTCGGGCATGATCATGTCCAGCACGGCCAGCGCGATCTCTCTATGGCCACGGCAGATCTCGACCGCCTCCCGGCCGTTCCGTGCCGCAAGCACGGTGTACCCGGCATCCGAAAGCGTTCGCTCCGCGAGCTTCCGCACAACTTCGTCGTCCTCCGCCAGGAGTACGGTCTCCGTCCCTCTTCGAATCGGCTCTTCCCGGTTCCGGGCGGCGACTGCCCCCGACGGCTCGTCGACCGCCGGGAAATAGATCCGGAACGTCGTTCCCACCCCGGGCTCGCTGTAGAGGTTGATGTACCCGTTGTTCAGCTTGACAATCCCGTACACGACGGAGAGTCCCAGGCCGGTTCCCCTTTCCGGCCCTTTCGTCGTAAAGAACGGATCGAACGCCCGCTCCCGCGTCTTTTCGTCCATACCGCTCCCCGTGTCGGATACGGAGAGCTTTACGTACCTGCCGGGCTTCACGTAGGGATGCTCCATGGCATACTCGCCGCCGAGAACCTCTTCCCCTGTCTCGATCCGGATGACGCCCCCGTCCGGCATGGCGTCCCGCGCATTCAGGCACAGGTTCATGAGAATCTGCTCCATCTGCCCGAAATCGGCGCGGATGGAGGGAAGGCCCTTGGCGAGGGAGGTTTTCATCTCGATCCGCTCCCCCGCGATCTTTGCGACGAACTTCGTCATATCGGTGACGACGTCGTTCATGTTCAGATGGACCGGCGCAATGGTCTGGCGGCGCGCGAAGGTCAGAAGCTGGCGAGTCAGATTGGATGCGCGCTCCGCACATCGCTTGATCTGCTCCAGATCGGACCGTGCACGCTTGTCCTCGCCGACTTGCGACTCGAGAAGTTCCGCGAAGCCGAGGACGCCTGTCAGGGCATTGTTGAAATCGTGTGCGATGCCTCCCGCCAGCGTCCCCACCGCCTCCATTCTCTGCGCGGTCTGCAGCTGTTTTTCCAGCGAAACGATCTTGGTGACGTCCCGCTTTACGGCGACGTAGTTGACGATCCTGCCGGAATCGTTGCGGACCGGGGAGATCAACGCGTCTTCCTCGTAGACTTTCCCGTCCTTCCTCAGGTTGAAGAAGTGTCCCGTCCACACTTCACCGCGTCTTATGGTGTCCCACATGTCGCGGTAAAACGCTTCCTCGTGCCGGCCGCTCTTGAGGAAAGAGGCGTTTCTCCCGACGGATTCCCCGGGCGGGTACCCGGTGATCTCTTCGAAGGCGGGATTGACATACTGGATGGTGCCGTCCGTGTCCGTGATGACCACCGCTTCCGCCAGTTGTTCGACGGCGGTCGCGAGGCGGGACAATTCCTCCTCCGCGCTCTTCCTCGCGGTGATGTCCCGGATGATGCCGGTGAAGAAGACGCTTTCCCCGATCTTCCACGTGGCGAGGGACAACTCGATCGGAAATTCCGTGCCGTCTTTCTTCCGTCCGTGCAATTCCACCGTCTTTCCGATGAGGCGGGCCTCGCCCGTTTTCAGGAACCTCGCCATCCCCCGCTCGTGGGCGGAACGGTATCGAACGGGCACCAGCAGGGAAAGGCTCCTGCCCACCAATTCGTCGCTCTCATACCCGAACAACTTCTCCGCGCTGGTGTTGAAGAACACGATCGTGCCGGCCGAATCCGTGGAGACGATCGCGTCCGTGGCGGTATCGGCGATGGCCCGGAAACGACGCTCGTTCGACAGGCGCTCCTCCTCCGCATGCTTCCGGTCGGTGATGTCCAGCAGCAGGCCGTCCACGTAAACGAACGTCCCATCCCCGTCGTAGACCAATTGTCGCCGGTCGGCAACCCACCTGACGCTCCCGTCCTTGTGCAAAATGCGGTATTCCGTCCGCAGGACCCTCCGCCGCTCGCGCACTGCGTACCGGAATGCCTCTTTCACCTTCTCCCGTTCCGCCGGATGGATCAATTCCTTCCATAGAATATCTCCTCGCAGGAATTCGCCGGACGCGTAACCGGTCAGCCGCTCGACCTCGTTTCCGATAAACGCGATCGACCAGTCCCGAAGGCCCCGGTAGATAACACCGGGGATGTTGTTCGTAAGCGAATAGAGACGTCCGGCCAGCTCCCGCTCCCCCGACAAGGTCCTGTCGTGGCGGATTGCCATGGCAATTTGCTTGGCGATCGCCTCGGCCGTGGCGATTTCGTCCTCCGTCCAGGCGTGCGGACCGGTGTAGGAAAGGCAGAGGACCCCGAGGAACTCCTCGTTGTGGTACAGGGGGATCCCGAGGTACGAGCCGAGGCGGATCCGCTCCATTTCCCCCGATCGGGCGGGATCCGATGTCAGCGTTCTCGTGTCTTCCACAACGACGTTTTTTCCCGCTTCGAGAATCGCGAGGGAATCCGGATCGCATAAGGAAAACGGCGCCTCGGAACCCGCGGGGGGAAGATCCGGATCATGCCGATCGATCAGTACGCCGGGTTCGCCGAAAACGGCGACGATGCATCGGGGATATCCCAGGATGCTGCAGATGTCCCCCGCGGCTTCGGAAAGCATCGGCTCGATTTCGGATTCCCGGAGCATCGATGTCCCGATCCGGTTCAGGACCTCCAGCCGCCGCAACTGGATCCTGCGCTCTCTCTCCTCGGATTCCTTCTTCTCCATTTCCTCGGAATAGGCATCGATCGCGGCGCGCTGATCGGAGATGGTTCGGATGAGCACCTCCCGTTCCGACAACCGTTTCGCCATCTCCTTGACCACAAAAAAGTACAGGAACGGGGCGCTGAAAACGGTCAGCATCAAAGCGTCAAGGAATGTATTGAGCGCACCTTCCGGGATGCCGGCGACGTAAAGGATTCCCATCGCCAAGAGCTCCGCCCCCGCGGCGATGAGCAGTATCCTCAGAAACAATGCGTATACTTTCATGCCGTATGGGTACCTCCGGGAAACATGTCGCGATTCATATATGGTGATTTCGATGAGGAAACCGATTCCATCTACGGGAAGTTTCCTCCGTGATTGGCGATGCTACACCCGTCCGGGCTTCTGTACCCCGAACCGGGAAAGCACGGCGTCCAGGCGACGCCGGCCGGATGCGGCCTCTTCGAACGGATCTTCCTTCAACCGGTGCGGAAGCGACAGCCGGAAGGAATCGGCCAGGCACTCCTCGTCCGGCACCGCAAGCCCCTTCACCGCCGCCAGCGCCTTGGCGCACTTGAGGATGGTGATGTCCCCGCGGTGTCCCGCAACCCCCAGGTCGGCGACAACGTCCACCACCGCGTCCAGGACGGTTCCGGAAACCTCGACGGAGGAGAGCCGCTCCCGCGCGGCGACGAGCCGCTCCCGGAGCGCTTCGTCCTCCCTGGCCCACCGCTCCGTGAACTCCGCGTCGGCCGCCTCGAACGACAGCACCCGCTCCACGATCTGGCGGCGCAGCAACAGGTCCTTCTCCCCAGTCACCTCAACGCACAGGCCGAAACGATCCAATAGCTGCAGACGAAGCTCCCCCTCCTCCGGGTTCATCGTCCCCACCAGCAAAGACCGCGACGGGTGGCGGTACGTCACGCCCTCCCGCATCACCACGTTCACGCCCGATATCGCAACGTCCAGCAAAACGTCCACCACGTGGTCGTCCA
>JACRMU010000060.1 GCA_016219515.1 Deltaproteobacteria bacterium
GAAGCCCGACGGAGCCTTCGGGAAGAGCATTGTCGCCGACCTCCGGCAGATCTTTTCCCCCCGGATGCTCCTCACGGCGTGGATACCCTGCCTGGTCCTCACAATCCTTCACTACCGGACCCCGTCGCACCACGGGTGGGTCCACGACGTCCTGCGGCGGCTTTACTACCTGCCGATCCTGTTTGCCGCGTTTACCGAAGGGGTGCGCGGAGGGATCTCCCTGTCGGTGTTCGCCTCTCTCATCTATTTCCCCCACGCGTTCACCCTCCTGGTGTCCCGGGACCCGGCCGACGCTCTGGAAAAAGGGCTGGAGATCCTCCTGTACAACATCGTGGCGGTGGTGGCGGGGCTGCTCGTGGACCGGGAGCGCAGGGAACGGGAGAAGCAGGAGCAGCTCGCGAGGAAGCTCTCCGACGCACTGGAGGAGCAGCAGCGGGTCGAGTCGCAGCTGATCCGGGCGGGCCGCCTCGGCGCACTGGGGGAATTGACCGCGGGGATCGCGCACGAGATCAAGAACCCGCTGCACGCGATGAAAGGGACGGCGGAAATCCTGCGGGACGTCGTTCCGAAGGATGCGCCGGAACGCGGGATGCTCGACATCCACATCGGCGAAATCGACCGATTGGCGCAGACCGCCGAAAGGTTCCTCACCTTCGCGCGCCCCGCCCCCGCCGACCGGCGCCCGATCGATCTTCGGGAAGTCGTTGCCCGCGTCGTCTCTTTAGTGGAAACGCAGGCCCGGAAAGAAGGGGTGACCGCCGCGGCGTTGCCGTATGCGGGCGAGAAACCCCCGATCGTGTCGGGCGACGCCGACCAGTTGACCCAGCTCCTGCTGAACATCGCGATCAACGGGATCCAGGCGATGGCGCCGCAGGGCGGGGGGACGCTTGCATTCTCCCTCGACAGGGAGCCGCAGGGAGAGAAACGGATCTTCGTCGTGCGCGTGGCCAATTCCGGTCCGCCGATCCCGGAGGACAGGCTCGAGCGGATATTCGACCCGTTCTTCACGACGAAGGACGGCGGGACGGGGCTGGGCCTTTCCATCGGCTCCCGAATCGCGGACCAGCACGACGGCGTCCTATCGGTGCGCAATCTCCCGGACGGGCAAGGCGTCGAGTTCTCCCTGGCCCTTCCATCGTAAGGAGCAGTCGATGGCGGAGGAGAGATCCCTCTCCGAAGTCCACTCCACAGTGGCGATACCGGAGCAGCGGGGATTCCTGCGCCGCCTCCTGGCCTTCGGCGGCCCCGCCTACCTGGTCTCCGTGGGCTATATGGACCCCGGCAACTGGGCGACCGACATCGCGGCCGGCTCGCGTTACGGCTACTCGCTCGTCTGGGTCCTGCTCATGTCGAACGCCATGGCCGTGCTTCTCCAGAGCCTCTCAGCGAGGCTCGGGCTGGTCTCCGGCCGTGACCTCGCCCAGGCATGCCGCGACCGGTATCCCGCGCCCGTCAACGCCGCGCTGTGGATCCTTTGC
>JACRMU010000138.1 GCA_016219515.1 Deltaproteobacteria bacterium
GATCCCGTGCAGCATGTTCGCCGTGGTGAGGAACATCACGTCGGAAAGGTCGTAGTCGATGTCCAGGTAATGGTCGTTGAAGGTGTTGTTCTGCTCCGGGTCGAGAACCTCCAGCAACGCCGCGGAAGGGTCCCCCCGGAAGTCCATCGACATCTTGTCGACCTCGTCGAGCAGGAACACGGGGTTCACCGTCCCCGCCTTTTTCATCTGGTGGACGATCTTTCCGGGCAGCGCCCCGATGTACGTGCGGCGGTGGCCCCGGATCTCCGCCTCGTCGCGCACCCCTCCCAGCGACATCCGCACGAACTTGCGGCCCGTCGCCCGCGCGATCGACCGGGCCAGCGAGGTCTTCCCCACCCCCGGCGGCCCCACGAAGCACAGGATCGGGCCCTTCAGCTTCGACACCAGCTTGCGGACCGCGAGGTACTCGACGATCCGCTCCTTGGCCTTCTCGAGGCCGTAATGGTCTTCGTCCAGGACCTTCTCGGCCGCCTCGATGTCCAGCTTGTCCTCGGTGCGGTCCTGCCAGGGGATGGAGATGAGCCAGTCGACGTAGTTCCGGCTGACGGTCGCCTCGGCCGACATCGCCGACATCATGCGCAGCTTCTTGATCTCCTTGAGCCCCTTCTGGGCGGCCTCCTTGCTCATCCCCTTCTTCTTGACCTTCTCCTCGAGCTCGTCGAGCTCCGTCTTCCCCTCGTCCGCGTGCCCGAGCTCCTTCTGGATGGCCCGCATCTGCTCGTTCAGATAGAACTCCCGCTGCGTCCTCTCCATCTGCTTCTTGACGCGCCCGCGGATCTTCTTTTCGATCTCCAGGATCTCGATCTCCGCTTCCATCAGGGAGAGAAGCTTCTCGAGGCGCTCCTGCTCCGCCTCGATCTCCAGGATCGCCTGCTTGTCGGAGAGCCGCACCGGCAGGTGCGCTCCCGCCACGTCGGCGACCCGCGAGGGGTCCTGCAGGGCGGCGACCTGCGCGAGCACCTCGGCGGGGACCTTCTTGCTGAGCTTGGAGTAGCTTTCGAAGGAGGAGAGAACGTTGCGCACCAGCGCTTCCGCGTGCGGCCCCTCGATCCGCTCCGGGACGATCTCCTCCGTGCTGACCTGGAAAAAGCGGTCGTTGGGCAGGTAGTGGAGGACCCTCGCCCTCGCGCGCCCCTCCACGAGCACCTTGACGGTCCCGTCGGGAAGCTTCAGGAGCTGGATGATGTGGCTGACGGTCCCGACGCGGTGGATGTCCTCCTCCGCGGGATCGTTCGTCGTCGCGTCCTGCTGGGCGGCCAGGAAGATGAGGCGGTCCGACGACAGGGCGGCCTCGAGGGCCGCGATCGACTTGTCGCGCCCCACGAAGAGGGGGACCACCATGTGGGGGAAAACGACGATGTCCCGCAACGGAAGCAGCGGAAGGATTTTCTTCCTGTCTTCCATGGGACCCTCTGCGCCGCAACCGGCCCCCTTAAAGCGGGGGGGCCGCCCGCGTCACGCCAGCTCGGCCTTCTTTCCCTGCACGATCTCCGGGGGGACCTTGCCGCTCACCACGTCTTCCGTGATGATGCACTTCTTTATGTTGCTCTGGGAGGGGATTTCGTACATCACGTCGAGCATGATGTGCTCCAGGATGGAGCGCAGGCCCCGCGCTCCCGCCTTCCGCTCCATCGCCTGCCGGGCGATCGTGCGCAGCGCCGGCTCGGTGAACTCCAGCTTGACGTTCTCGAATTCGAACAACCGCTGGTACTGCCGCACGAGCGCGTTCCTGGGCCGGCTGAGAATCTGGACCAGCGCGTCCTCGTCCAGCTCGTGGAGGGTGGCCAGCACGGGGAGGCGCCCCACGAACTCGGGGATCAGCCCGAACTTGATGAGGTCCTCCGGCTGCACGGCCTCCAGCAGCTTGCCCAGGTTCCGCTCGGTCCGGGACACGATGTCGGCGCCGAACCCCATCGACTTCTTCGAGGTCCGCCGCTCCACGATCCCGTCGAGGCTGACGAACGCTCCGCCGCAGATGAAGAGGATGTTCGTGGTGTCCACCTTGATGAAGTCCTGCTGCGGACGCCTGCGGCCCCCCTTCGGAGGGACGTTGGCGACGGTCCCTTCCAGGATCTTGAGGAGCGCCTGCTGGACGCCCTCCCCGGAGACGTCCCGGGTGATGGAGGGGTTCTCCGATTTGCGCGCGATCTTGTCGATCTCGTCGATGTAGACGATCCCCTTCTGCGCCTTCTCCACGTCGTAGTCGGCCGCCTGGAGAAGGGAGAGGATGATGTTTTCCACGTCTTCCCCGACGTACCCCGCTTCGGTCAAAGTCGTCGCGTCGGCGATGGTGAACGGCACGTTCAGGATGCGGGCAAGGGTCTGGGCGAGCAGCGTCTTCCCGCTGCCGGTGGGCCCGAGCAGCAGGATATTGGACTTCTGGAGCTCGATGCCGTCGGTGGAGCGGGACTCGATCCGCTTGTAGTGGTTGTAGACCGCCACGGAGAGGATCTTCTTGGCGCGCTCCTGGCCGATGACGTAATCGTCCAGGATCTTCTTGATCTCCGTGGGCTTGGGAAGCCGCTTCCGCTTCTCGTCTAAGGAATGTTCGAGCTTGTTTTCTTCGGAGATGATGTCGTTGCACAGCTCCACGCACTCGTCGCAGATGTAGACCGTCGGCCCCGCGATCAGCTTCCGCACCTCGTTCTGCGCCTTCCCGCAGAAGGAGCAGACAAGGAGGTTCGACTTGTCGTTGAATTTCCTCGTCTCCGGGCCCTCCGTCAATCCACGGGCTGCCTTGCGGCCGCCAGCCGTTTCTCGACGACTTGGTCGATTATACCATAGCTCTTCGCCTGCTCCGCCGACATTAAGTAGTCCCGCTCGGTGTCCGCCGCGATCCGGTCCAGGGATTGCCCCGTGCGCCGGGACAGGATCTTGGTCAGCTCATCCCGCATCCGGAGGATCTCCTCGGCCTGGATCTTGATGTCGGTGGCCTGGCCCCGCGTCCCGCCCATC
>JACRMU010000148.1 GCA_016219515.1 Deltaproteobacteria bacterium
CGGGTTCCGTAGAGTGAAACGTGAATGTGGCCGAAATCGCATTGACGGCTCCGGAAGGCCCGCCGTCGATGATCGTGTCCGGCGGTGCGGTGTCGATTCCGGGCACCTCATGATATCCGATGTCCGCCGCCGCGATTCCGTCCCCGTCTCCGTCCAGTACGCGGGAACCGCCATAGAGATCCTCCGCCGGAACCCATTCGAGGCCGCCGTCGAAGAAGGAGTTCATGCCTTTGTCGATGGCGGGCGAGATCTGGGAGGGCGTCTTCAACAGCGCGAAATCGATGGTATCTGCGTATATCTCGGTGAAGGGATGATTCGGGGAACAGTCGGGAAAGGTGCAGCCCACGATTCCCGTCGTCGGGCTCGACGGGCTGGAAGCACGGCCGTTCGTCGTGTAATTGTCCACATCGTCGGCATACAGAATCCCTGCCGCGGAAATGTCTCCCCCGCTGGTGAGCACGCCGGCCGTATAGACACCATTGTTGAAAAACATGTTGTTTTTGAGAGTCGCCATGGCGGCGTTTCCCGTGCCGCTCTGGTATATGCCCCATCTTCCCCAGGCCACATCGGAAGCGGTTCCGTTGCCCACGATCAGGTTGTTGATCAGAAAAGCGACGGCGTTGCTTCCGCTGCCGGAAGCCCTCGTTATTCCATTCCAACCGTTCTGATGGATCGTATTGTTGACGATGTAGCTCGGGCCGGATCCGTTGGAAAGATCGATGCCGCCCCGGGCATTGTCCCGAATGAGATTGTTGACGATCCAGGTGCGCAGGTTGCCCGAACCGACGGAAATTCCCGCGGAGCCCGCCGCTGCGGGAGTGCCGATGCCGAACAGGATGTTTCCATCGACGGTAATGTCCCAGTTTGAGTTTCCGGCGGCGCCGCTCAACGAAATTCCCCGGTGCACGTTGCTCCCCTTCACGGTGAAACCGGTGATGGTTACGAATTTCGAATTGGTCAGCGTAAATCCGACGGCGTTCGAAGTCGTAGGCGCCACGATGGCGGGACCGTTTGGGGCATGGAGCACGATCCGTTGGGATTCGTCCGTGGCCGATGAATTCCTCGATACCAGGTTCACCAGTTCATCGTACGTTCCGGGGAGTACGGTGATGGTGCAGGGACCGGGATTGGGCAGATAGGTAACTGCGGACTGTATGGTTTTGAATGTGGACGTAGTGAGGTCATCCGCGGGGATCGAAGGATCTACCGTAAAAGGACAGGCCAGGGCGCCGGGAGGTTCCGGATTGTGAAAAATGGAGTAGGAGATAACGTTGATCTCAGCGTCCAGAACGTCGACCACATGCTCTCCGCTGATGGAGTTGCCCTGCCGGACGTAAACGGCTGCGAGTCCTCCTGATGCATCGGTAGTGGCGATGTCCATCCCGGGGGCGGCCGTGCCGTCGCCCTTCGTGACCGTGCCGTCGGGACGCGTTACGCGGACGTATACGTCGCAGAGCGGCTGGAAGCCCGTGCCGGCGATATGGACATCCTCGCCGGGCGCGTAATTGAACTTGTTGGTTTGGATCGCTTCGCCGCCGGTCGGCACGCAGAAATTACCGGTCTGCGCGCAAGCTGTCCCGATCCAAAGGGCGAGAATAGCCAGGGACAAGGGCGCAGCAAGACCAACGCACCCCCTCCGTTTTCGTTTCGACATGGCATGAATCATTCCCGTGAGCGTTCCCATCGGTATCCCCCTTCATGCATGAAAAAGCGAAATATCTCGCGACAGTTCCATCGACAGAATAAGGTGAAACAGCAAGATGCATACCGGGAAACGCGAGCGGTTCCTGAACGATCCAACAACCTGAAAATAAAACGGATCTGCATGGTGTAATTGCGAGTTGCCTTCGTCGGCTCGCTGTTTGACGTACATCGATAAACAGCGCTTAAACCTCACGATTCCGCATGGACGTGTAATTTTGTGTCCGTAAATGCGGGGATGTACCGGGACTGCGAGCGGGGAAGGCGAATCAAGGAAAGACAGGAGAGAGCAAGGCAGCTAACGCGTACGCCCCGATCGATTGGGTGAATTACCCCAATGGATTGGGGAATTCCCCAAAACGGGCTATCCGGTATGGATCGGGCGTTCTTCGTTAATAACGGATCGAAACCGGCACGACGACGACCTCGGCGGTGCTCGACGCTCCCTTGGTAAGCACATTTGACATCGTCGCACTGACGAACAGCGTCTTTTCTCCGTCCGTGATGCGGGCGCGCACAACGTAGATGTGCAAAGGATCGATCCGCGAAGGGTCGTAGGAGATTCGGAAAGTGACCGGCAATTTGATTCCCGCGGGCCAGATGGTTTCTTCGCCGATCCTGGCTTTTCTTGGATCCCGCTGCGATAAATCGAGAAGTTCGAAATGGCAGAGGGCCGTTCCGGGAAGCTCCGTGCGTTCGCGATAGGTCACCGTTCCCGAGACGACGGACCATCCCTGCATCGACTGCATATCCATTCCGGAGGGAGGAAGAGCATACGTTGCATGCCGGTCGGATGCGACAAGACAGAAAGCGACAATCATGCAAGATATCAGCGGCCGTATCGGCATCCTGTCATCCCTTCAGAATTGTCCGTTTCCATGTTTACCATTCATTATATCCCGTTGGTTATCAGGATTGGGGGGCGGCCTTTCGGGCCCGCCCCTCCCTTGATGGAAGCAGCCGCAGATCCTGCCAAGCGTTATGGGCCTGAGACAAAAGTGGCGCTGATGGTATGGGGAGCGGTGATGTTGTAATAGAGGTAGCTCTCCACCGCACCCACCGAGACCCCGTCGACTTCGACCTCCTGGACCAGGTACCCGGAATCCGGGGTGATCGTGAAGCCCTGGGCATTCCCACGGGTGACTTTCACCGCCCCGGTCGGGCTGATGCGGCCCCCGGCCCCGGCGGATGCCTCGATCGTATAGGTATCCAAGGAAAATGGTGGGCGCTACAGGACTTGAACCTGTGACTTCCACCGTGTGAAGGTGGCACTCTACCGCTGAGTTAAGCGCCCGACCAGGGTTCTCATTCTACCCGCGGCACGATGTCTCTTCAATATCGATTTTCCCGAAAACGGCAAGGCGGCCCCGCCCCGATGGCCGGAACCGCCCCCGATAACCGTCCGGTTTCTCTTTTCGAGTTCTTAGGAACATCCCCGTTTTTACTTTCGGGATTTAAGAACGTCCCTGGTTTAGAACGAAAGCTGGGCGCCGACGTACGGCCCTTTCAACTTCAGCTTGGCGACGATGTCGTCCTCGTCGATCTTGAGATCGATGATCCGATAGCCGCCCTGCACGCTGAAGAAGGGCACGGGGGAGAACGACAGGAAGGCGTCTCCCTCGAAGAGGTGGTTCCCCGAGTACGTCATCCCGGTCACCCGCGCGTCCGCCCGCACCATGTTCTTGAGGAAGCCGGCGCCCGCTCCGAGCCCGAGCATCGGGACCGGCGCCTTGAAGTCCTTCTTCTCCGTCTGCGTGCTGGATCGCAGCTCGACCTCCCCGTCGACGTACTTGACCTTCAGGATGGCGCCCAGGTTGAAGTTGGCGACCGCCACGTCGGGGCGGACGATGTCGAACTGGAACTCGGCGTCCGCCATCTTCAGGTCCAGGCTGGTGATGACGTTGGCGCCGGCGGTGAACGTCTGGCCGTTGAAGGTGATATTCTGCGTGACCTGCTTCGTCCCGTCGAAGCTGACGGGCGTGTACCCGACCCGGAAGTGCACCCTTCCGACCCGGAGGAACGCCTCCCCGGAAGGAAAGTTCTCGTCCCCCACCCCGAGGTCGTTCTTGGCGTCGAATTCACCCGTCACCCCGCCGACCGTCGTCTTCACGGCCGCCGTGAGGTCGGGGAACCAGTACATTCCGCGTGCGCCCACCTCGAAGCCCGGCGCTGCGTGCGCCGGGACCGCCGCCATCAGAAAAAGGACGGCCAGGAAAACCGGGAATCGTCTCATCGTTCCTCCTTTCGGCAATTTGTTATAATGTCCCCCGCTTGAATACCAGGGATGCGCGGGGGGTTGCATGACGACGGAACGGAAACGCGAGATCCGGCGCCGCAGGCACAGGAAAGAGAAGTCGAAGAAGCGTCGTGTAAAGGAAACGGCGAAGAGCAAGTAGCCGTTCTCCTTTCCTTCGAGAAGGAATTCGTTCGACGGAAGCGGATGGGGCGCTGGTGGCCCCCCCGGACTTCAAATCCGGTCGGGAGGCAGCAATGTCTTCGGAGGGTTCGATTCCCTCACGCTTCCGCCATTCTCCTTCGCCCTCCATCGTAGCGAAATCGTGCATGGGTTCCTTATCGGTGAGTTCGTTCCGTATCTTTACGGGCGGGTCGAGTATCTGCACCCGCAGTACTTCTGGCGATAAATCCCAAGCATTTTCGATACGTTGATACTATTGAGAAAGCCGTTGTTCTTCTTCATGTCCGCCTCGATGAAAAGGATGCCGGCCCGTTTCCCTTCCTCCCGGCCGATGCGGTTCACCATCGATGCATCCTTCTTCGGGCTTACGGTCAGGACGGTGCAGAATGCGGATATCCCCATGGACTTTGCCTTCTCCGCGGTCCTGCGAAGCCGCAGCCGGATGCACGCCTCGCACCTTCGGCCCTTTTCGGGCTCCCCTTCGAGCCCCCGCACCGCATCTTCCCATTCCTTTTCCCCGCCTTCTTCCACTTCGAGCGCGAAAGGGAAGTATTCTTGTACCTGGCGGGTGGCCTGGAGGCGACGGGCGTGCTCTTCCCCGGGGTGGAGGTTCGGGTTGAAGAAGAACCCCGTGACGCGGAACCGCTCCTGCATCGCCGGCACGCCGTAGGTGGCGTCCGGGGCGCAGCAGATGTGCAGGAGGACGCTTTCCCCTTCCGGAACGTCTGAAAGCAGCTTCATTTGCGCAACCCAACCTCTCGCTTCCTTATCATATAATCGTGGATGGGAAAGAAGGGGGAAAAGCGATGGGTGTCCAGGTCCTGCTGTTCGTCGCAACGTTTATCTCGACCCTGGTCGCGGGGACGTTCCTGGCGGGCGGCAACCCGTTGCGCAACCCGGCGGACCTGGTTTCCGGCTTGATGTTCTCCATCCCCCTCCTCTCGATCCTGGTCATCCACGAGATGGGGCATTACACCGCCGCGAGGCGGCACAACGTGGCGGTGACCCCGCCGTATTTCATCCCTGCCCCCTCGTTCATCGGGACGTTCGGGGCCTTCATCAAGATCAAGTCGCCGGTCCCCCACCGGAACGCGCTGCTCGACATCGGGGCGGCGGGGCCGATCGCCGGCGCGCTCATTGCGATCCCCATCCTCGCCATCGGCCTTAAGCTGTCGGCCATCCGCCCGACGGCGGGCCTCACCGGCATCCCGCTGGGGGAGTCGCTTCTCTTCCGCGCGGCATCCCATCTCATGCTCGGGGAGATCCCGAAGGGCTACGACGTGGTGCTCCACCCCGTCGCGTTCGCCGGCTGGATCGGCCTTCTCGTGACGGCCCTGAACCTGCTTCCCGCCGGACAGCTCGACGGGGGGCACATCGCCTACGCCTTGTTCGGCGGCGCCTACATGAAGGTGTCGCGAGCGGTCCCTTACCTCCTCCTTCCCATGGGATTCTTCTGGGGAGGGTGGGTCGTCTGGGCCGTCATGCTGTTCGTGCTGGGGACGGCGCACCCGCCTCCCGTCCACGACGAGATCCCCCTTTCCAGGGGGCGCCGCGCGATCGGCATCTTCGCGGGCGTGCTTTTCCTGGCCTGCTTCACGCCCACCCCGGTTCCCATGTAAGGGGGCGCCCATCCGCGAGCTCTTCACCCTGCGTCCCTACCTGGCGCGCCACGGGGCGGCGTTCCTCCTGTGCGCGCTCGGGTTGTTCGTCTCCAGCCTCTTCGGGCTCCTGATCCCCTGGATGACGCGGGAAGCGATCGACGGCATCGCCGCGCCCGACGGCAGGGAGCGGCTGGTCCGGGCCGTTTCCTGGATGCTGCTCTTCGCCGCGCTGCACGGGACGTTCCGCTACTTCTCCCGCCGGGGGCTGCTTGTGGCCGCGCGCCGGGTGGAGCTTGCGCTTCGAAGGGACGTTTTCCGCCACGTGATCCGGCTGCCCCTTTCCTTTTTCGGGGCCACCCCCACCGGGGACGTCATGTCGCGGATGACCAACGACATCTCCGCGGTGTGGCTCTTTTTGGGTCCGGGGATGCTGATGCTCGCGGGAACGGTCATATCCTACGTCCTCGCCCTGGGGTTCATGTTCCGGATCAGCCCGCTTCTCACGGCCGTGTCGCTGGTCCTGGCGCCGGTGATCATCCTCGTATCGAGGGAATACGGCCGGAAGTTCCACAAGATCTACCGGAAGGTCCAGGAGACGCTCGCCGGGATGAACGCCACCCTGCAGGAGAACATCAGCGGCATCCGGCTGGTCAAGGCGTACGGCCTCGAGGAGCACGAGGAAGGCCGCTTTGCGCGGGACTGCGAAGAGTACCTCCGCCGGAACGTGGCCGTTTCAAGGACCTCCGCGGTGTTCCACGGCGCAATCGGATTTCTGGCCGGCGCCGGGATCGCGCTGGTGCTGCTGATCGGCGGCTGGCTCGTCATCCGCGGCCGGCTGACCCTGGGAGGATTCGTCGCGTTCAACGCCTACCTCGCGATGCTCTCCTTTCCGACCATGGCCCTGGGGTGGGTCATCAACCTCGTCCAGAGGGGCGGCAGCGCGATGGGCCGCATCAACGAGTTTCTCCGCCTCCCCGTGGAGGATTTAGCGAAGGAGGATGCGCTTGCGGAGGGCGCTTATGCTCCCGACGCCACGCCTGTACTCGAATTTCGGAACCTCTCCTACGCGTATCCCGGAGAAGGACGGGGCGGGGTCCTTCGGGATGTTTCCTTTTCCGTCCGGCCCGGCGAAGTGGTGGGGCTGGTGGGGCCGACGGGAAGCGGGAAGAGCACGCTGCTTTCGCTGATCCTGCGGTTGTACCCCATCCCTCCCGGCGCCGTGTTCTTCGAGGGGAGGGACGTGAACGACATCCCCGTCGGCCGGCTCCGCCGCTCCGTTGCCCTCGTTGCGCAGGACCCCTTCCTCTTCTCGGACACGGTCCTTTCGAACCTCTGCTTCGGGCTCGCGGAGCCGGACGCGGATGCGGCGCGGCGGGCGGCGGGACAGGCGCGGCTCCTTGCCGAGATCGAGGAGATGCCGGAAGGGTTCGGGACGGTCATCGGCGAGCGGGGGATCTCCCTTTCCGGGGGGCAGAAGCAGCGCGCCACCATCGCGCGGGCTTTGTGCACCGGGGCAAGGGTCCTGCTCCTGGACGACGCGCTCTCCTCCGTCGATGCGGAGACGGAGCAGGAGATCTTCCGCGAGATCCTCTCCCTGCGCGGGGCCCGGACGATCCTCTTCAGCACGCACCGGATGTCCTCCCTTTCCCGATGCGACCGCATCCTCGTCCTCTCGGGAGGGCGGATCGCGGAGGAGGGGACGCACGACGAGCTGCTCTCCCTCCGCGGCGCGTACTTCGATCTGTACTCCCGCCAGATGCTCTCCCGTGAGCTGGAGGCGTCGTCGTGATCGGCGGGCGCGAGCGCTACTTCCTCGAGGACCGGGTGGATGCGCAGGCGGTGGACCTGCGGCTGCTGCGCCGCCTGCTCTCGTATCTTCGGCCGCACAAGGCGCTGATCGCCCTTTCCCTCCTGGGGCTCGCGCTGGGGACGGCCTGCCAGCTTGCGGGCCCCTACCTCATCAAGGTCCTCATCGACCGGCACATCACGGCCGGCCGGTTCGAGGGGATGACCGGCTGGGTCGCCCTCTACCTTGCGTCCCTCGCCGGCGCGATGGGGTTCCTCTACCTCCAGATGCTCTCCGTGTCCGTCCTCGGCCAGCGGATCATTTTCGCGATCCGGAAGGAGATGTTCGCCCGGCTGGAGCGGCTCCCCGTTTCGTTTTTCGACCGTACTCCGACCGGCCGGCTGATGACGCGCCTGACCTCCGACGTGGAAGCGCTCCAGGAGCTCCTGTCCTCGGGGCTGGTCTCCACGGTCGGGGACGTGACGGTCCTGCTGGGGATCGCGGTCATCCTCCTCTGGATGAATCCCGTCCTCGCATTGGTCACCTTCATCGTCCTGCCCGTCCTGGTCCTCTTCGTCGAGGTGCTCAAGAAATTCATCCGGGAGGCGAACCGGGAGATCCGCAGAAAGCTCGCGCGGATGAACGCCTTCCTCCAGGAGCGCGTGTCCGGCGCGGCGGTGGTCAAGGCGTTCGTCCAGGAGGAGAAGTCGGTCCGGCAGCTGGACGCGCTGAACGAGGATTACGCTTCCGAAAACATCCGCCTGACGAACTACTACTCCTTCTACTTTCCCGGCGTGGAGCTGTTTTCCTCCGTCGCCGTGGCGCTCCTGCTCTGGCGGGGGGGCGGGCAGGTCATCTCCGGGGCCATCACGTTCGGCACGCTGGTGGCCTTCCTCGAGTACGCGCAGAAGTTCTTCAACCCGATAAAGGACATGAGCGACAAATACAACATCCTCCAGTCGGCCCTGGCCTCTTGCGAGCGGATCTTCCACATCCTGGACGCGGAGCCGGCCCCCGAGTACGCCCCCGCGCTCCCGGCGGCTTCCTCCGCGGCCCCGGCCGCCGCAAAAGATTTCGGCATTGCCGCTGCGAGGGCCGGTGAGGAGAGTGCGGACGGCGCGGACGGGACGTCCCCCGTGCCGGCCATAGAGTTCCGGGACGTCTGGTTCTCCTACGGGGATTCCGGCGCGGGGACCTCCCCGGACCGGGGCCCCGTCCTGCGGGGGGTATCGTTCGCCATCCGCGAAGGGGAAATGGGCGCGATCGTGGGGGCGACGGGCGCGGGAAAGACGACGATCCTTTCCCTCCTGTGCCGCCTCTACGAAATCGAGCGCGGCAGGATCCTGCTGTTCGGAAGGGACATCCGGGATTTGTCGAGAGAGGAATTGCGGGGGAAGCTTTCCCTCGTCCTCCAGGACCCCTTCCTGTTCTCGGGGTCCGTCCGGGAGAACGTGGAGGCAGGCGGGCCGGCGGTCGAGGCGGCGGTCGCGGCCGCGGGAGTGGCGGAGTTTGCGGGCGGCTGGGAGGAAGGACTTTCCACCGCCGTCGGGGAGCGGGGCGGGCGGCTCTCCGTCGGGCAGCGGCAGCTCGTCGCGTTCGCGCGCGCGCTGGCGAGGAATCCGGACGTATTGCTGCTGGACGAGGCGACCTCCAGCGTCGACCCGGTCACCGAGGACGAGATCCGGAAGGCGCTCGCGAACATCCTCGCCGGACGAACGTCGCTCGTCGTCGCCCACCGGCTCTCCACGATCCTGTCGGCGGACCGGATCATCGTGCTGCACAAGGGGAAAGTCCGCGAAACGGGCACGCACCGGGAGCTGATGGAGGCCGGCGGGATCTACCGCCGCCTGTACATGCTCCAGTTCGATGTATTATGATTCACTTTTTAACCCCCAACCGGAGGAGTGCCACGTGACAGCCCAGGCGGTGGTGGAGACGAATTTCCCGGGGATGAAGCTGCTCGGGCGCGGCAAGGTCCGCGACATCTATGAAGTGGACGGCAAGCTCCTGCTGGTGGCTTCCGACCGGCTCTCCGCGTTCGACGTGGTGATGCCGGACGGCATCCCGGGGAAGGGACAGGTCCTGAACCGGATTTCGGCGTTCTGGTTCGGGAAGCTGTCGGGGATCGTCCCCAACCACATGCTCACGATCGACGTGGACGAGTTCCCGCCGCCGGCGTGCTCCCACTCGGAGATCCTGCGGGGACGCGCGATGCTGTGCCGGAAGGCGAAGCCGCTTCCCGTCGAATGCGTCGTCCGCGGCTACCTGTCCGGCTCCGGCTGGGCCGAGTACAAGGAGCACGGGGAAGTGTGCGGCATCTCCCTTCCGAAGGGGCTCGTGGAGTCCTCCCGCCTTCCGGAGCCGATCTTCACTCCGGCGACGAAGGAGGAGAAGGGGAGGCATGACGAGAACATCTCCTTCGAGCGCATGGGCGAGATCGTGGGGAAGACGATAGCGGCGCAGGTGCGCGATACCGCCCTCGCGCTCTACAAGGCCGCCGCCGATTACGCCCTGGGGCGGGGGATCATCATCGCGGACACGAAGTTCGAGTTCGGCCTCGCGGAGGGGAAGCTCCTGTGGATCGACGAGGCGCTCACCCCCGATTCGTCCCGCTTCTGGCCCGCCGACGGGTACCGTGCGGGAGGCCCGCAGCAAAGCTTCGACAAGCAGTTCGTCCGCGACTACCTGCTGACCCTCCCCTGGAACAAGACCGCGCCGGGACCGAAGCTCCCCCCCGACGTGATCGAGAAGACGTCGCGGAAGTACCGGGAAGCCCTCCGCATCCTGACGGGGACGGATATTTCTTGATGCCCTATTCCGGGATAATGCGATGCGGACGCAGGGTGCAGCGGGAGGCTTCCGAGGAGCGGCGTATGGAGCGAAGGGAGAGATTGCGTCGAAGCGGAGTCCGCAGTGAGCGGGCGAAGGTCGCGAACGTAGCTCCGAGGAAGGCCCCCCGCGAGCCCGGAGTGCGATGATTATGCGGAATAAGGGCCCCTTCAAGAAGATCTTCATCGCCAACC
>JACRMU010000145.1 GCA_016219515.1 Deltaproteobacteria bacterium
CAACGGATAGCATCGGGTGGAAACCCCCACAGAACGGGGGAAGGAGCCTTATTTGATTGCGAGGTCGACGCGGCTCAGCGTGGCGGGCGCTTTCTTCTCACCGGTCTTGTCTTGAGCGGCGGCTGATTCCAGCAGGAAGATCCGCTGCGGGTCGAGTTGGCCGGCTTTCAGCAAGTAATCACGGACGGCCTGGGCTCGCTGGGTCGCCAAGCGACGGAGATCGTCGTCGGTCGGGGCGAGGCTGTCCAGCAGGAGCTGCTCCATCTCGTTCTGCGGGAGGCTCTTGGTAATGCCCAGAAAATTGGTGGGCTTGTTCGGCAGGTCTTCTTCCTTGTACAGCTTCGTGAGATAAGTCACGTACTCTTCGGGGTCGAGTTTCACCTCGTCCACTGATGCTGCCGACTCGCCGCGCTTGACCAGCTCCTTGAGCTTCTGGGCTTTCAGCTTGCGATCGAAAAGGGTCTTGCGGAGCCCCTCGCGGTCTTTCTCCGGATCCACACGCCCGGCAATCTCGACCTTCAGCGCGGGGCGATCGGCGAGCAGCGATCCCAATGACGCCAGACGTTTTTCTCCCGCCGCGTCCAGCCCTGCCGCACCCATGGCGAACTCCACCGCGCTCAATTCCTCGCCACCGCCCGGTAGCAGCGAGCCCAGCAGGGCAAAGGGCGCCGTCGCCGCCTTCGTGAGTAGATTGACCACGATATCCAGCACCACGCCCCACACGCTGAATTTGGGATCATCCAGGGAGCCGGCGACCGGCAGATCGAGCTTGATTTGGCCCTTGCGGTCCTGCAAGAGCGAGACGGCCAATCTGACGGGCAGGTTTGTGGCATCGGGGCTGTCGACCTTGTCGCCGAACGTAAACTGGTCGATGAAGACCTTGTTGGTCGAGTCCAGCTTGCGTTGGTTGATGAGGTAGCCGAGAGCAAGCGAGAGCTTGCCCTTTTGGATCGTGTACCCGGCGTACTTCCCGGAGTAGGGCGTCAGCGGGTTCAACTCCATCTCACGAAAATCCACTTTCACGTCGACGAAGAGATCTTTGCTGAGCGGATTGAGCTTGCCGGTTACGAAGAGCGGCGCGGCATCGTCCAACTTGGCGTTGATGTCCACATCCGCGGGCTTGCCCTCATCCGACGATAGATTCGTGATCGTGGCCTGAATGTCCCCCAGCTTGGCCGAGTAGCTCGGCTTTACCGAGCGGTCGATGAAATGGACGGCGCCGTTCTGGAGCGTGACGGCGTTGACGCGGACGGCCTTCGGCTCTGTGGCGGCCTCCGTCGAAGTTTCGGCAGACTTCTTCTCCGCTGGTGTGACCGCGGCGC
>JACRMU010000146.1 GCA_016219515.1 Deltaproteobacteria bacterium
ACTACTTCGGAGTCAACCCCGGCGAGAAAGGGTACGAGCCGCCCAAGGCGTTCGACCCGATTTCCGAGCAGGATGCGTCGGGGCTGGTCCGGGTGGAGGTCTCCCCGGAAGGGAAGATGGACGTGAGGGGCCTGAACATGCGGGCGCTTACCGAACGGCCGAAGCGGGTGGGTCCCGGCCACGGCGCCTGCCCGGGCTGCGGAATCTTCGTGAACCTGAACACTTTTCTGAAGGGGATCGAGGGGTTCGTGACCGTCCTGTTCCACACCGGCTGCGGGATGGTGGTCACGACCGGCTACCCGTACACCTCCCACAAGATCACCTACATCCACAACCTGTTCCAGAACGGCGCGGCGACGCTCTCCGGCGTCGTCGAAATGTTCGAGGAGCGCAAAAAGCGGGGCGAAATCCCCAAGGACGAAAAGATCACCTTCCTCATGGTCACCGGGGACGGCGGGCACGACATCGGGATCGGCCCTTCCCTGGGCGCCGCCGCGCGGAACTCCCGGATGATCATCATCGAGTACGACAACCAGGGGTACCAGAACACCGGCTCCCAGCTCTCCTTCACGGTGCCTATCGGCCAGTCGACCTCCACGTCGAACTACGGGCCGGCGCAGAAGGGAAAGGCGACGCACCACAAGGACACGGCCCAGATCTTCAACTCCGCGCACATCCCGTACGTCTTCACGGCGGCGGAGAGCCACCCGCGCGACATGATCCGCAAGGCGGCCAAGGCGCAGAAGTTCGCGGACGAAGGCCTGGTCTTCGGCAAGCTCATCTCGATGTGCCCGCTGGCGTGGCGCACGGAGGAGCGGCTCTCCGTGCCGATCATCCAGGCGGCGGTGGACTCCTGCTTCTTCCCGCTCTACGAGATCGAGCACGGGATCACGACGATCAACTACGACCCGGAGGAGAAGGGGAAGAAGGTCCCGGTGACGGAGTGGGTCAAGCAGATGGGGAAGACCAAGCACATGCTCAAGCCCGACTGCAAGCACGTGCTGGACGCTTTCCAGACCGAGGTGGACCGCCGCTGGGCCCGCCTCCGGGAGATGCACAAGAACCCGCTGCTATAGGGACGGTCCTAAAACTCTCCGAAACGCAAAAACCCCGGGAGGCGTTCCAAGGCCTCCCGGGGTTTTTTAATCCGCCTGCGGCGGCAAGCAGTCTCCTTCTTTCGATTTCGCATCCCCTATGGTATCTTTTCGCGTATGGCGCAAGGGCAATTCATCCTCCGCGAGAAGGAATACCTCGAAATCCAGATCGTCCTGAAGAAGCTTCTCGCGGATTCCTACTCCAAGGTGGTCTTCCTCGTCGACAAGAACGGCGCCCTCATCGCCTCCGCCGGCGCGACCGAAGATTTCGACACCACCTCGCTGGCCTCGCTGACCGCGGGGAACATCGCGGCCACCGGGGGGCTGGCCTCCCTCATCGGGGAAAAGGAGTTTTCGATCCTTTTCCACGAGGGGGAGCGGGACAATATGCACATCTCCGTTGTGGCCAACCGGCTCATCCTCGTGGTAATCTTCGGCCGGCGCTCCTCCGTGGGGCTCGTCCGGCTGCGGGTGCGGAAGGCGGCGGTGGACCTGGAGAGAATCCTCCGGGAGATCGACGCCGCGGCGGAAAAAGGGGAAGAGGGAGATATCGAGGAACTTACCGAGGACGATATCGAGAGCCTGTTCAAATAATGTCCTTCATCAACTACTCCTCCCGAGAGATCAATTGCAAGATCGTGTATTACGGGCCCGGCCTTTGCGGAAAGACGACGAACCTCCAGTACATCTACCGGCGGATGAACCCGGAATCGCGGGGGAAGATGATCTCCCTCGCCACGGAGACCGAACGGACGCTGTTCTTCGATTTTCTCCCGCTTTCGCTCGGCGAGGTCCGCGGTTTCAAGACCCGCTTCCACCTCTACACGGTCCCGGGGCAGGTTTTTTACGACGCAAGCCGCCGCCTGATCCTGCGGGGCGTGGACGGGGTGGTGTTCTCCGCCGATTCGCAGCTCACGCGGATGGACGCCAACGTGGAGTCGCTGGAGAACCTGCAGGTCAACCTGCGGGAGCAGGGGTTCGACGGCGACAAGATCCCGCTCGTCATGCAGTACAACAAGAGGGACCTGCCCCAGGTCGCCTCCGTCGCGGAGCTCCACGCGCTGCTCAACCACCGGAACGTCCCGGAGTTCGAAACGGTGGCCACGACGGGGGTGGGTGTCTTCGAAACGCTCAAGGCCGTCATCAAGATGGTTCTCATCGACTTGAAGAAAGGCGGAAGGTAATTCTCCTTCCGATACGTCGGTTCGTTCCCCGGTGTCCATGATGGAGCTCATCG
>JACRMU010000147.1 GCA_016219515.1 Deltaproteobacteria bacterium
CCCCCCGGGAGCTCTCCGGGACCGACCTCGGCCCCTATGACGCGGTGTGCCTGGGGAACCCGTACTGCCGCCGCGTCGACGGAAACTTCTCGGAAAAGGTCGCCCTTCTCCCCGAAGCCGTGTCCGCCCTTCGCAAGGCGGGGAAGAAGGTCTACGTGACCACCCTTGCCGCCCCGCGGGGGCGCGACCTCCCCCAGGCGGAACGCCTTATCGATGCGGCGGCCGAAGCCGGCGTCCAGGCGCTGGAGATCCACAACATGGGGGTCCTGCGGATTCTCCGCGAGAAGGGAAATCCCCTTCCCGCCCACATGGGAGCGTATGCCAACGTCTACACGCACCTGGCCGCCCAGGTGATGGGGGAGTACGGGGCCGTCCGTGTTCGCCCGAACGCCGAGGTGAGTCTTCAGGAGATGGAAATCATCGCCCGGGAGGCAAAGATCGAGGTGGAGGTCCTGGCGCACGGCAAGATCCCGCTCGGGGTGACCGACAGGTGTTCCCTGCTGACGGAGCCGGAGGAGACCGACCCGAAATGCCCCTCGGCCTGCCGGGAGGAACACTGGCTCACGACGCGTCAATGGGTGTTGAAAACGGTGGGGAAGGGGGTCTTGAGCGGCCGGGACATGTGCATGCTGGAGCATCTTCCTCAGCTTTTGTCCGCCGGGTTTTCCATCTTTAAAATCGAAGGTTTATACGAGACGGCGGCATACCGGTCGGAGATCGGCAGGATGTACCGGGAGGCATTGGAAATGGCCGCCTCCGGGGCGGCGTACGAGGTCCGCCGAGGATGGGCCGACGCGATTCGAAAGCACTCCCGCGAGGGACTGTGCAACGGTTACTATTTCGGCAAGACCGGAAGGATTTACGTCGGCACTGTTTTACAAGAAGGCAAACCTCAGGTATAATTCGACTTCCCAGAGCCACAGCTTTGAGGAGGATTGTGGGAATGGCGGAACTTCTGGCATCCGGCGGCACGCCTGAAATGGTCCGGGCGGTTCTCGACAACGGGGCGGACGCGGTGTACGTGGGAGCCAAGGGGTGGAGCCGCCGCAGGGCCCAGTATGAAATGGGCGACGATCAGATCATCGAGTCGGCGGCATATGCCCGTTCCTTAGGGAAAGTGCTGCGAGTGGCGTTCAACACGCTTCCCGCATCCCGGGAATTCCCCCTCTTTCTCTCCAAGACGGAAAAATTCTACAAGGCCGGGATCCGCGACTTCATCCTCACCGACGTGGGGGCGATGGCCGTCCTGTCCCGCCGGTTCCCCGGCGTGCAGATCCATGCGAGCGTCGGCTGCACCATCATCAACGCGGAGGACGCCCGCTTCTACAAGGAGGCCGGCGCCACCCAGATCGTGGCCGAGTGCCGGATGGGCCGGGAGGAGATGCGCCGGATCAAGGAGGAGGCGGGGGTCGGCCTGGAGGTCCTCGTCCACGCAACGACCTGCTACACGCTGCTGGGCCGCTGCACGATGAGCAGCTACACCCGCCAGGAATGGCGGATCGACGAGGAAGGGAAGAACCACTTCCTGGGCAGCCCCAACCGCGGCGGGCTCTGCTACCGGGTCTGCCTCACCGAGTGGGACCAGGTGGGGGAAGGCGGCGAGACGGAGGCCCGGGGGGTGATCCTTCCGAACACGGCGTACTTCCTCGTCGACGACATCCCGTCTCTCATCGACATGGGCGTGGACACCATCAAGATCCAGGGGCGCGAGTACTCCGTCCCTCTGGTGGGGGAGATGGTCCGGTTCTACCGGGAGCTCATCGACGCCTACGTGAACGACCGGCGGTCGTTCCGGCTCGAGCCGTGGAAGGAGCGGATGGCCGGGATCGTTCGCGCCCGCGACGCGGAACGGCGGGAGAAGACCGCAGGGCTCCTCTCCGAGTCCCTCATCGCTTCGTAGCCCGTTAGACCGCTTTAGTGGCTCATGTCGCCCTCCCGGAAATACTCCAGGAGGGCCCTTTCCACGACCAGGTCGGGCGGAATCTTCTTGTCCCTGCAGAACTCCCTCAAGGTTTCCACAAGTTCCGCCGGAAGCGAGACGGTGATCTGATCCCGTCCGCCGTTCCCTGCCTTCTTCTGCCGTTCCCCGTTCATCGATTCTCTCCCTTGATTGTCGTTCACTAACCGCCGGACTGGTAGAACCTGCGGAACACCGCGCGCAGCCGCTCCTCGTCGGTGACGTCGCTGCGCTTGCCCAAATGGAGGAGCTCCCCGTTCAGGAAGATGCAGTACCGGTCGAGGACCCGGAGCGCCGCGCCCAGGTCGTGCTCCGCCAGCAGGATCGTCACCTTCCCCTTGAGCGCGCCCTCGAGGACCGCAAGGATCCTGTCGCGGACCTCGTGCGACAGCCCTAAAAACGGCTCGTCGAACAACAGGAGCGAGGGATTCCCCATCAACGCGCGGCCGACGACCAGCATCTGGCGCTCCCCTCCCGACAGGACGCCGGCGAGCTCCCCCGCCTTGTCTCTCAGGACGGGAAAGAGATCGTGCACGGACTGCCGCGAGATCTCCCGCTGCGCGGAGGTTCGCAGGTACCCGCCCACGTCCAGGTTCTCCCGGACGGTCATCCGGAGCGCGACGCGTGCCCGGTCGGATACGTAATACACGCCCCGGGCGACCCGTTCGTGGGCGGGGAGAGGGGTGATGTCCTCTCCGTGGTACGTGATCCTCCCCTCCGAGGCAGGCGCCAGCCCGGCGATCGCCTTGAGGAACGTGGTCTTGCCGGAGCCGTTCGCCCCGAAGACGGCGACGATTTCCCCCTGGCGGACCGATAGGGAGACGCCGCTTACCGCCCGCACCTGTCCGAGGCGGACCGTGAGATGTTTCACCTTCAGATCCAAGCGCCCCGTTATCCTCCCTCGTGATTTCCGCCCTCGTCCCCATGCGCGTGGTGCGACGTGGGCACGTACTTCGCGAGGTCTCCCGGCTTCCCCTCCCAGAAGACCCGCCCGTCTTCGATGGCCACCACCCGGTCGCAGAGCTCTTCGAGAATGAGGGGGTTGTGGGAAATCAGCAGGAAGGAGATGTCCTCCTCCCGGTGCAGGGACCGCATGAGGGCGACCAGCTCCGCTTCGTCCCGCGCGGAGAGCGCCGAGGAGACCTCGTCCAGCAGGATGAATTTGGGACGGCAGGAGATGGCCCGGGCGAACTCGAGCCGCCGCAGGCACCCCTGGGAGAGCTTCGCGGCCGGCCAGAACCGCTGCGCGAAGAGCCCCGTCCGCACGAGAAGGGAATCGAGATTTTCCTGGAAGCCGGGCCCTTTCCCCTCCGTTTCCTTGCGGCCCGCCTCGCTGCACAAAAGTGCGACGCGGACCGACTCGACGACGGTCAGCGACGGATAGGGATCGGGGATCTGGAAGGTTCGGGCGATCCCTGCGCGGAAGCGCGCGTCCATCGACATGCCCGTCACGTCCTTCCCCTCGAAGAGGATCCTCCCCTTGTCCGGGCGGGTAAGGCCGGTGATGATGTTGGCGAGGGTGGTCTTCCCCGAGCCGTTGGGGCCGAAGAGGCCGACCACTTCCCCCCGGCCGATGCCGATCGTTACTCCCCGCAGAACCCGGTTGGTGCCGAACGACTTCGTGATCCGGTCCGCAAGCAGGAGGTCGCTCACCGGCCGTCCCCCTTTCTCCCCGCCATCCTTCGGGCTCTCGCCCGCTCCCGCAGCGTTCCCGCGACCCCCGCGGGGAAGAAGCGGAGGGTGAAAAGGAGGACCAGCGCATACAGAAGGACCCTTCCCGCCGGCGGGATCCCCGTCCCCTGGAGAAGCGGGTAGAAGAGCAGGGCGGCCAGGATCGGGCCGACGATCGTCCCCCTCCCTCCCACCGCCGCGAAGGTGGCCGCCTGGAAGGAGAGCTCGAGGGAGAAGTCGTCGGCGGTGGCCCGCCCCACGCAGGCGGCGAACCCCACGCCGGCGGCGCCCGCCAGGGCGGCCGCAGCAACGAACGCAAGGCGCTTGTGCCTCCGGATATCGACGCCCGATGCGCGCGCGGAAAGCTCGCTTCCCGAAAGGGCGGTCCAGATCAACCCCGTCTCGGAACGGGCGATCCGCAGCATGATCCAGGTGCACAGGAGGAGGAACGCCAGCGCGGCGTAGTAGGCGATCCACGGAGAAAACCAAGGGATCCCGAGTAGGACGGGGATGCCTCCCTCCCCGCCCCAGGAGTAGGCCCCCCTGGGGCTGAAGAACGTCTGGCCGAGAAAGAATTCGTGCGCCGCTTCCCCCAGCGCCAGGGTGAGGAGCGCGACGAAGGGGCCTTTCAGCGGGGCGGAAAGTGTCCCGACCGCCGCGCCCGCCGCCGTGGAAAGCAGCAGGGCGGCGCCGGCCGCCAGCGGGAACGGCCATCCGAGAAGGCTTGTGAGCAGGGCGCAGGAATAGGTGGCCGTCCCGAAGAAAAGGGCGTGGCCGAGCGAAATCTGGCCCGCCAGCCCGCCCACGATGTCCCACGACCCGGCGTAAACGGCGGTCAGGAACCCGATCGTCAGCACGTCCAGCAGGAAGACGTCGAGCCCCGCCAGGGGGAGCAGGAGCAGGATGCCCGCCCCCGCGACGAGGACTCCGGGAATCTTTCCGAAGCGGGGTGGTTTCATTTCAGTAGTCCCGCGCCGGCCCCGCGGCCGCCAGCCCCTTGGGCCGGAACACCAGGAGAAGGCAGATGACGGCCAGCAGCAGGACGTACGACCAGTGCGGGGCGAAGAGGTAGGCGCTCACGTTCGACAGGAGGCCCAGCCCCACCGCCAGAAAAAAAATGTTCCAGACCTTCTCCATCCCCGAGGCGATCACCACGATGAGCGAGAGGATCAGGGGGACCCGCCCCATCGTCGGGGTGATCGTCGCTGCGGGTGCGAGCAGCGCCCCGGCGATCGCCGCGACCGAAGAGGCGGCGCCGAACGTCAGGTACCGGATCTTCTCGACGTCCATCCCCACCGAGCCGGCGATCTCCTCGTCTTCCGCGATGAGCTTCAAGGGGAGCCCCCACGGCCGGGAGAGGAGGAGCGACAGTCCGCCGAGAAGTCCCAGGGAGACGAGGAAGGAGATCACACCCCAGCGCCGGAGCGTGACCCCGTCGACCACCGCGACGGGGGCGCCCAGGTCGATCGAAAGCGTATGCGGCCCCCAAAGCATCTGCGCCGCCTGCTCGAAGAGAATCGCGAACCCGAGGGAGCCGACCGCCACCGAGAAGGGGTGGGAACGCACCGGGTTGATGAAGCTCTTGCATAGGAACACGCCGAAGGCGAAGGCGATGACCGCGGCCATGAGAACGGCGGCGAGGGGATTTCCGAGCCCCCGGCTCTCGAGAACGTAGGCGACGTACGCCCCGAGGGTGAAGAAGGCGCCGTGGGAAAGGTTGACCACCTTGACGACGCCCAGGATCAAGGCCAGCCCGGCGGCCATCAATGCGTAGGAGGCGCCCGTGAAGATGCCGTCGACGAGGACCTGTGCGAGGGGGTTCACGGCGGTGTCCCCGAAGGCGTCAGCGCCGCGGAAAGACGATCCTGGCGCCGTCCTTCTCCCATTGGATCACCGTTCCGTGGAGGTCCGGCGACCCCGGGCCCCAGGCCGCCTGATGCGCGGCGTCGAACCGGTACGTCCCCGCCACGCCGGGGAACGCCCCCTTCTCCAGGGCGGAGATCACGGAATCCGTGTCCTGCCTGCCCGCCGCGCGGATCGCGGAGAGGAGGACGGTCATGGCATCGTGGGGAAGCGTGTCGCTGTACCCGACGGGGGCATATCCGAACCGCTTTTCGAAGGCCGCCACGTAACGGGTCGCGGCCTCCGAGGTCCCTTTCCACGCGGCCGCCTGGACATACAAGGGACCGGTGAGGGGGAGCGATGCGGCCACCCGCGCGTCTCCCAGGGACCCGCCCACGGAAAGGATGGGGACCTTGCTCCCCCCTTCCCGGATCCGCTTGACGAACACCACGGAGTTTTTCCCGGGGTCCCCCAGCACCAGGAAGTCGGGGGCCGCGGCAGCCGCGGCGACGGCGACCGGCTCGAAGGCGGGATTGCGCGGGCTGTAGAACGCCTCGTAGACGGGAACGATATTATGGACGGAAAGGGCTGTTTTGAGCGCCCCGGCCAGCTCCCGGTTCCATCGGATCCCCGCCCCCACGAAAGCGTACGTCCTGGCCTGCTTCTGCCGGAGGAACTCCGCCATCATCGCGGCCCACTGGGGGATCGAATAGCTGACCCGGAAGACGTAGCGGTAACGGGGGTAATCGCGGCGCACCCCGTCGGTGATCTCCGCGGTCGCCGCCACCGGCACGACGAGGATCCTGCGGGCCGCCGTGGCCGCCTCGATCGCCCCGATGGTCTCCTCCGACAGGTAGGCACCGACGATGCCGAAGACCTTCTCCCGGGAGATCAGCCGCATCGCCTCCGACTTGGCGGTCTCGACCCGTCCCTGGGAATCGGCGACCACCAGTTCCACCCGGCGGCCCAGGATCCCCCCTCCTTCGTTCGCCCGCTCCACGGCCAGGGTCGCGGCTTCCAGGAAGGAAGATCCCCCGGAGGCGAACGGCCCGGACAGCGGCGCGAGGATCCCGATCCGGAGGTTCGGGTGGGGGGCAGGGGGCTCCGCGGAGGCCGGCGGGGCGCAGGCCAGCGAGATCGCCGCGAAAACGAATGCGAGAAATCGGAAACGCAACGGTCCGCTCATGAGGAAAAGATAACATAAAAACAGTCGGGGACACTCCTCGCGATATCGGGCGCAATCATCAGGAATGTCTCCGGCGCGCGCCGCGGAAGGTCCCCCGGCCCGAGCCGGGGGAGGATCGGCGTCAGAGGAGAAAGTCTTCGAGCTCCGCAACCGTGAAGCCGGCATTCCGCAACGTCGTCTTGACGGCCGGCACGTCGATCGTCACGAGGCGCAGGAACGCGATGAATCGGTCGCGGTGCGGCGCCAGGACGAGGCTTCGCATCTCGATCCCCTTCTCGCTGATCAGGCCGACCAGCTTTCGCGCCGATGCGATGTCCCGGGGGAGGAGCACTTCGATCCGGGCTCCGATCCCTTCGATGTCCAGCGTCTCGACGAGAGCCGACAGCACGTCCGCCTTGGTGATGATCCCGACGACCCGGCTCCCCTCGACGACGGGGAGGGCTCCCAGCCGTTTTTTCTGGAGGATGAGGAGGGCGTCCTCCACCGTGTCCCAGGGGTTCACCGTGATGACCTCCCGGGTCATGATCTCCCCGACGGTTTTGCCGCCTGCCGGCACGGAGCCGCGGGAGGGGTCCCGCAGCGCGGCATTGCGGATATCCGAGTCGGAAAGGATCCCGACGAGTCGGTCGTCCCTGACGACCGGAAGCCGGTGGATCCGATTCCCGGCCAGGAGATCGGCCGCCCGCTCGAGCGTGTCCTCCGGCGATGCCGTGATCACCTTCTTCGTCATTCTCTTCCCGACGAACATGAATGCCTCCCGTCTCGATCCGGGTTCCGCGTCGAGAGCGGCGTCCCGTCAGCTTCTTCCCTGAAGCGACTTCAGGTGGGCGATGACGGAGGAGGTAAAGGCGGGGCGGTGATACCCCCCCTCGAGGACGGAAACGATCCTTCCCCCGCAATGCCGGTCCGCCGCCTCGCAGATCCTCCGCGTCATGTGTTCGTACGACTTCTCCGAAAGATCGATGTCGGCGATGGGGTAGTCGCTGTGCGCATCGAAACCCGCGGAGATCATGATCAGGTCCGGCCGGAACCGGTCGATTTCCGGGACGGCTTCCCGGTCGAAGAGCTCGATCAGCTCCGAGTCCCCCGCGTGGGGGCGCAGAGGGATGTTCAGGGTATACCCCTGGCCAGCTCCCGTTCCCCGTTCCATCCGCCTTCCGGTGCCGGGGAAGCAGAAGGTCGGGTGCTCGTGGAAACTGCAGAAGTAGGTAAGGGGGTCCTCCGCGAACAGGTCCTGGGTCCCGTTGCCGTGGTGGACGTCCCAGTCCAGGATGAAGATCCTTTCGACGCCGTAAGCGGCCCGGGCGTAGGCGGCCCCGACCGCGACGTTGTTGATGAAGCAGAACCCCATCGCGGCGTTCCGCGTTGCGTGGTGTCCCGGCGGCCGGATCGCGCAGAAGACGTTCTCCACCCTGCGGTTCATCACGGCGTCCACGCCTGCCATGACCCCGCCCGCGGCCAGGAGCGCGACTTCGTAGCTCTCCGGCGAGATGGAACAGTCGCGCGACTCGAAATAGCCGGCGCCGTTTGCCGCGGCATTGCGGAACGATTCGAGATAGTCCGTGTCGTGGACCTCCGCGAGAGATTCCGGGTCCGCGGAGTACGGCTTGAGGAACACCAGGCTGTCGCGGAGACCGTCCCGGTCGACCGCCTTCAGGAGCGCCTCCAAGCGCTTGGGGGATTCGACATGGCCTTGGGGCGTCTTGTGGCTGAGGTATCTCTCCGAATAGATGAATCCCGTTCGGCGGGGGGTATCGGTGTAGATGACCTTGTATCCGTCCCATGGATCCGACACAAGGAGAAATGCCTTCCCCACGGGAAGGAGGAATTCCTCCATGTGCTCCGAGTCCCTTTCGAGGGCGTAATACCCCTCCGTGTCGCGATATACGGTGATTTTCAGGTCCCTGCGAAACTTCGCGACGTCATAGGCATGGTTCAGCCGCTCGACCTCCCATTCCCGGATCGGAAGTTTTTTCGACCGGATCAGCTCCATGAGCCGCTTCCTCATCCGCGCCACCCCGGATTCGTCTAAGCAGTCGAAACCCTCCTTCGCCCAGTAGTACTTCCCCACGGAGAGGGAGGCCTTGAGGCGGAACTGGTGGTATCCGATCCGGCCGAACAGCTCCTCGTAGTACCGGAAGAGGGCGGAGGCGTACCCGGAGCTCTGCTCCCTCAAGCTGATGTTCTCGATGAAGACGATCTTGAGGGTCCGTCCCCGGAAGAGCCCAAGGAGCCCCTCCCCTCTCTCGAACTCCGTCCGGAAATACAGGGTCATCTCGCCGATCTGTTCGCTCCCGTGGGTGATGCGGGTGTCGTATACCAGGCGGTCCCTGGCGAACAGGAGAGTGGATTCCCGGTGCCCGAACCCATGGATCGTGGGGCCCAGAACCTCGAGGAGCCGGATCGGGGAGATGCGGTTTTCGAAAAGGGACCCCCAAAGGGCCAGCAGCTTCGAAGGCGCCGGCGGGTCCCTCAACAGGAATTTCGCGCCGGATTCGGACTTCTTGAGGATCTCGGGGTTCACCTCGGCCCCGAACAGGATGCGGTCCCCGATCAGCCGGGAAAATTCCGCGAGGAGCCGGTCCTTTTCCAGAGGAACGTCGGAGAGGATCGGAAGGCCGGGCAACGTTCCGGGCTTTTCGTCCATGAGATAAAGATAACACTATTCGGGGGTTCGGTGGCTCGCGGGGATACGGGTCATGGCCACCCCGCTGCAGGCCACATGTGGTCGGTTTGCCGCTCCCGAAAACTATGCCCCTGCGGCATGCTGCCATTCATGGCATACATTTTCCCAGCCACCCTTGGCAGCAAATGGAAAGGGCCCCTTTTGGGGGCCCTTTCCTGGGAACCTTGAAACGCGGTCGCGAGGGACGCTGTCCTGTCAGGAAGCTCCCTTGAAGACCGGCCGCTTGGAGAAGAAGCAGAGCACGAAGCCGATCACGCACACCACGGTGATCGCGTACATGGCGTTTGTGAACGCGCCCGTTGTCGTCTTGATGTAGTCGATCATGTAGGGGCCGCCGAGGCCTGCGCAACCCCACGCCGTGAACAGGTAGCCGTAGTTCTGACCGAGGGACTTCGTCCCGAAGTAATCCGCCGTGAGCGAGGGCATCAGAGCCAGGTATCCCCCATAGGAGAAGCCGACGATGCAGATCCCGACCAGCCACTTGATGAAGCTGTCGGAGTTCGGGAGGATCAGGACGAACGCGACGACGTACTCGGCAAAGCAGAGCATGACGGTCTTCTGCCGGCCCAGCTTGTCGGAGATCGACCCGTGCGCCAGCCGGCCGAGGCCGTTCAGCAGCGCCATGATCCCGAGTCCGCCCGCCGCGACCGCCTTGTCCAGCTTGGCGACTTCCAGCCCGATCGGAACGGCCTGCCCGATGATCATGAGGCCCGCCGCCGCGCCGAAGAAGTAGATGATCCACAGGACCCAGAACTGGCCCGAGCCGACGATTTCGTTCGGTGACCAGTCGGCCTTCTGCGCAACGCCCGCCGCCGGGGCCGGGGGATTCCATCCGGCCGGCTTGTACCCGGCGGGGGGAGCCTTGAAGAAGGAGCCCGCGCCGCAGACGGCGACGATGAAGATCACGCCGAGGGTGTAGAACGTGCTTGCAACTCCGATGCTGCCGACCAGCTTGTTGATGAGAGGCCCGAACACCAGGGTGCCCGCGCCGAACCCGAACACCGCGAGGCCGGTGATCGTCCCGCGCATGTCGGGGAACCACTTGATGCAAGTGGCGATCGGGGTCACGTAGGCGAACCCGACGCCCAACCCGCCAAGAACTCCGTAAGCGAAAACCATCCCCCCGATGGTCTGCCCGACCGCTCCGGCCAGGATCGCGCCGGCGCCCAGGAGCAGCCCGCCGAAGATCGCGACTTTTCTGGGGCCTGCCTTGTCCTGCCACCTTCCCGCGAAGATCATTCCGACGGCGAAGAAGAAGAGCGAGGCCATGTACGGATAGCCGGCCTCCTTGACCGTCCAGCCGAACTGTTTCATCAACGGCGCTCGGAAGACGGACCAAGCATACAAGACCCCGAGGCAGATCTGCAGCACGAGGGCCGCCGCCACCATCAACCAACGATTTGTTAATTTCTCTTCCGCCATTCGTTACCCCTCCTTCAGGTTATCACTCCTGTCATCTCCTAAAAGCCAAACCCTCCCAGTCATGCGGACACCTCTGCAGACCACCCCCTTTCCGAAAAAACAGTTTTACCCTATAAAATCGGTTCCCCTATTTCTACATCAACCGGGAAAGGGGTGTCAAGGAAATTTGTAAACATGGTTTTATTGAATTCCATAAGGAGGTCTTCCGCGTTCCCGGAAAGCGAGGGCGGGGACGGACGATTTTAAAACATCTTATAAATTAACAGGTTGTATTTGCGCTATTAGGATTTTGTCGCCCCGGAATCGTTCCCTTTCCCTTTCCCATCAAATGAAAGGGTGCACTCTCAAGGAGGAAAAGATGACCCCCTTTCATGAGATAAAGAAGGTTCCCGAGGTGAAGGCCGTCGGTTTCCGCATCGACGCTTCCCTCTGGAACGTGGACACCGCCTTTTCCCGCCTCTACGACAGGGCGATGGAGCTGAAGCTCATGTTCAAGCAACCCGGGTTGGGGATCCGCCGGGGAGGGATCAAGGTGCCGGATGCCTTCCATGCCGATTACGAGGTGCTCTTCCCCCTGGCGGGGGAGACGGAGGAATCGGTACCCGGGGTGGAGGTGGTGACGCTGCCCGGACAGGAGGTGGCCTCCTTCTTCCACAGGGGCCCTTACGACTGGATCCCCTGCACCTACGAAAAAGTGCTGGACTGGCTCCGGGAGAACCGGTATGAAGTAGCCGGGGAGACCCGGGAGGTATTCCTGGTGGCTCCTGAGCCGCATGCGGGCGGGACGCAGGACGATATGCTGACGGAGATCCAGGTCCCGGTCCGCAAGGCGGCGTAACCTCCCGGGGGTACCGGTATTTGAGCGACAGGGAGAAGATTTTCCTGACCCACTTGTCCTCCTGCGCCGGCTGAGCGTCGAAGCTGGGGCAGGGGGTCCTTGCCCGGGTGCTTTCCGCGATCCCTCCTCCTTCGGATCCGCGGGTCATCGTGGGGACATCGCACGCCGACGATGCAGGGGTCTTTCTCGTGGAGGAAGGGGTGGCGTTGGTCGCCACCGTGGACTTCTTCACCCCCATCGTGGACGATCCCTATACCTATGGAGCCATTGCCGCGGCCAACTCGCTGAGCGACGTTTATGCGATGGGGGGGGAGCCGCTGTTCGCCCTGGCGATCGCCGCTTTCCCGAACGACTCCCGGACCCTCCCCCTCCTCTCGGACGTGATGGCCGGGGCTGCCGACAAGGCGAAGGAGGCGGGGATCTGCATCATCGGGGGGCACACCATCATGGACAAGGAGCCCAAGTTCGGGCTCTCGGTCACGGGGCGGGTGCGCCCGGAGAAGATCTGGAACAACCGGGGGGCGAAGGCGGGGGATCTCATGGTGCTGACCAAGCCGCTCGGTACCGGAGTGGCGACCACGGGGATCAAGTGGGGGATCGCCCCGAAGGAGACGGAGAACATCGTTATAGAGTCCATGATGCGGTTGAACGCGGCGGCCGCCCGGGCGGGGCGCGAGGCGGGGATCCACACCGCGACGGACGTGACGGGGTTCGGCCTCCTGGGGCATCTCATCGAGGTCCTCGAGGGAAGCGGGCTCTGCGCGGAAATACGCCATTCTGAAATCCCGGTATTCCCCGGAGTACGCGAGCTGATGAAGCGGAAGATGAGCCCGGCGCTGGTCGATGGGCCCCGATTCCCGGGAATGCAATGGATCCACCGACGATTCGGCATCCCGCCGGTCCCGAGGAGCTCGAGGGAGAACATCGCCCACCAGCAGGCGAAGGTCCGGTTCCCGCCCCTTCTTCCCGAGGAGGAGGTCCTGCTGCTGGCCGACCCGCAGACTTCCGGCGGGCTCCTGATGTTCGTACCCGAGGATCGGGCGGACGCCCTGCGGAAAGCGCTTGCCGCCGCGGACCAGCCGTCCTGGTGGATCGGGCGCACCCATCCGATGGCCTCCCCGGAGATGCCCCGGATCACGGTCGTATGAATTCCCGTCGGAGGTGATCGCATGGACCGTCTTTCCTCTTTGGGGCTATTGGCGTCCCGCGTCCTCCTTTCCGGCATTTTTCTTTACTCCGGCGCGGGGAAGCTGTTCGCCTTCGCGCAGACCCAGGCCTACATGGCCAAGATGGGGATGCACATGACGGGGTTGTTCCTGGTCCTTGCGATCCTCTTCGAGCTGGCGGGCGGCCTTTCGGTCCTTCTGGGGTATTACCCCCGGCTGGGAGCGATGGCCCTGATCCTCTTCCTCGTCCCGACGACGCTCGTCTTCCACCGGGATTTTTCCGTCGCGGGCCAGGCGGCGCATTTCGCCAAGAACCTGGCGATCATGGGCGGCCTCTTCGCGATCGTCGGAGCGGGCAGCGGCGAATTCTCCCTGAGCGGCCGCCGGAAAACCGGGGACGGCAAAAACAGGGACATTCTTAATAACTCCGATTAAGTCAAGGCGGGCGGGACGGCTTCGAAGTGACCTGGATGAACTCGCACGCGCTCGGCCTCTCCCTGCCTCTCTGGTCGGTCCTCCCTTTCGCGGGCCTCCTGCTGGCGATCGCGCTGCTCCCGCTGCTTGCCCCGTGGTTCTGGGCGAGGCATTACGGGAAGGTGAGCGCGGCCTTCGGGCTCCCGGTGGCGGCCTGGTTCCTTTTCAACGCTCCTCGAGAGCTGCTCCGCACGGGCATGGAATACATCTCGTTCCTGGTCCTCCTGGCCAGCCTGTACACGATCTCGGGGGGGATCTTCCTCCGCGGGACGATCCGGGGGACCCCCGGGGTCAATTGCGCCTTCCTGGGGGCGGGGGCTCTCCTTGCGAACCTCCTGGGGACGACGGGGGCGTCGATGCTCCTGATCCGGCCGCTGCTGCGCGCCAACGCGCACCGGAAGAAGACGGCGCACGTGTACATCTTCTTCATCTTCGTGGTGGCCAACATCGGGGGGGCGCTCACCCCGATCGGCGACCCGCCGCTTTTCCTCGGGTATCTGAAGGGGGTCCCGTTCTTCTGGACCGTCACGAACCTGTGGGGCTGCTGGCTTGCGGTGACGGGGGCCGTCATCGGGATTTTTTACGCACTGGACCTGCTGGCCCGGCGGTCCGAAGAAGGGTCCGAGGGGCCTGGTCCGCCGCCGGCGGAGACGCCGGAGAGGGCGCGGTTCTCGGTGGAAGGGGGGTGGAACTTCCTCCTTCTCGCGGCGGTGCTCGCCGCGGCCTTTCTTCCCCCTCCCGTCCGGGAGACGGCGATGGTCGCCGCCGCGATCGTCTCGGTGTGGAAGACCCCCGCCCGGATCCGCGAGGAGAACGGGTTCGCTTACGGCCCGATCGAGGAGGTGGCCGTCCTGTTCGCCGGGATCTTCGCGGCGATGATCCCCGCGCTCCTCATCCTCAAGGCCCGCGGCGGGGAGATCGTAGCGACGCAGCCGTGGCACTTTTTCTGGGGCACGGGGCTGCTCTCCAGTTTCCTGGACAACGCTCCCGCGTATCTTGCCTTCTTCTCCCTTGCGCAGGGGATGGGGGGGCCGTCGGAGGTGGCGGGGGTTTCCGCTCCCTTCCTGCGGGCGATCAGCACGGGGGCGGTCTTCATGGGGGCCTGCACCTACATCGGGAACGCCCCCAATTTCATGGTCCGGGGGATCGTCGAGTCGGCCGGTGTCCGCATGCCCTCCTTCCTCGGCTACATGGCCTGCTCTGCGGCCGTCCTGCTGCCGGTCTTCGCCCTCTTCACCTGGATCTTCCTGTAATACGGGAACGTCCCTGTTTTTGAGATATGATTGGTTGAGAATCCGATCCGGAGGTGGAGAGATGGGCAAGATCGACATCGGGCGCGTGCGGTCGCTTTCCATCAAGTGTCTCTCCGAGGTGGCCTGGCACGACAACAACAGGATGCGGCAGGACGTCCGGGAGTCCGGGGGGCTTCAGGCCGACCAGTTCGACGTCAAGTGGACCCCGGAGAACGCTGCCGGAGTGTCCGCCCTCATCGAGACGATCGACGGCGGCGGACGTCCCCGAAAGTTCCTGATGGACACCGGCTGGGACGTCGAGTACATGGACGGCGTCTTCCGGCGCGAAGGGGTCGACCGGATGCTATCCCAGGGGGAGATCGGTTTCCTATACATAACTCATGAGCACGTCGACCACTTCTGGGGCCTTCCCGCGGCGCTCAAATACCGTCCGGACGTAAAGATCGTCATCCCGACCGGCTTCTCGGAAAAGAGCAGGGAGATCCTGCAAAAGAGCGGTCACACGGGGAAGGTGGTGGAGTTGGGGCCCGAAGCCCCTCACGTTCTTTTCCCCGGCTGCGCGTCGGCCACTTTCGACATCCCCATCTTCCTCAAGACCCACGGGGAGCAGGCGCTCTACCTCCACGTCGAGGGGCGGGGTATGGTCACCGTCACCGGCTGCTGCCACCCCGGCGTGATCGGGCTCCTGGAGTATGCCAGGGAAGAGTTCGAAGGGTTCACGGAGTTCCACGGCGTCTACGGGGGCCTGCACATCGCCCCGTTCGAAGAGTGGGGGCCCGCTCAGGACGAGCTGCTGGACAAGCTCAAGGCGTTCCGGCTGCAGCGCCTGGCGTGCAATCACTGCACCGGGGTCCTCACGGTCCAGAAGATGCTGGAGCGGGGGATGCCCGTCGTCCGGGGATCCGCCGGGCACGGCAGCCAAAGCGAGCTGTACCTGGGGAACGGGGACACGATCGTTTTCTGACGGACGAAGACAGGGCGGCTTTCCCCTTCAGGAAAGGTAGCGCTCTCTCCACAGGGCGAAGACGAGGAGCGCCCAGAGCCGGTACTGGTGGTCCCGCCTGCCCGAAAGGTGCTCCGCGACCACCCGGGACACGCCCGCCGGCAGGAGAAACCCTTCCTTCCGTATCCGGTCCGCCCCCAGGTACTCGTCCAGCAGCGGCCTGAGCTCGTTGCGCAGCCACCGGTTCACCGGGATCCCGAACCCCATCTTCGGCCGGTCGAGCAGCTCCCGGGGTACGAGCCGGTGGAGGACCCGGCGCAGCAGGTATTTCGTCTCCCCGCCGCGCACCTTGAACTCCATGGGCAGCCTCGCCGCGAACTCCACGATCCGGTGGTCGAGAAGGGGGACCCTCGCCTCCAGCGAGCAGGCCATCGAGGCCCGGTCGACCTTCGCCAGGATATCGTCCGGCAGGTAGGTCCGGATGTCGGTGGCCATCGCCCGCTCGACGATCCCCCCCCACCGGTCTTCCCCGAACGTGCGGAAGTAGGACAGGTGCGAATCGTCCGCCACTTCGGGGAGGATCTCCGCCAGGCGCCTCCGCTCGAAAATCCCCACGGTGTGGAAGTAGAGCTGCGCCGGGTCGTCGTAGAGGATGCTCTCCGCCGCCCGCTGCACCTTGTGGACGGGCACGCGGGACAGGAGCGAGCAGAGGGGGCGCCTCAGGGAAGAGGGGATCCCCTGAACCATCCGGCCTTGCCGGACCCACGCGTACCGGGGGTAGCCGCAGAAGAGCTCGTCTCCCCCGTCTCCGGAAAGGCTCACGGTGACGTGGCTCCGCGTGAACCCGGAGACGAGCATCGTCGGGATGGCGGAGGAGTCGGCGAACGGCTCGTCGTACGCATCCGGGATCTTCCGGACCAGGGCGAGCGCCTCCTCGGGGGTGCACATCTTCTCGTGATGGTCCGTCCCCAGGTGCCGGGCCACCTCTTTCGCGTACCCCGACTCGTCGTACCCCGCTTCCCGGAACCCGATGGAGAAGGTCTTCACCGGCGCCGGGGACGCCTGCTGCATGAGCGCCACCGTGAGCGAGGAGTCGATCCCCCCGGAGAGGAACGCCCCCAGCGGGACGTCGCTGATCAGCCGGTACCGCACGGAGGAGGAGAGCAGGGAAGAGAGCTCCTCCAGGTATTCCTCTTCCGTGCGGGCCGGGCCCCGTCCGCATCCCCAATGGTCGGAGAGGTCCCAGTACGTCTTGTCGCGCACGTTGCCGTCCGGCAGGACCTCCAGGATGTGCCCCGGGAGCACCTTGCGGGCCGCGCGGAAGATGGAATGGGGGGCGGGGACGTACTGGAACTCCATGTAGAACTGGAGCGCCTCGCGGTCGACCTCGCGGGAAAAGGAGGGGCATGCGAGAAGCGGCTTGAGCGTGGAGGCGAACAGGATCAGCCCGGGCGTCCGGGCCAGGAAGAGCGGCTTGATCCCGAGCCGGTCGCGCACCAGGTAGAGCCGCTCCGCCTCCGCGTCCCAAAGGGCGAAGGCGAACATCCCGATGAACCGGGCGACCGCTCCGCCGACCCCCCACTCCCGGCAGGCGGCGAGGATCACCTCCGTGTCGGAGTCGCCGCGGAAAACGCGCCCGTACTTCTTTAGTTCCTTGCGGATTTCGCGGTAGTTGAAGACCTCGCCGTTGTAGGAGAGGACGGAGAGCCCGTCGCTTCCGGGCATCGGCTGCGCGCCGGCCTCCGACAGGTCGAGGATGGAGAGCCGCCGGTGGGACAGCCCCACCCGGCCGTCGCCGGAGAGCCAGACGCCGGAGGCGTCGGGCCCCCGTGGGGCCATCGGCTCCCCCATCCGGAGAAGCAGCTCTTTCCCCGGCCGGTTTTTCCCGAACGACAGGAACCCGGCGACGCCGCACATGGACTTATGATATCCGGGAGGCAGGGGATGATGCCACCTCTGCCCGTTCGCGGAGATCGGCTCCCGCATGGAGGTCTTCATAGAGGGACGCGATCTCCCGCACCATCTTTTCCAGCGAGAACCGTTCGACGACCCGCCGCCGGCCCGCCTCGCCCATCGCTTGCGCCCGCGCCGGATCCCGCAGCAGGGCAAGCATCGCCTCCGCAAGCGGGCCCGGATCGCCCGGCGGAACGAGGATCCCCGTATCCCCGTCGACCACCGCCTCCGGATTTCCGCCGACACGGGTGGCGACGACCGCCTTTCCCGCCGCCATCGCCTCCAGGATCGTGTTCGAGAATCCTTCTTCGTGCGAGGGATGGACGACGAACGACGAGGCGGCTGCGATTTTCAAGGCGTCGGAGCGGAGCCCGGTGAGCAGGACATGACGCTCCAGCCCCCCCGCGGCGATGCGTGCCCGGACCGCGTCCATTTCTCCCGCGTCCCGGCCGACCAGGAGGAATCGCACCGAGGGAAACTCGTCCGCGACGGTCCGCGCGGCGTCGACCAGGTCCCGGTGCCCCTTGTAGGGAAACAGGTTGGCGACGTAGGCGATCACCGGCGCTTCCTCATCCCCGGCCAACTCCGGGAAAAGCCGCCCGATCGGCGCAGGGTCCTGCGGGGCGATGTCGATTCCGTTATAGATCCGCCGGATCTTTCCTTCCCAGAACCGCTCCGTCCTCTCCACGTCCCGCCGGACCGCATCGGAGTTCACCAGGACGGCGTTCGCCAGCTTGTAACCCAACGGCTCGATCCGGTGCAGCAAAGGATACTTCGCCTTGTAATTCGAAAGCGCCCTCCTGCTGATGATCACTTTCCCGACCCCCGCAAGCCGCGCCGCGATAGGTCCGATGACGCAGGCCGCGGGAAGGTACGCGTGCACTATGTCCGGCCGCTCCTGCCGGTAGATCCGCATCAGAGCGCGGATGGTGCCGATATGCGTGAGAGGGCCCACCTTGATTCGCCGGTGGGCGTGCGGATCCCCCATCACCGTAACCGGCATGATCGCGGAAAACTCCTCGTACAGGCTGCCGCCGCCGGCCGTCGTCGCGAGCGAAAGGGAATACCGGGACCGGTCGAGGGAGCGGGCCAGCGAGAGAATGTGCCTCTCCGTCCCTCCCGACTCGATGTTCGGGAGAACGTAAGCAATTTTTACCATCGGCCTGCTTGCCGTCGGGAAGGCGGGGGATTTATCGTTGTTCAGGGACACTTGGGGAAAGTGTCTCCGAATCGGGACAGCGCGTCAATGCGCGACCTTTCGGAAGTTGGATGTGGTATTTTTTCTGCGGAGAAGATGTCCTTGTCCGACGCAGGCAAAAACGCATCTCTCGCGAGAACGGTGATCGGTGGCACGGGGCTGATCGCCGCCGCCGGCGTTGCCGGAAAGCTCTTCACGCTGGTTTCCGCGCCCATCCTCACACGCGAGCTGGGGCCCGTCCCTTATGGGGAGGTGGCGCTTTTCGTGACGGTTACCTCCCTTGCGGCGACGGTTGCTCTGGCAGGGCAGGACATGTCCTATGCGCGATTCTTCTTCGCCGGGAACCGTGAGGAAGGGAAAGCGGCGGAGCGGTTCTGCTGGCGGTTTACGATGGCCGCGGCTTGCGCGGTGTCCCTCCTGGCCGGCCTGGGATGGTACCTGTGGAGCGGCGCCGCCGGGCTGCCGGCTGCGTTTGCGTCGATGGTCGTCATAACGATTTTCCTTTCCGTCCTGAACACGATGGCTTCCACGCGAAAACGGCTGGAGGGGGCCTACTCCCGGATTTCCGCTTCGATCGTCATGGCGGGGCTCGCCGGGACGGTACTTGCGGTCGTCCTTGCCCTTTTCTGGAGAAAGGACGCATGGTCGCTGCTGATCGGAGGGGCGGGAGGCGTGGCGGCGGGGATCGCAGTGGTGCTGCTTCCGCCGGCGGAAACCGTTTTCCGCCCTTCCGGCCTGTCCCGGGAGATGCGCCGGCAAATCCTCCGCCTCGGGATTGCCGGCGCGGTAACCGCCCCGATGCACTGGCTGATCCACTCCGCCGACCGGTGGTTCATCGGACTGTGGCAGGGACAGAACGCCCTGGGGGTGTACGCCTTCGCCACAAGCGTCGGCCTGCTGGGGATGATCGCGAACAGCGCCGTGAACCTGACCTGGTTCCCGGAAATGATGCGCGACTATGAAGCCTTCAAGGAAGAGGCGGCGCCCCGTATCGGGCGGCTTTGGGCCCGCCTGGCGGCGGGTCTGCTCGTTGTTTGGCTGGCCGTCACGGCGGCCGGCGGGGACGTCATCCGCCTCCTTGCCGCCCCGGCGTTCCACGAAGGGGCATCGTACATTCCCTGGATGGCGGGGGCGGTGTTCTTCGCGGGGATCGCAAGCCTGTCCAACTCCGGGCTCATGCTGCGGAAGGACATGACCCCCGCGGCTGCCTGGTGGACGTTCGGCGCGGCGATGAACGTGGCGCTGAACGCCCTCCTGGTGCGCCCCATGGGCGCCTACGGCGCCGCGGTCGCATTTTGCCTGACCTGCGCCCTGATCGCGGCGGGCGTGATGAGATCCTCCCAGGCGCGTTTCCCTCTTCCCTTGCCGTGGGCGCGCCTCGGTGCGGCGGCGGGTCTTGCCCTGGCTGCGGGGATCGCATTGGCGCCGTCGTGGTCGGCCGGCCCGCTCGGGAGCCTCGCGATGAAATTTCCCTTCGGCGTCGCCGCCGCCGCGGCCATCGCGTGGATCATGGCTCCGGACTGGATGCTACGCCTTCTGCGCGGGGAAATTTTCCGGGGAGGGCCGCATGCGTAGTTTTCCCTTGCCGGGGGGGGACCGGTTGACCTCATCGCTCCAGCGCATCGACATCGGATTTTCGGCGGCCGTCTTTCTCGTCGCCCTGGCGGCATCCCTGGTTTTCATCCGATGGTATCCCCCGCCGATTCCCGTATACGATGCGGTGGAATATCAGCGCATCGCGCACCATCTGGCCGCCGGAAAGGGGTTCTCGCTCGACGGGGTCCGTCCCTACGCCCAACGGCCGCCGCTTCTTCCCTTCCTTCTGGGCGCGTGGACGTGGATGGCGGGGACCTCCCTCGTTTCCGCCGCCGTCTTTCAATGCCTGATGCACAGTCTCTCCGCCGCCGCGGCATATCTGCTCTTCCGGGTGGTTCCGTGCGCGCCCCGGCGGTCGCTTCTTCTTTCCCTCATCGTTGCGCTCCAGCCCATGCTGCTGACCCGGACCGCCTTCATCCTCCTGGAGCCGACGCTCCTTTTTTTCACCACGTCGGCCCTCCTGGCGACGGTGCTCTGGCTTCGCGAGAAAACCTCCGCATGGGCATGCGCCGCGGGCCTTTTGTGGGGCATCGCGACTCTCGGCAAAGCGGCAACCTTGTTCGTCCTTCCGTTCGCCATCGTTTACCGGCTGGCGCGCGGCAGGGAAAGGCGCGGGGTTGCGTTTCGCCAGGCGGCCCTGTTCGGCCTTCTTTTCCTGGCGGTGCTGGCTCCCTGGACCGCAAGGAATTACATCCAATTCCAGCGCTTGATCCCGGTGAGCGACCAGACTGCGGGATTGGTGCAGGAATGGTATGCTTCCCGGGCGATCCAGGCGGGGAGTTCCGCGGGAGAGTCCGGCGGGGCGGCCCTGGTGGAGCGCCTGGTGCGGAACACGAAGGATTTTACGAGTCCGGCCCGGGACTGGTGGTGGGCGAGAGGCAGGTATGGCCCGGGAGAGGCGAGGCCGTGGTACTGGACGCTGCACGACATTTTCCATCGATTCCTTTACCTGGTCCTCCTATACCGGGTGTTCCAGACCTTCCGCGGAAAATTTCCCGCTTCGCGAGGTTTCATCGCTCTCTTCTGTTTCCTGTACTGGGCTGAGCACTCGTTGATCCTGGGCATACCGCGTTATGCGATTCCCATCTACACCGCACTGCTGGCTCTGCTGATTCCGTACAGGGAGCGGGCCTGGGGGAGCGCCGCCGGAGAAGAAGGCCTGCGGCTGTCCTGGAACTCATGAGAGACGTGCTGCACCGCATTCCAGCGCCCCGGACGGCCGCCGCGGGATTCCTTATGGCCGTTTCCCTCGCGGCATGCCTGGTATTCGTTTTTTCCTACCCCCTGCCGGGGCTTTCCAGCGACGACATCGGATACATGGCGCTGGCCCGGAGCGTGGCTCAGGGGACCGGGTTTTCGGAGGATCACGGGGCCACGCCGGCGATATACCGGCCCCCGCTCTTTTCGTCCCTCCTGGGCGGCTGGTTCCGGGCGACGGGCACGTCGTCCATCCTCTCCGCCGCGGTGTTCCAGTCGCTGGTCCACGCCCTGGGGACCGTGGCGGCGTTCGGCCTGTTCCTGGAGATCCTTCCCTCCCTGGCGTGGGCGTTCGGCGTCGCCCTGTTCCTTGCGGTGAACCCTCTGCTCGTCACCCGGGTGGTCTTCGTCCTCCAGGAGCCCACGATCCTGTTGTTCACCGTGCTCGCGGCGTGGGCGACGGTGCGGCTGGTCAAGGCGCCTTCGACGGGGAGGGCGGCGCTGGCCGGCGCGGCGTGGGGAATTTGCACCCTGGCCAAGTTCGTCTCATGGTACGTCCCGCTGCTCGTCCTTTCGATGCGCTTCCTGCCGGGACGCCTGCGCTTTGCGTTGCGCGGGAAGGAGGCCCTTGCCCTCCTGTTTTTCTTCGCGGCGGCCGTCGCCCCCTGGACCCTGAGAAATTATCACCACTTCCATCGGTTCATCCCCGTCAACGGCCAGGGCGAGGGGATGCTGGAGTGGAACGTGTCGCACGCGGAGATCCCCGGCGAGGCGCCCGGGGATCAATACGCGAAGGAGGTCTACGCGAAAAATCTTCCCGAGAAGGAACGCAAGGCGCTGCTGTGGAAATACGTCACGGACCATCCGTACTATTTTTTCGTATGGCGCGTTGCGCGGAACGCGATCCACTTCGGCGCCCCGCCGAGGGACTGGTGGATCTACCGCGGGCATTTCCGGCCGGGCGAGCATCGCACCGGCTTCTGGATCCTGGCGGCCCTGTTTCACATCCCTTTCTTCCTGTTCTTCCTGTACAGGACGTGGCAGTGGGGGAGGGGTTCGGCGCTTCCCGCCTTCGGGTTCGTCGTCCTTCTCTACTGGACCTACTGGCTCGAATATTCCCTGGTGTGGGGAGATCCCCGTTTCGGGCTGGCGGTCTACCCTGTGCTGGCGGCCATGGCGGCGCCGCTCAGACGAACTTGATCCGCCGCAGGGCGAAGAGGCACATCCGCAGGAGCAGCCATCCGTGGCGAAACCGGGAGATCTGCGTCGTGCCGTACGTCCGCTCCCGGTAGCGGATCGGCACCTCGACGATCTTCAGGTCCAGCTTGGCGGCGCCGAAGATCAGATCGAAGTCGCCGAATGGGTCGAACTCCCCGAAATAGCTTCTGCCCGCGGCGATCCGCTCGTAGTCTTTCCGGTAAAGCACCTTGGTGCCGCACAGCGTGTCCTTGAACGGCTGGTCGAGGAGCCAAGTGAACGCGATGCTGAAGAACTTGTTCCCTAGGGTGTTAAGGAACCGCATCGCCTGCTTCTCCATCGGGTAGACGAGGCGGGAGCCGTTGATGAACTCCCCGAGGCCGGACGCCAGCGCGCGGAAGAATTTCGGAAGGTCTTCCGGCGGCACGGTCAGGTCGGCGTCCAGGATCATGAGGACGTCCCCGGAGGCGGCGGCGAAGCCTTTCCGCACCGCGTCCCCCTTTCCCACGCCGTTTCCCTGCCGCACAAGCTTGATGTCCCGGCCGGGGTTCGCCGCGATGACCCGCTCGATCTCCTCCGCCGTCCCGTCGGAGGAATTCCCCTCCACGAAGATCAGCTCGGTGTGCCGCCCCATCGAGGGAGTCCTTGCGACCGCCTGCTCGATGTTTCCCCGCTCGTTGCGCGCCGGGACGACCACGGAGCAGGAAAGCGCATCTTCCGGCGCCGGAAGGGGGGCGGGACGGGCGACGATCAGCTCGACCAGGCAGAGCTTCCGCAGGAGCGGAAGGTTGGAAAGGACGCGGTTGCAGAACATGGAGAGCAGGGGAACCCGGACGGGAAGCAGCAGCCGGTACCCCTTCGTGATCGTCTGGAAGTTTGCGAGGGAAAGAAGATTCTGGATGTCCCCCAGCGCCAACCAGTTCTGGTCCGGCTGCGGCCGTTTCATTCCCAGCTTCTCTCCGGCGCGCAGGACCGGCTCCCAAAGATAGTTGTAGTACGTGACGATCACGCGCGTGCGGGAGTGGCATACCTTGTGGAGTTTCTCGAAGGTCCGCTGGACGTCCTCCAGGTATCCGAGGAGGTCCGAGAGGATGACGTAATCGAACGTCTCTTCGAGCGGCAGATTCTCGGCGTCCCCGGTGAGAAAGGAGAGGGTGGGATGCCTGGCCCTCGCCCGTTCCACCGTTTTGGGGCTGATGTCCACGCCCACGCCGCGCTTCGGGGCAAGGGCCTGCAGGAGGTCGCCCGTCCCGCACCCGATCTCGAGCACGGAGGCGCCCGGCGGCACGTGGAAGCGGAGGATCCGCTCGATCGATTCGTAGTAGTACCGGTTCTTCGCTTTCCAGCGGTCGGACGCGGGTGCCTGCTCGTCGAGGAATGCGGAAAGATCGGCCTTGTTCATCCTCATATGGCGGCGGTCTTCCGGTGTGCGGCGGCCGACAGGGCGGCGCCGGCCGCGATCATGCTTCCGGGAATGATGAAGACCGCGAAGTGCGCCGCCTTTTCCACCCTTCCCGGCCTCTGTCCCTGCGGGCCGAAGATGGATTGCGCGGGGTACGTCATGTATTCGGTATTGGCGGTGCTTGCGTAGATAGCGACGATGCTTTCGATGTTCGCGGGATCGCCTCGCCCGGAATAGGACCGCCGGACGAGATCCGGTCGCCGGGCGAGTGCCTCGGCGCTTAACACAACGCCGGCTTCGTCCCGCACCACCACCTCGAGGTCCGGGTCGAATGCGTGCCAGCTCCCGTCATGACGGGCTTCCATGACGATATGTCCATCCAGGAGGACATGGCGGGCGGGGATCCCCGCCATTCCGGCCAGACGCATCAGGATAAATGACACGTCTCCGCAGAGAGCGGAGTGCCCGCCCCGGAGGAGGACATCCGGGTCCTGGATGTCGCGAAAACTCCGGTTACTCCCGCCGAGCGCCCACAGAAGCCAGTTGCCGAAAGGGGAATAGGTTGCCCGGTCTCCGTGCGTGAACCGGTCCGCCACGGTTTCGTACAGAACCTGCATCGCATCTGCGGGGGCCGTTTCGCGCAGCGGCTGCGGGACCCGGGCCTGTGCTGCCCGATACAGGGAAGCAAGATCGGGAGTCGTTTCCGACAGCACCGGGTCGAAGCGTTCCCAGGGGCGCGGTGGGAAGCCGGGATACTTCCCCAGCGAAGTCCATCGGCCAAGAAGGGAGACCGCCAGAAGACACGAGCCGATGGCGATAAGGACGATGCCGGCCCGGTTTCTATCCATTCCACCGCTCGATGAGCGCCCCGATGATCGCGGTCATCTCGGCGACGCCATCCACCGGGATCTTTTCGTCGACGCCGTGGATCCGTCCCATGTCTCCCCGCTCCAGCAACAGCGGCATCAGGCCGTACGTCTCCACGCCGGCCGCGCGGAAAAAGCGCGAGTCGGTGAACCCCGTGGACAGGTAAGGGAGCACGAGCGCGTCGGGGTGGACGGTACGGATCGCGTCCGACATCGCGTCGAAGAGCGGCCCCCGGGGGGAGCCGGACGGCTTCTCGGCGAAGAGCGTCACCACGAAGACGTCGAACTCGCGCACCATCTCCCGCACCTCCGATGCCACCCGCTCCGGGTCCTCGCCCGGAAGGACCCGGCAGTCGACGGACCCTTCCGCCCGCGCCGGGATCACGTTGGGCTTGAACCCCGCCGAAAGCGTGGTGACCGCGAAGGTGTTGCGAAAGAGCGGGTCGGTCTCGGGGTACCGCTGCGTGAACGCTTCCAGCGCCGCCGCGTCCTCCGGCCCGCCGGAAAGCGTGTCGGGATCGAGGTCGATCCGCCCATGGGCGAACAGGACGCGCAGCATCTCCCGCGCCGGGTCGGTCATTTTCGCCGGGGACCGGTGCTCCGCGATCCGCGCCATCGCCTGTGCGAGCCGTGCCGGCGCATCCTTCGCCGACGGCCGGCTGCCGTGTCCCGCCTTCCCATGGGCCGAGAGCTTGAGCCACAGCGGACCCTTCTCCCAGAGGTTCAGGAGGAAGAACTTCCCGGGGCCGAAGAGGTCCCGCACGCCGACGCCGCCCTCGTTCATTCCGTATGCGCGCCCGAAAGAGAGAGGAAGGTTTTTCACGAAATGCTCCGCCCCTTCCCCGCCGCCCACCTCCTCGTCCGCATTGGCGACGAAGTAGAGCTTCCGCCGCAACTTCCCGGATTTCGCGGCGCGGACCGCCGCGCACAGGTGCGCCACGCCCAGCCCCTTGGTGTCGAGAGTCCCCCGGCCGTAGAGGAAGCCCTCCCGTATCTCCGCCGAGAACGGAGGGACGCTCCACTCCTCCGCTTTCGCGGGCACGACGTCCATGTGGTGGATGAGAACGAGCGCCGGCTCTTCCGTCCCCCCGACGTGGCACAGGATGTTGGGCTTTGCCGACGTCGCGCCGTAGGTGATCGGGACCAGGCCGTTTGCGATCAGGACGCGGCAGAGGAGCTCCGCCGCCGCGCGGCAGTCTCCCGGCGGATTGGAGGTGTCGATCCGGATGTACTCCTGCAGCAGCCCGACGGGGTCCATCGTTGAATTATCCCCCGACTACCGATTAGAATGCAAAGAACCTGAAACGTCCGGAGAGCAACATGCCCAAAGCGCTGATCACCGGCATCACCGGCCAGGACGGCTCGTACCTCGCGGAATTCCTGCTGTCGAAGGGGTACGAGGTCCACGGGCTCATCCGCCGGGCCTCCACCTTCAACACCGGGCGGCTCGGGCACATCTACCTCGATCCGCACATTCCGGACGCGCGCATGTTCCTGCATTACGGCGACCTCTCGGACTCCGGGCAGCTCACCAACCTCATATACAACGTGCACCCGGACGAAATCTACCACCTGGGCGCGCAGAGCCACGTCCGCGTCTCCTTCGACATCCCGGAGTACACCGGGGACATCACCGGCATCGGCACGACCCGAATCCTCGATGCGGTGCGCCGGTCCGGGGTCAAGGCGAGGTATTACCAGGCGTCCTCCAGCGAGATGTTCGGCGCCTCGCCGCCGCCGCAGAACGAAAAGACCCCTTTCCATCCGCGATCCCCCTACGGGGCCGCCAAGGTGTACTCCTACTGGATGGCGGTCAACTACCGGGAAGGGTACGGGATGTTCGCCAGCAACGGCATCCTCTTCAACCACGAGTCGCCCCGGCGCGGGGAGACGTTCGTCACGCGCAAGATCACCCGAGCGGTCGCCGCCATCAAAGGCGGAAAGCAGAAGGATCTTTTCCTCGGAAACCTCGACGCGCGGCGCGACTGGGGGTTCGCCTACGAGTACGTCGAGGCGATGTGGCGGATCCTCCAGCACGAGCGGGGGGACGATTTCGTCGTGGGAACGGGGCAGTCGAACTCCGTGCGGGATTTCGTCGAGGAGGCGTTCTCCTACGCCGGGCTGGACTGGAAGGAGCACGTGAAGATCGACCCGAAATACTTCCGGCCCACGGAGGTCGAAAACCTTTTCGCCGATGCGTCCAGGGCGAAAAAACTTCTTGGTTGGGAACCGAAAATCGCCTTCAAGGAACTGGTCCGGATCATGGTCGACGCCGACATGGAGGAGGCGGGCCTGCCCCCTCCCGGCGACGGGCGCCGGATCCTCGCCGCCAAGGGCTTCCCCATCGGGTCGAAACTTTAAGAACGTCCCTGGGCGTATCGGGGTAAAGTTTAAGAACGTCCCTGGGTTTAAGTAACGTTCCGGCGGGGGGAGTAGTGAGCTTCTTCTCTGGCAAGAAAATCCTGGTCACCGGCGGGGACGGGTTTCTCGGGGAGCCGGTCGTCCGGACGCTGGTCGAGCGAGGCGCGGAGCCGGGGAATATCTTCGTCCCACGGTTTTCCGAATATGACCTGCGCCGCCCCGGGGACTGCTCGAAAGTCGTCGCGGGGCGGGACATCGTCGTCCACCTGGCCGCCAACGCCGGCGGGATCGGCTGGAACCGCGCGCACCCGGGAGCGCTCTTCTACGACAACGCGGTGATGGGGATCCATCTCATGGAGGAGGCCCGCAAGGCCGCGGTGCGGAAGTTCGTCCAGATCGGCACGGTGTGCGCCTACCCCTTCCGCCCGCCGCGGATGCCGTTCCGGGAAGACGACCTCTGGGAGGGGTACCCGGAGCCGACCAACGCCCCGTACGGGATCGCCAAGAAGATGCTGATGGTTATGGCGCAGGCGTACCGGGCGGAGTACGGGTTCGACGCGATCTACCTGTTGCCGGTCAACCTGTACGGTCCACGGGATCATTTCGGCGAGCCCGAAAAGTCCCACGTCATCCCCTCGCTCATCCAGAAATTCGTGGAGGCGAGAGAAGCAGGCGCCGCAGAGGTCATCGTGTGGGGGAGCGGTTTCTTCCAGGGAGTGCCGGTCTCCCGCGAGTTCCTCTATGTGGACGACGCCGCGGAAGGGATCGTCCTCGCCGCCGAGCGGTACGACAAGCCGGAGCCCGTCAACATCGGGGCGGGGCGGGAGATCGCCATCAACGACCTGGTCGAGCTGATCCGGCGGCTGACGCGATTCCAGGGAAAGGTCGTCCGCGACCTGACGAAGCCCGACGGACAGCCGCGCAGGTGCCTGGACACCTCCCGCGCGGAAAAGGAGTTCGGGTTCAAAGCCCGCACCTCGTTCGAGGAAGGGCTGCGCAAAACGATCGAATGGTATGAGAAGCACCGCCCGGACCGCCCGCAATTATAAGAAGGCA
>JACRMU010000031.1 GCA_016219515.1 Deltaproteobacteria bacterium
GTGGCGATCACCGCGGCCATCGAATAGCCGGGCTGGAACACCGACAACAGGATGTCGGGCCTGTTTCCTATGACCATTGTGACCGCCATCGTTTCCCCGAGCGCCCTCCCGAGTCCCAGGATCGTCGCGCCGAAGATCCCCGGGATGCAATGCTGGCCGATGACGATCCGGATCATCTCCCAATGCGTCCCCCCCAGCGAAAGGACGGCCTCCTTCTGCAGGCGCGGGACGGTCGCCAGGACCTCCCGGCTCACGGAGAGGATGAACGGGATGATCATGATGGAGAGCAGCACGCCCGCCGCCAGCATGCTGGGTCCGTACACGGGCCCCTTGAAGAAGGGAATCCATCCGAGATATTCCGCCGCCAGCTTCATGAGGAAGTCCCGCAAGACGAGGACCAGGACGAAGATCCCCCAGAGCCCGTAGATCATGCTCGGGATGGCCGCAAGGAGCTCCGCGAGGAACGCCACCGGGGTCTTGAGCCATTCCGGCGCGAACTCGTTGATGAAGATGGCGGACCCGACGGCGAGCGGCACCGCGATCAGCAGGGCGATGAAGGAGGAAACGAGCGTACCGTAGATGAAGGTGAGGGCGCCGAAATTTTCCGCGACCGGGTCCCACGTTTTCGTCGCGAGGAACGACAGGCCGAATTTCCGGATCGAAGGGAGCGACTCCCGCACCAGGAGCGCGAAGAGCAGGACGGCCAGGAAAAGGACGCCGAACGCAAAAAGGGCGGTCGTCTTCTCGAAGAGGAGGTCTTTCGGGTTGTCGCCAACCTTCATCATCAGTACAGACTCTTCCCCCGGAAGTTGACCTGCCGCAATGCCTGGTCGACCTTCTCGACCACGGGTTTCGGGATCGGCGCGTAGAGGAGCGGCGCGTTCATCTTCTGACCGTCCCGTATCGCCCATTTCAGGAACCCGACGAGCGCTTTCCCCTTTGCTTCATCCCGCTGGTTCTTGTAAACGAGGAGCCAGGTCAGGCCGCAGATGCCGTAGGAATTCTTTCCGGGGGCGTCCACTAGGGTCAGCCGGAAGTCGGCGGGCATCGTTTTGGCCGCTCCTGCCGCCGCCGCGGAGGTCGCATCGAGCGTCGGGAGCACGAAATTCCCCTCCCGGTTCCGAAGGGCGGCCGCCGTCATCCGGTTCTGCATCGCGTAGGCGAGCTCGACATATCCGATGGCGCCGGGGGTCTGCTTGACCACTCCGGCGACTCCTTCATTCCCTTTCCCCCCGAGCCCGACCGGCCAGTTGACCGATTTCCCGCGGCCGATCTTGGCTCTCCATTCCGTGCTCACGGCGGAAAGATAATTGGTGAAGATGTCCGTCGTCCCCGAGCCGTCCGACCGGTGGGCGACCACGATGTCCGCCCCCGGAAGCTTGACGCCCGGGTTCAGGCCCGCGACCCGCGGATCGTTCCACTTCGTGATTTTCCCGAAGTAGATGTCCACCAGGACATCGGGGGTGATTTTGAGGCCGCCCGCGACTCCCCCCAGGTTATAGACGACCGCCACCGCGCCGATCGCGGTAGGGACGTGGAAGATCGGCCCGGGAAGCTTCGCCAGTTCATCCTCGGTCATCGGAGCGTCGGTCGCCCCGAAATCGACGGTCCCCGCGGTGATCTGCTTGACGCCGCCGCCCGACCCGATCGACTGGTAGTTGAACTTCAGCCCGGGGTGGGAATTGGAATATTCATAGAACCACTTGGAATAGAGCGGGTAGGGGAACGTCGCCCCCGCCCCGGTGACGACCACGTCCGCCGACATCGCCGGAAGCGCCCACGTCAGACCCAACACCGCAGCTATCGCCAGCGCGACGCCCGCGAACACGATCAGTGCTTTCAAACGATTTCGCATCGCTTTCTCCTCCACCTTCATTGGAAAGTTTTTCATGGAGGAATCTTATGAAATGTATGTCAAGGCGAGGTGAGGGGGATGTTAAGTTCGTGTTAAGAAACCGCCACCGCCGCCATACCGCAACCGCCGTGCCGCAACTTGACGGGCAGTAGCCGTGTTGGTATTATCTCCAACATGAAGGCCGCCCTGCTGCTCGACGAGCGCCATATCGTCGCCGCGAACGCCTTCGTGGAACTCGTCGTCTGGCGCCTCGGCGCGCGCCTTCCGGGCAGCAGGCACCATTTCAAGTACCGGCTGGCGCTGGTCGTCGATGGACGATGTGTTCTCCGGTACGACAACGAACCTGGAAAGGGCGATCACCGGCACGTCGGGAAGAAGGAACATCCTTACGCCTTCTCGACCGCGCAACGGTTGCTGGACGATTTCTGGAGCGAAGTGGACCGATGGAGGTTCTGACATGCGGAAGGTGACCCTGGAAGTCGCTTCACGCGAAACCGTAAACCGCCGGTTCCGAAGCGCGCTCGCGGGCAAGGCGCAGGGAGCGCGGCTCAGTTTCGAGTCTCCGGCGCTGCTGATCAAGGTGCTCTCCGGGCAAAGATGGAATCTTCTCAAGGTGATGACCGGAGCCGGCCCGATGACGATCCGGGAGGCGGCGCGACGCATCGAGAGGGATGTCAAGGGTGTTCACACCGATGTCCACACGCTTCTTGCGGCCGGGCTGTTGCGAAAGACCGACGACGGTCGGATCGTTTTCCCGTACGACGTCATCCATGTGGACTTCACGTTGCGGGCGGCGTGAGAGGCATCGGAAAACCGTTCGCCGGCAGAGCAAGGCAATCCTCGCAGTAACCCATTCAGACCAAGATCACAGGCCTTGGGAACGACCACCCGGACGACCGATTCGACGTCTCCGACGCTGGGCCGGAAGCTGAAAGACCGCATGTCCCTTGGGAAAAACGACTGGAAGGGCGCGCCGGACGTGGATTCGTACGCGATCTGAACCCCTACATTACGCGGGGATCCGGATCAGGAACCGTGTCCCTACCACCAGGCGGCTTTCCGCCCGGATCGTCCCGCCGTGCGATTCGACGATGTGCTTCGCGATGGAGAGCCCAAGACCCGTTCCCCCGAGGTCGCGGGACCTTCCCTGGTCCACCCGGTAGAACCGCTCGAAGATCCGGGGCAGGTGTTCCGGGGGAATCCCCGGCCCGTCATCCACGACCTCGATAAGGCAGTCTCCCTCCGACATCCTCCCGGAAATGGTGATGCGCCCGCCCTCCTTGCCGTACTTGATTGCGTTGTCCGCAAGGTTCGACACGGCCAGGGTCAGCTTGCGGATGTCCGCCCGCAGGGTGACGTCTTCCCCATGGACCGCAAGGATCTTCCCGGCGCGCTCGGCCGCCGGCCGGTGAAGGGCGGCGACGCGTTCGAGAAAAGCGGCGAGCGGGACCTCCTCGATTTCCAGCGTCGCCTGCCCGGACTCCGCTCTCGACAGTTCCAGGAGGTCCTCGATGAGCCGGTCCATCCGGATCGCGTTCGCACAGGCGATCGAAAGAAAGGAAGGATCGACCGGCGCCCCCTCCTTGAGCGCATCTTCCATCGCTTCCAGGTATCCCCGGATGTTCGTCAGGGGGGTCTTGAGCTCGTGCGAGGCGTTGGAGACGAAGTCGCTTTTCACCCGCGCCAGCCGTTTCTCCTCGGTGACGTCCCGAAGGGTCAGCAGGAGGTCCGTCCCCTGCTCCCCGGAGGACTGCACCGCGGCGCCGGCGAGGCGCACGATCCGGTCGCCGGTGCGCGAGGGGATGAACGCTTCCCTGGGAGCCGGATTCTCTCCCTTGATCCAGCCGTCGATGAACGCCAGGACCTCGGGGTGGCGGATCGCTTCGGCGACGGGGCGTCCCTCCGGCGGCGCGCCGGTCGCCCCCAGGATTTTCGCGGCTTCGAGGTTCAATATCCGCGCCGTCCGGTCGGAAGCGATCACGACGACCCCTTCGGAGAGACTCTCGATGATCGTCGCCAGCCGGGCTTTTTTCGCTTCCAGCCGGGAGATGGTCTGTTCGAGCCGGGATGCCATCGAATTCATCGCTTCGGCCAGCGTTTCCAGCTCGTCCCCGGTCCTGACCTGGATGCGCGTCCCGAAATTCCCAGACGCCAGCTCCCTTGCAGCGGCGGTCATCTCCTTCAAAGGCCCCGTTACGCGCTTCGCGCGGATCGCGGTCCCGGCGAGCATCAACAGAAATGCCGCGATGCCCGTTCCCCAGGTGATCGCCCGGATCCGGTCGAGCCGCCGGTGGAGATGGGTGACCGGTATGGACGTTCGCGCGACCCCCACGATCCGTCCGCCGGAGAGGATCGGGATCGCAAGGTAACGCTCTTCTTCGCGCACCGTGATGCTGCGGCGCAGGGATACGCCGGGCTTGCCGGAGAGCGCCGCCTGGACCTCGGGACGGTCGGCGTGGTTCTCCATTTCAGGCACCCTGGGTGCCCCGACGGTCGAGTCCGCTACCGCCGTTCCGTCGGGGAGGATGATCGTAAGGCGGATCTCCAGGTCCTTACCGAGCCGGTCGCCTTCCTGCGCGATCTTCCCCCTGTCCGGGGCGGGACGGTCCAGGAGGGGGCGGAACACTTCCGAAACCAGCCGGGCCTGCCGTTGAAGGTTGCCGTCCACTTCGTCCGTCGCGTATTTCCGGAACTGGAGGTACCCGGCCATCCCCGCGAAGGCGAGGGCGGCGCCGGTGATCACGAAATAGGTGAGGAAGAACTTCGTCGCGATGGAGATCCGGGCCCGCACGCCTTCAATCCTCCCGCAACTTGTAACCCAGGTCCTTGACCGTCTCGATCGCCTCCGACAGGAACGGGATCTTCTGGCGGAGCTTCGCGATGTGGACGTCGACCGTGCGGTCGATGACGTGCGTTCCTTCCCCCCAGGCCTTCTGCAGGATCGATTCCCGCGTGAGGACCCGGCCGGGGGCGGAAAGGAGCGCCTGGAGGATTCGGAATTCCTTCGACGTCAGGGAGACGGGTTTCCCCTTGAAGCGGACCTCGTGCCGGGCCACGTCCAGCCGCAGCCCGTCGTATTCGTAAACGCTCTCTTCCATTTCTTCCGGCGGTTTCCGGCTGCGCCGGAAGATGGCCTTGATCCGCGCCACCACCTCGCGCGGGCTGAACGGCTTGGGGATGTAGTCGTCGGCGCCCAACTCCAGGCCCACGATCCGGTCCGTCTCGTCTCCCTTCGCGGTGAGCATCGCCACCGGGGTCCGGGCGATTTCCCGGTCGGCGCGGATTTTCCTCAAGAGCTCCAGCCCGTCCATCTTCGGGAGAAGAATGTCGAGCAGGATCAGGTCCGGTTTTTCCGACCGGGCTTTCGAAAGCCCCTCTTCGCCGTCGAGGGCGAGCAGGGGGGTGAACCCTTCCTTTCGAAGGTAGTGGGCCAATAGATCACGGATCTCTTTTTCGTCCTCCACGATGAGGATCGATCGGCCCAATGGGTCCTCCCGATTCCGGGCTGCGGCGGCTTCCCCATTATATGAGAAACCGCCGAAATCCGCGCCATCCATGCCGCTTTATCCCAGATAGGGTTGCGATATTTTGCAGGACGATTTGTCGCCCGCGGCGCTTCTTCCTTTTCGAAGAGTCATCTTAAAGAAACAGAGAACCATCTTCGACCGTCGGTCGGCGGTCCTATCCCATTTCAAGGAGCGACGGAGGAACATCGATGAAAAAGATCGTCTTGATCGCTCACGACGCAAAAAAGGGAGACATCATCGAATGGGCCCGGTTCAACCGGGAGGCGCTGGTTCCGAAGGAGCTTTTCGCCACCCGTTCGACGGGGGAGGAGATCATCGAGAAGGTTGAACTACCGGTCAACCTGCTGCGCCACGGTCCCGAAGGGGGGGACGCGCAGGTGGGGGCGATGATCGCGGAGGGGAAGGTGGACCTGCTGATCTTCTTCTGGGACCCGCTTTCCACCCATCCTCACGATGTGGACGTGAAGGCGCTGCTTCGACTGGCCGTCCTGCACGACGTTCCCACCGCCTGCAACCACCGCACCGCGGACTTCCTCATCTCCTCGCCGCTCTACCGGGAGGAGATCCAGCCGGGAGAGGCGGCGCTTTAGGGGACGCCGGGCCGCGGCTCAATCCCCGGATCCCCGGGAGGAATATTCCTTCGGGACGACGATCCGAAGCACGACGTCCGTCATCTCGAACCGGACGGGCAGGGGGCCGAGGTACTCACCGTCCACCTGGGCGGCGGATGGGATCCGGCAGCGCACGAACACGGACCGGGTTTCCCGGATCAGGACGGACGGCGAGGCGGCATGCTTTTCCCGCAACGCATCGATCGCGAACCGCAGGATCGCCCACCGCCCGGTTTTCCGCAGCGCGACGACCTGCAGGGTATTTCCTTCGAGATTTCCGCCGGGAGCCATCGTCGCGAGGCCGTAGGTTTTCCCGCGGCAGAGGATCACGGCCTGGGCTTCCATCCGTTCCCGGTCGGGAAACTCCATCCACAACGTGGGCTGGGAGCGGAGCAGATGCCGCATTCCGGCCAGCACGTAGGCGCCGATCCCGAGGATGTTTTTCCCGCGATGGCTCATCCGCTCCACGACCTCGGCGTCGAACCCCGCCGAAGCCATGAGCACGAAGTACCGTTCTTCCGCCCGGGCAAGCGGGACCTCGATCGTCTTTCCGTTTTCCAGGAGATCCAGGCATCCCTCCGCCGTATCCGGGAGCCCCACCTCGCGCGCGATGACGTTCCCCGTGCCGTGGGGTACGACCAGGAGTCTCGTGGCGCTTCCCGCCAGTCCGTTGGCGACCTCGTTCATCGTTCCGTCCCCGCCGGCCGCGACGACCGTGTCCGCCCCCGCGTGCGCCGCTTCCCTCGCAAGGAGGATCGCATCTCCGGGTCCCGAGGTCTTGAGGATTTCGAAGGGGATCCCCCGCCCGGAGAGAGAGGCGCGGATCCGGTCGATTTTCGAGGCGATCTTCGGACCGGCGACGGGATTGTAGATCACGCGGAGCATATGCCGGGATTCTATCATGCGGGAAACGGCATCGCTCGCGGGTCCCGCCGCATCTTACGTTTCAGAACCGAAACGTATCGATCGACAACGCAACCGGCGACGAGCCCGGCAAGAAATGCGGGCCAAGGGGAGGGCAACGGTATGAGGCGGATCGCATTGACCATAATTACCGTGGGCGTGTTTCTGGGGGCGCTGGCCTTCGTCTCGGCGGCGGAGGAAGATTGTCTCCAGACGGCGAAACTCGAAATTGCACAGAGCACGTTCCCGCCGTCCGGCTCTCGAGCGGCCGGCGTGGTCCAAAGGGTCGGCGGGACGGACGGCAACCGGTACTTGATACGGGCGGTAAGCGGCTTCTTCCAGCCCGGCGACGACGTGTCCGTCTTCACCCTCCAGGGGAATTTCGTCGCCATCGGGAAGATCTACAGCACGTACGGGGAAGAGTCGTACATGGACGTTTTCAACGCCCCCGAGTACGCGATCGGTACCGGTGACGGGGTCTTCCGGAATTATACGAATGCGGAAGCGAGAGCCGCGGTTCTCGACAAGCAGAACGTTTTCGGGAACGTAGCGGCGGCGGCAAGGATGGAAGAAGAACGGGTCGAAAACCAGATCGCGGCGGAGCAGCGGAGGGAAAACGCGGATCGGCTGAAGTGGCAGGATGACATGACAAGATTGCGGCTGCAGCTGGATGCCCAATACTCTTCGTATTACTACGGGTACCGCTCCCCCTATTTCTATCCCTAAGAGGCGGTCGAACCGCGGGTGCGGAAACAGGGCGGCCTCCCCGTGAGACCGCCCTGTTTTTTTAACGGCTGTTTCTCCCCCCGCATGCGGTATCTTAATCCTGTGGAACGATCGCTCCTCAGGGGGGGAGGGGGCTCCCCGCTCGTCGTGGCGCACCGCGGCGCTTCGGACCGCGCGCTGGAGAATTCCCCCGCGGCGATCGCGCAGGCCGTCGCCGACGGCGCCGACATGGTCGAGATCGACGTCCGGCTTTCCGCCGACGAAGAGCCGGTCGTGCTTCACGACGCCCGCACGGGGCGCACGGCCCGGGAGAACCTTCCCGTCGCCTCCACTCCCGCGGCGCGCCTGCGACGGGTCCTGCTGAAAAACGGAGAGCCGCTCCCGTTCCTGGCCGATGCGCTGGAAATTCTGGGAGGGGTCGTCCCGGTCATCCTCCACGTGAAGACCGCGGGAGGGACGGCCGCGGCTTGCAGAACGCTTGCCGCAACCGGGTATCGCGGCGAAGTGGCCCTCTCCTCGGGGATTCGCGAGGAGTGCCTCGCGGCGCGGGCGGTGCGCCCCGACCTTCCGTGCGGGCTGGTGACGGGGCGACCCTCCGCATCCGACATCGCCTTTTGCCTTCGGCACTCCCTCCCCTCGATCCATCCCGATTTCCGGAAGCTCACTTTCCTCCGCATCCGCAGGGTGAAGAACGCGGGGCTGCTGCTGATCCCCTACACGGTGGACGATCCGGATCTTTTTTTCCGCCTGGTCGAGGAGGGCGTGGACGGAGTTTTTTCGAACCGGGCGGAAACATTGCGGGCGGCCTGGCGCGCCAAGATGTCGGATAAGCCGGAGGGGACATGACATGAACAGCCGCAGGAGAAGCGCGCTCGCGGGAATCCTTTGCCTGTGGGCGTTTTCCTTTCCCCTGTCCGCCTCCTCGTTCGCCCTCCGGGGGATGGACAAGGGGAGCCGGGTCCCGGACATGGAGTTCGTGGGAATTTCCGCGCAGGGGGGCAAGCTCTCCTCCTTCGCGGGTGAGAAGGGGCTGGTCGTCATCTATTGGGCGACGTGGAGCTCCCGTTCCCCCGATGTTCTTGCCTTTGCGGAGAAGGAGCTTCGGCGGTACGAGAAGCTGGGGATGAAGTTTCTGGCCGTCAACGCGGACCACCAGGAGATGAGCGCGGGGCAAATCGCCGCGGTCAAGGCGGTCGTCTCGGAGCTGGGGCTCACCTTCCCCGTGGTGCTCGACGCCGGGCTGAAAGGATACAACGAGATCGGGGTCATCAGCCTGCCCACGACGATCTTCCTGGACAACGGGCTCAAGATCGTCGACGCGTACCCGGGCTTCCCCTCGGTCGCCAGGGACGACATCCCCGGGCGGATCGACGCCTTCCTGGGAATCGTCAAGGAGAAGCCGGTCGAGAAGGCGCAGTACTTCCTGGAACACAAGCCGAAGAACTACGCGCTGCAGTACTACAACCTGGGGAAGCGTCTGTTCCTCGCGGCCCGCTCGCCCTCGGGGGAGCTCAAGGGGATCCCCGACGCGGCGGTCGAGCGGCTCGACGAGGCGATCCGGCGCGACCCGGACTTCTTCCGGCCGTACCTGCTGAAGGCCATCATTCTCGACCTGGCGAAGGCGAACGGGCGCAGGGAGGCCGCTCTGCAGGAATTGAAAAAGAGGGAGTTCCAGGAGGCGTTCGAACGGCGGATGCTTGGGTTCGGCTATCTCTACCTGGGGCTGGACAACCAGGCGGAGGATTGCTTCCGGCTCCTTTCCTCCCAAGTCTCCGACGATCCCGGCATGCGCTTCGGCGAAGCCGTCGCGGCGGCGCGGAGGAAGGACGGGCCGGCCGCGAAAAAGGCGCTATCGGCGCTTGCCAGGATTTCCGGGGCGAAAGAGGCGCTCGGGTTCGAACACGCTCCCCTGTTCGCCGCGTCGGGGGAACTTGCAGCGGGATCGGAGACGGCCCTGCGTGCGGCGCTCGACCGCCTGCTCGATATCGAAAAACCCGCGGGCGGGGGGATGATCCGGCAAGACGCGCCCCTCGCGGCGCCTCCCCCCGTGTCCGTTCCGGCTTCCGCGCCGCCGCCGGGAGCGGCCGGCGGCAACGAAAAATAAGGGTTACCGGCCGAGGTCCCCCGAAAGGATATATTCCTTGGCCGAGTTGACCGCGGTGGCGGCCTCCCCCGAGCCCGCGGTGATCAGCAGGATCTTGCCCGGATAGGTGGCGATGTCTCCCGCCGCATACACCCCCGGCATGTTGGTGGACATGTCGGGGGCGACGGCGATCCCGCTACCGACGATGTTCAGGCCCCACTCCCGGAACGGCTCCAGGTTGGTGAGCATCCCGATCGAGAGGACGATCGCGTCGACGGCGATCTCCTCCTCCTTCCCGCTGCGCTCGTTCCAGATCACCGCGCCCGTGACATGGTCCTCCCCCAGCACGGCCTTCAGCGTGAAGTAGGGGAACTTGACGCGGACGCCGGAGGCGAGGAGCTTGTCGACCGTCGCCTCGTGGGCCTGGAACTTGTACGTTCGGTGGGCGAGGGTGACCTCCGCGGCGATCCCTTCCAGCGAAAGGGCCCAGTCCACGGCGCTGTTCCCTCCCCCCACGATAAGGACCTTTTTCCCCCGGAGCGCCTCGAACGATTTCAGCCAGTAATAGATCCCGTGCCCTTCCAGGTCGATCAGGTGCGGGATGTCCAGTTTCCTGGGGACGAAGGCGCCCGACCCCACCGCGATGATGGCGGTCTGCGTGTAATGCATCCCCCGGTCCGTCGCAAGCTCGATGACCCGTTCCCCAAGGATCCGCAGACAGGTGACCCGCTCGTGCAGGACGACCGCCGGACGGTACTGCATCGCCTGTTCCGTGAGCAGCCGGACCAGGTCGGCGGCGACGATCTTCGGGTGGCCCGCGACGTCGAAGACCTCCTTTTCCGGGTACATGGAGATGAGCCGTCCGCCGACCTGGGGGTACATCTCGATGAGCTTGGTCCGGCAGTCCCTAAGGCCCGCGTAGTAGGTGGCGTACAACCCCACGGGCCCCGCGCCGACGATGGTGATATCGTACATCTCGCTCTGCAGCACCATTGGGTACAATATAGCAGATTGCCGCCGGAACCTCCGGATGCTCCATTTCCCGGATGGCTAAGGAAGGCATATGATATAGTCTTACGGATTGTCTGAAGGAGAACCGCCGAATGGAAATGAAGCATCTTGCTGCGGCGTGGAAGCGGGGGACCGATTTTCTCGGCACCCGGTACGCGATCCTTTGCGGCGCCATGACCTGGGTGTCCGAGTCGAACCTCGTGTCCGCCATTTCGAACGAGGGGGGGTTCGGGGTCCTCGCCGCGGGGAACATGCCCCCCGACCTGCTGGCGAAGGAGATCGAGGACACCCGGCGGAAGACGACGTTCCCCTTCGGAGTCAACCTGATCACCGTCGCGCCCTGCTTCCGGGACCACATCGACGTAGTGGTCCGGGAGAAGGCGCCGTTCGTCTTTTTCGCGGGGAGCATCCCCTCGGGAAAGGACATCGAGCATGCCAAGGCCTCCGGGGCCAAGGTCGTCTGTTTCGCGCCCGTTCTGTCCCTGGCCCGGCGCCTCATCAAGCAGGGGGTGGATGCCCTTGTCATCGAGGGGAACGAGGCGGGAGGCCACATCGGGCCGGTCGCAACGTCCGTCCTGGCCCAGGAGTTCCTCCTGAACATCACCGAGGTCCCCATCTTCGTGGCGGGAGGGATCGGCACCGGCGAGATGATCGCCCAATACCTGGCGCTCGGCGCGTCGGGAGCGCAGCTGGGGACCCGCTTCGTCGTGGCGGAAGAGTGCGCACCCCCGCTTCAAGGAGGCGTTCATCCGGGCCCAGGCGCGGGACGCCATGCCCACTTCGCAGTTCGACGCCTCGCTCCCGACGATCCCCGTGCGCGCCATCGTGAACGAGGGGACGAAGGACTTCAACCGCCTGCAGCTCGATTTGCTGAACAAGGTGAAGTCCGGGGAGCTTCCTCGGGATGAAGCGCAGATCCGGCTCGAGGAGTTCTGGATGGGCGCCCTGCGGCGGGCCGTGGTGGACGGAGACATCGAGCACGGGTCGCTGATGGCGGGGCAGAGCGTCGCCTTCGTCAAGAAGGTCCAGCCCGTGCGCGAGATCATCGAGGAACTGGTGACCGCGGCGGAGAGGAAGCTTGCGGAGATGTCGAACGGAGGTCCCTGGGCCGCACCCGAACCGATTTGCCGATAAGCGCGAAGGGCTTTTTTCCGATACCCCCCCAAGACCACAAGGAGCCGCTCCATGTTCCGCATTCTTCCGACCGACCATGCGTTCTTCGACATGTTCGAGAAGGCGTCGCAGAACATCCAGGAAGGGGCCGAGATCCTCAAGGACCTGCTGGACAACTTCCTGGACGTGAAGGATAAGGCCCGTCAGATCGAGGAGGTCGAGCACCGGGGAGACACGATCACCCACGATATCGTGAAGAAGCTGAACACGACCTTCATCACGCCCATCGACCGGGAGGACATCCTGGCGCTCGCCTCCGCGCTCGACGACGTCATCGACCTCATCCACGCCGCGGCCACGCGCATCACTCTTTTCAAGATCACCGAGTCGACGCCGCAGGCGAAGGAGCTCGGGTTCCTGATCCTGAAGTCCGTCCGGGAGCTGAACCGGGGGATCGCCCTCATGGGGAAGAACATGAACAAGGTTTACGACCACTGCGTCGAGGTGAACTCGCTGGAGAACGAAGCGGACCGCGTCTGCCGGGACGCGATCGCCTACCTCTTCGAGCACGAGAAGGACCCCATCACCATCCTCAAATGGAAGGAGATCTACGAAACGCTGGAGACGGCGACCGACCGCGCCGAGGATGCCGCCAACGTTCTGGAAGGAGTGGCCCTCAAGAATGCTTGAGGGCTCTTTCGCGCTCCTGGCGCTGGTGGTCTTCGCCGCGCTGGCGTTCGACTTCATCAACGGGTTCCACGACACCGCCAACGCCATCGCCACCTGCATCTCCACCCGGGCCCTTTCGATCCGCAATGCCATCCTGATGGCGGCGGGCCTGAACTTCGTCGGGGCGCTCGTCTCCACGCACGTGGCCGCGACGATCGGGAAGGGGATCGTCGATCCGTCGCAGGTGACGCAGGTCGTCGTCCTCTCCGCCCTCGTCGGCGCGATCTTCTGGGACCTCCTTACCTGGCGCTACGGGATTCCCGCCTCCTCCTCCCATGCCATCATCGGCGGGCTCGTAGGGGCGGTGGTGGCGGACCGCGGCTTCGGCGTCCTGAAGTGGGACGGGCTGACGAAGATCCTGGCCGCCATCGTCATCTCCCCGCTGACCGGCACGCTGGTGGCCTTCCTGATCATGGTCGCCATTTTCTGGATCTTCCGGGGATACCACCCTTCCCCGCTGAACCGCGGCTTCCGGAAGCTGCAGATCGTTTCGGCCGCCTTCATGGCGTTCTCCCACGGCTCCAACGACGCACAGAAGTCGATGGGCGTCATTACGCTTGCGCTGGTCTCGTACGGCGCCCTCGCCACGTTCCACATCCCCGTCTGGGTGATCCTGTCGTGCGCCGCCTCCATGGCCCTCGGGACGGCGATGGGCGGCTGGCGCATCATCAAGACCGTGGGAACCGATTTCGTCAAGCTCGATCCCGTCCACGGCTTCTGCGCCGAGACCTCCTCGGCGGCGGTCATCCTCACCGCCTCGGCGATGGGGATCCCCATCAGCACCACGCACGTCATCACCTCCGCGATCCTCGGGGTCGGGCTCTCCCAGGGGCACCGGAAGGTGAACTGGATCGTGGGCGCCCGGATCGTCTGGGCGTGGATCCTCACGATCCCCGCGTCGGCGATGGCCGGCTACTTCGCCTACGACATCCTCCGTCCCATCTTCCTCCTCCACCGGTAGCGGGCCGCGTTTTCCGGTTGGCGCATTCCCCCGGTTTGGGTTTACATTGAAATATTCAGGATTCGCAGGGAGGTGAAGCGATGATCCGCAGGATCCAGCACATCGGCGTGGCGGTCCGGAAGCTTGACGACGCCATTCCCTACTACCGCGACGTTCTGGGGCTTCCCCTCGTCGGCGTCGAGGAGGTGGCGGAACAGAAGATCCGGGCGGCGGTGTTCCGGGTGGGGGAGAGCACGATCGAGGTGATCGAGTCCACGTCGCCGGACGGCCCCGTCGGGAAGTTCCTCGAAAAAAACGGGGAAGGGATCCACCACCTCTGCTTCCAGGTGGAGGACGCATCCGCCGCGCTGGCCCGGGCGAAGGAGAAGGGGGTACGCCTGATCGACGAGGCCCCCCGCTCGGGAGTGCACGGCATGAAGATCGGGTTCCTCCATCCCAAGTCGACGTTCGGCGTCCTGACCGAGTTCGCCCAGGAGGGAGACGAGCATCCGTGAGTTCCGCGGCGTCCGTCCAACCGCAGCGCACGCTGCTTTTGTGCCTGCACAACCACCAGCCGGTGGGAAACTTCGATTCCGTGCTCGAGGAGTCGTGCCGAAAGGCCTACCTGCCGTTCCTCGAAGCGCTCGACCGTTTCCCCGGAATCAAGGTGACCCTTCACTACTCGGGCCATCTTCTCCGCTGGATCGTCGAAAACGCACCGGAAGTGTACGACATGCTGAGGAAAATGGTCTCCCGTGGACAGGTGGAGATCCTCGGCGGCGGGATGTACGAGCCGATCCTTGCGCTTCTGTCCGAGCGGGACCGGCAGGGGCAGTTGCGCGCCATGGCGGAAAGCGTCCGGGACTGCTTCGGAAGGCGGCCGGAAGGGATCTGGCTTGCCGAGCGCGTCTGGGAGCCCGACCTCGCCGCGACGCTGCCGGCGGCCGGCGCGAGGTACCTTCCCCTGGACGATTACCATTTCCTGCGGGCGGGGCTTTCCCATGAGGACCTGGACGGCGTTTACCTGACGGAGGCCGGGGGCGGCGCGGTGCGCGTATTTCCGGGGAGCGAGCTGCTCCGGTACCTGATCCCCTTCGGCTCCGTGGAGGAGACGCTTGCAGCCGTCGATCGGATGACGTCGAGGGACGTGCCGTACCCCGCCGCGATCTTCGCGGACGACGGCGAGAAGTTCGGCGTGTGGCCCGGGACGCACAAAAGCGTCTACGAGGAAGGGTGGCTGCGGCGATTCTTCGAGGGGGTCTGGGCGCGGCGGGATTGGCTCGCGACGATGACCCTGGGAGAATATGCCTCCCGGGCGCCGCTTCGGGGGAAGATCTATCTTCCCGCCTGTTCCTACATCGAGATGGGGGAGTGGACCCTTCCTCCCGGGAAGGCGGCACGGTTCGGCGACCTTCTCCACGATTTCCGGGCGGGCAGGATGCAGGAAATGAAGCCCTTCGTGCAGGGAGGTCACTTCCGGAACTTCCTGCGGAAATACGAGGAGTCCAACCAGCTTCACAAGCGGGTTTGTTGGATAAGCGACCGGGTCGAGGAGGCCGCCCGCAGGAGCGGGGACACGGTGGGACGGGAGTTCCTCTACCGGGCGCAGTGCAACGACGTTTACTGGCACGGCGTGTTCGGCGGCTTGTACCTGAACCACCTCCGGGAAGCGGCATACGCCAACCTGCTCCGCGCGGAGGAGGCCTCGGACCGGGTGCTGCATGCCGGGAAGAACGACTGGACGGAGGCCGTCAAGGGCGACCTCGACCTCGACGGGGGGATCGAAGTGCTCCTCAAGACCTCGCACCTCACCCTCCTGGCGCATGCCCACGACGGCGGCGCCCTTACCGAGATTTCCCTGCCGAAAAGAGGGGTGACGCTCGGACACGTGCTGACGCGGCGGGAAGAGGGGTACCACGCGAAGCTGCGGAAGGCGGGAGGCGCGTTCGACGGCTCCACCAGCATCCACGACGTCATCGTCCTCAAGGACCCGTCGGTGCTCGATGCGTTGTCCGTCGATCCGTGGCAGCGGGCGTCGTTCCGGGAGGCGCTCTACCGGGAGGGGGATCCGACGGAGGGGATCCTGGACGAAACGATTCCCCCACTCTGCGCCACCGCGGGAAGGGAAGCCGGGGTGGAGATCGCCCGCAGCGGTTCGCGGATCGTCCTTTTCCAGCGGCTGCAACTGCCGGTGGAAAGGGCCGAGCTCTCCCTGGAGAAAGTGCTGGAAGTCGGCGAGGGGGAGGAGGGGTTTTCCGTCCGGTACCGGCTCATCAACCAGGGGAAGGAGCCGATCTCCGGCAGGTTCGCCTCGGAGTGGAACCTGAACTTCCTCTCGGGGAGCGGGCCCGACCGCCGGTACGAGGGGACGGGCGGAGACGCCGCGTTATCCTCGCGGGGCGCGGCGGACGGCCTTCGGGAGTTCCGGATCGTGGACGGATGGCGCAACGTGGCGGTCAAGGCGAGGACGGACCGGGAGTTCTCGCTCCTTCGCTACCCCATCGAAACGGCCTCGCTTTCCGAATCCGGCGCGGAAAAGATCCACCAGGGGGTTTGCCTGCGGCTCCTTTTCCCGGCGCGTCTCCCCCCCGGAGGATATGAATATTATTCATTGTTTTGGTCCGTAATTTCTGTTGCCCCCTGATTTGCAAAACGGTATGTTAGTCCCCACCAATACCCATTGGGGACATTTCCTGGGGGACATTCCTGTTGCAGCGCACGATCGGGATTGTCCGGGCCGTCGTTTGAGGAGTGTCTACCGCCAGTGAAAAAAGGAGGGGAAACGATGAGGATCGGGAAAGGATTGGTCGTGTTGCTGGTTCTGGTTTTCTCCGCCACGTCGGCGATGGCGGCGGGATTCCGTCTGCCCGAAGCGGGGGCGAAGGCGATGGGGATGGGGTTCGCCTTCACCGCGCAGGCGGACGACCCGTCGGCGATCTACTTCAACCCGGCGGGGATCATGCAGCTCGAAGGCACCAACGTGATGGCCGGCGCCACCTTCATCAGGGAGAACGGCGCGACGTTCACGGGGACCACTCCGGTCCAGGCGACGTCGATTTCGGAAACGCAGAAGGACCTGAACTTCATCGTTCCGAATGCCTACTTTACGAGGAAAGTCTCATCGAATTTCGCTTACGGCGTCGGGATTTTCACCCCGTTCGGGCTTGGCCAGGAGTACAAGGACAGGAACAGCAGCATCTTCCGGAACCAGATCACCAAGATCGACCTGCAGACGGTCGTCGTCAATCCCACGGTCGCGTTCAAGGTGAACGATGTCCTTATGGTAGGAGCGGGGATCGATTACATGTACGGGAAGGCGAAGCTGGAGAAAACCGGGGTCATCAACACCGCGCTCCCGGGGAGCAGCACGCCGTCGAAAATCTTCCTTCTGGACCTGGAAGGAACCGGAGACGCATGGGCGTACAACTTCGGGGTCCTTTTGAAGCCGGCGCAGAACTGGAAAGTGGGTTTCTCCTTCAGGGGCCCGTTTACCCTCGAAATCAGGGAAGGGGACGTGAAGCTTACGGAAATCACCAGCACCGCGATTCCCGCTCTCGGCGGAGCGAGTGCGCAGGCTGTATTCGGGGGCACCTCGTTCAATACCAAAGGATCGACGAAGATATCCATGCCCGCGACCGCGGCGCTGGGCGTCGCCTACATAAAGGACCGCCTCACCCTCGAAGTGGATGCCGACTGGACCGGCTGGCACACCTACAGATCCCTGATCATCGACATCAAGAACAATACGGCGCTGCTTCCCGACTCGGCCAGCACGAAGGACTGGAAGGACGTGGTGGCGCTTCGGATCGGCGCGGAATACCGGGTGACAGACCCTCTCGCGCTTCGACTGGGCTTCGCGTACGATCCGACCCCGGTGCCGGCGTACTCGATGGACCCCTCGCTTCCCGACGCGACCCGGTTGAATTACATGGTGGGTGCCGGGTACAAGTATAAGAATTGGACGTTCGACGGCTCCTACTTCTACGTCGACAAGAAGGACAGGACCGTCAGCAACCAGGTGAGCGTGTCGTATCCCTCCTACGGGACCGGTTTTGACGGCAAATGGACGGGCGACGCCCATCTCGTGGCGTTCGACGTCGGATACAAGTTCTAAAGAAGTTTTTCGAGGGATTTTAGATCGTGTCGATTGCGGGGGCGGCCGGAAGGCCGCCCCCGTCTCATTTGTGCCTGCGGACGATCAAGCGAGCGACGCCAGCTCCTTTTCGATCGTCTGGACGTGCCCCTTCTCGAAGGCGGCGAGGTGGTCGAACACCTTCTTTACGTCCGGGCTCTTGGAACGGGAGGAAGCGTCGCTGAACAGTCCGAACGCCTCCTTCTCCAGCGAAAGCGCCATCTCCAGGACTTCCTTTTTGCCTTTCAGCTTCGCCATCTTTCCCAGCAGCTCTTTGTGGGTGCCCTGCACCAGCTCGTCGATGTCGGGCAGGCCGTCCTTGCCGAGGATGTCCTTGTATGGCGCCCAGCACTCGGAGCGCACGTTCTCGTCGAATTCGTCCTCCAGGATGAGGAAGTGCCCTTTTTCATCCATGGCGAGCTTGTCGAGGATTTTCCCGAGAGATTCGTCCTTGACCAGCTTCCGGGCGCGCTTGTAGAAGACGTACGCCGCGATCTCGGACTCGATCCCCAGGTTCAGATACTTGAGCGCCTCTTCGCTGAATTTCATCGATGGATTCCTCCGGCGGGATTTGGCAATCGGGAGCATCAAGGATATCACGGCCGCACAGGCCCGTTCAACCGGGTGTCCCGCGCGGCCCACGGCCGCGCCGTTCACACCGCTCAGCTTCCTCCGTAGCCGATGGTCACCTTGTCGTCTTCCAGGAGAACCGGCACGTCGCGGATCCCCCGGGTCAACGCGACCATCTCGGACATCGCGGCACGGTCGTTCTCGACGTCCTTATATGCCACCTTCGCTCCGGCCTTCTCGTAGTCCCTACGAGCCCTGGTGGTGTAGGGTCAGCTGTCCTTCCCGAAGATCGTCACGGTGCGCGGCATGCGGCCCTCCTTTGGGGGAATCGGGCTGCCGGTATTTCCCGGCCAGTGTATAGAATGTATGATGAATGTCAATCGATGGACGATTTCCATACTCGACAGGAAAAGTGAAGGCCACGTCCGCAAGGGATAAGGACGCATGGAGAGGGGCTTCGCCCCTCCCGGACCGCCAGGCGAAGGCCCCTCCCTCCCCGCCGTTTCCGGAGCTGCTGGCTCCCGCGGGCTCCGTGGAGGCCTATTTCGCCGCCGTGTCGGCGGGGGCGGACGCCGTCTACCTCGGGCTCCAGAGGTTCAGCGCTCGGGAGAGGGCGGAGAACTTCACCCTGGAGGAGCTGTGCCGCGTCCTGCCGCACGCGAAACAGCGCAGCGTGCGCGTTTACCTGGCGATGAACACCCTCCTCACGGAGACCGACCTTCCCGCGGCGATCGAGCTGTTGCACCAGGTGGTCCCCCTTTCCCCCGACGCCGTCATCGTGCAGGACCTGGGCCTTCTGCGGATCGTGCGCGAATTCTTCCCGGGGCTTTCCGTCCACGTGAGCACGCAGGCCGGCTGCGCCTCGGCGATGGCCGCCGGGGAATTCGCGCGCCTGGGAGCGCAGCGGGTGATCCTGGAGCGCCACCTGCGGCTCGATGAGGTGCGGCAGATCGTTCAGCGGGCCGGCGTGGGCGTGGAGATCTTCGTGCACGGCGCGATGTGCTACTCCTATTCGGGAAAGTGCTTCTTCTCGTCGTACCTGGGGGGCAAGAGCGGAAACCGCGGGGCGTGCGTGCAGCCGTGCCGGCGGCTCTACGGATATCCCGGCGGGGAAGAAGCGGTCTTCTCGACGCGCGATCTTTCCCTGATCGATTCCCTGCCGGAGCTCATCCCGCTGGGGATTGCGGCATTCAAGATCGAGGGGCGGATGCGCAGCGCGGAGTACGTTTCCGGCGTGGTTTCGGCCTACCGGACCGCCCTGGACCTCATCCGGGCGGGGAAGGCCGCCGAAGGGGTCGCCGCAGGGAGGAAGATCCTGTCGGATGTGATCGGGCGGGAGGAAACCCCCGGGCTCACGGGGGGAGCCGCCCCCGGAGATGTCGTCGCGGGCGGGAGCACGGGGAGCATTGGAGAACTCCTGGGGGCCATCCGGGAGGTCCGCGACGGCTGGGCGCATCTCCCGGGAGAGGTTCCCGTGTCGCGGGGCGACCGGCTTCGCGTCCAGTTCCAGTGCGACGGATCGGGGAAAGGGTTCTCGGCGCTTTCGATGCGCGCCGGTCCGCAGGGCTTCTACGTCAAGGTCCCCTTTCCCGTTTCGGAGGGCGATCTCCTGTTCCGCGTGGGCGGCGGAGGGCGGGCGGAAATCACCCGCCTGGCCAAAAAGGAGATGGAGTCGATCCCCTCGAAAGGGGTCTCTTTCCGGGTCGCCGCCGGCGACGGGATCGTGGCCGTCGAGGCGACGTACGGAAAGGTCAAGGGCGCGGTCTCCTTCCGGGTTTCGGGAGGGAAGGCCGCCGGGGCGGTAAAGATCCCGCCGGACGCGGAAGCGAGGCTTGCGGCGGCCTACCGCGGAGATCTCCCCCTGGGAGAGGTCCGCGTCGAGGGGCGCGGCGCCACGGTTTCCTGGCCCGACGTGGAGGCCCTGTTCGTCAAGGCCGCCCGGAAGTTCGACCGGGACTTCTACCTGGCGGGAAAGGAGCTGCGCCTCTCCATCCTTCCCACGCTGCGGGTGACGGGGAACCGCCGGGAGAAGCTTCCGACGGTCTTTTTCACCGGCTGCCGGGTGGAGCAATTGCCGCATCTTCCGCAGGAGGAGGAGATCGTCCCGGTCGTGGATTTCACCCGGGGGCTGGCAAGGGATCCGTCCCCGGCCGGCCGCGGCGCCTTCCGGGACCGGATCTACCTTCGGCTGCCGCCGCCGCTCCTCGAGTCCGACGCGGCCTTTCTCCGCCGCACGGTGAAGGAGGCGGTTCAGAAGGGGCACCGGCGGTGGGTGGTTTCCGACGTGGGCCACTTCGCCCTCTTCGGCGGGTTCGATTCGAGGCGGGAGGTGACCCTGGTCGCCGACCACTACTTGTACGGCTTCAACCTGGGGGCGCTGTCGGTCCTGTCCCGGCTGGGCGCTTCCCGGATGGTCCTCCCGATCGAGGCGCCGCTTTCGGCGATCCGGGCGGTGGGGAAATACCTGCACGGCCTGGGGATCGCGGTGGCCTACTCTTCCGTCCCTCTCATGATCTCCCGGTTGATCCCCGCCGGAGGGTTTCGGGGAGGAGAGGTCGTCAGCCCGAAGGCGGAACGGTTCGTCGTCGAGGTGGACGACCGGGGATCGACCCTCCGTCCCGTGCGGCCGTTCTCCGCATCCGGCGCCCTGCACGAATTCCGGGCGGCGGGAATCCAGGATTTCCACGTGGACTTGCGGGGTGTTCCTCCGCTGGAGATCGCGCCGATCTTCGCGGCGCTGCGGGAGGACCGGGGAATCCCCGATACCTCCACGTTCAATCTCTTCCGGGGAAACTTCTAATTGCGCGCGATCGAGAAGGTCCGCAACATCGGAATCATCGCCCATATCGACGCCGGAAAGACCACGTTCACGGAGCGCGTGCTGTTCTACGCGGGGATCACCCACCGGATGGGGGAGGTCCACGAGGGCGATGCCCAGATGGACTACCTCCCGCAGGAGCGGGAACGCGGGATCACGATCACGGCGGCGGTCACGCAGTTCGAGTGGCTGGGAGCGGAGGTCCACCTGATCGACACGCCGGGACACGTGGACTTCACGATCGAGGTGGAGCGGTCGCTTCGGGTGCTGGACGGCGCGGTGGTGATCTTCGAGGGGGTGGCCGGCGTGGAGGCGCAGTCCGAGGTGGTGTGGCGGCAGGCGGACCGGCACCGGATCCCCCGGCTGGCGTTCATCAACAAGCTCGACCGGCCGGGGGCGGACTTCGACCGGGTGATCGTCGAGATGCAGCGGAAGCTCTCCGCGCGGGGCGTGCCGGTGACGGCGCCGCTGCTCCGGGACGGATCGTTCTTCGCCGTGGCGGACCTCGTCGCGATGGAACGGCTGGAGTTTTCCGAAAACGGGCAGGGGTCGGAGGTCCGGCGGACCCCGCTCTCGGCGGTGGAGATGCAGGCCGTCCTCCCTTACCGGGAGGCGCTCCTCGAGGCGGCGGGGGATGCGGACGACGGCGTCGCGGAAAAATACCTGGCGGGGGAGGAAATCCCTCCCCCCCTGCTCCGGAGCGCGATCCGCAAAGGGACGCTTCAAAGCCGCTTCTTTCCGGTCTTCGCGGGCGCCGCGCTGCGGAACAAGGGGATCCAGCCGGTGATGGACGGGATCGTCCATTTCCTGCCTTCCCCCACGGAGGTTCCCCCCGTCAAGGGAGACGATCCCCGCACAGGGGTCCCCGTGACGCGGGAACCCTCGCCTGCCGCCCCGTTTTCCGCGCTGGTCTTCAAGGTGCTGATGGAGGAAGGGCGCAGGACGGTCTACCTGCGGGTCTATTCCGGGAAGGTGGGAGAAGGAGACGTGGTGCTCAACGCCGCCACGGGCGAAGAAGAGAAGATCGCCCGTCTTTTCCGCATCCACGCCGCGAAGAAAGAGCGGATCGAAGAGGCGCGGGCGGGGGACATCGCGGGGGCGAGGGGGGTGAAATCCGCGCGGACGGGCGACACGCTCTGCGATCCGAAGACGCCCATCATCTACGAATCGATCGAAGTGCGGAAACCCGTCGTGTCGATCGCCGTGGAGCCAAGGACCTTGAGGGACATGGACCGCCTTCGGGACACGATTCATCACATGGTGGACGAAGACCCGACCCTTTCCCTCCGGGAGGACGCCGATACCGGCCAGATCATCCTTTCCGGCATGGGGGAACTTCACCTGGAAGTTTTGGTGGAGCGCCTCGCGCGGGAGTTCGGGCTGGTCGTGCGCACGGGAAAGCCGCAGGTCCTCTTCCGGGAAACGGTGGCGGAGAAGGCGACGGCGGACACGGTCTTCGAGCGGGAGATCGCGGAGAGGCAGGTCGCCGTGAAAGTCTCCCTGTCCGTCCTGCCGGGGCCGCGCGGCTCGGGGGTCAAGGTATCCGACCGGTTGAGGATGCTGGGGCAATCGAAGGAGGTGGCCGACAGCGTGGAGGAGGGGATCCGCGAAGGGGCCTTCGCGGGGGTGCTCGGATACCCGGTGGACGACGTGGCCGTGGAGGTGGAGGGCCTGGAGTTCCTTTCCGGGATCCCCACGCCCCTGGCCGCGAAGGTCGCGGCGACCAAGGCGTTCCTCACCGCGTGCGAGAAGGGGAAGCCGTACCTTCTCGAGCCGATCATGGCGGTGGAGATCTCCATCCCCGACGAGTTCACGGGAGGGGTGATCGGAGACATCAACGCGCGAAGGGGGCACCTGACTTCCGTCGATCGGCGGCAGGACGCGACCCTCCTTTCCGCCAGGGTGCCGCTGAAGGAGATGTTCGGATACGTGACGGCCCTGCGCTCCCTCTCCCAGGGACGGGGGATGTTCATGATGAAATTTTCGCATTACGATAGCGCGTAACGCGTCCGCAGGACGGCGGGAGAATCCGATCGGGCGGAGGTCGCATGAAGGTATTCGACGAGGAATTCTACAAGACCCGGGTGAACACGTTTCCCTTCATCCGTCTGATGGGCTTGAAGCTTCTCTCCTCGGGGGGCGGCAGGAGCGTGATGGAGTGCCGGATCCGTCCGATCCTGAAGAACTCGTTCGGGACGCTGCACGGAGGGGTGATGGGGGCGCTGGTCGACACTTCGGTGGCGACCGCGTTGCGGAGCGTGATGCCGCTGTCCTCTAAGATGACCACGGTGGAGTACAAAGTGAACTTCCTCAAGCCGGTCACGGAGGGGACGGTGACCGCGCACGGGAACATCCTGCGGCTGGGCAAGACGATCGCGGTGGGGTCCACGGAAATCCGGGACCGGGAGGGAGAAGTCGTCGCCTTCGGGTCGGCGACCTTCTACATCATGAACGTACGTTCCCCGGAAACCGCTCCTGCTATAATGGAAGGGAAAAAGGGGCGCGGGAGGAAGCACGGATGACGAAGGAAGGGCCCATCAAGCCGGAAATGATACTGGGGGACGTCCTCAAGGCGTACCCTTCCGTGCGGGAGAAGATCAGGGAGTTCTTCGGCCTCGAGTGCCTGCAATGCCATTCGAACCGGCGGGAAACGATGATCTACACCTCCTGGCACAGGGGGCTGGACCCGGCCCAGGTGTGCCGGGAGCTGAACGCGCTGCTCAAGGAAAAATAGGGAACCCTCCCTCCGGGACTATCCCCGCGCGGCGTACCGGTCTCCATGGCGGGACGCCTCCCCTCTTGCGAGCATTCCTTCCAGGTGTTTCGTCATCAACGCCCATTCGCCGTAATCGAACCACGGCCCCGGGCGCCCGTCTCCGTACACGATCCGGCGGTCGATGATCTCCCGCATCGTTCGCGGCTGCCGGAGAAACCCGCGCAGGGCCTCTTCCCTCCGGTCGATGTGCGACAGGTAGGCGGCTGCCTTGGATCCGATGTCTCCGCTATGGACCGGGATGTCGTGCGAGACGACGTGGATCTTCGCACCGATGTCCGCAAGGCGCTTCGTCGAGCGGCGGAACTCCTCGATGCTTCCCGGCTTGTCCCCGTACCAGGGACCGAAATCGGAGAGATCGTAGTCGGCAAGGAACAGGATCCCGTCCGCGGGGAATTGGAGGCAGAGATGGCCCGGCGTGTGTCCGGGCGCGATCACCGCGGTCGCCTCGGTGCGGCCGAACGTCAGACGCTCGCCGTCGGAGATTCTTCGTGCGATGCCGCGGGGCCGGTAGGAAAACTTCTCCGACAGGAGGGACCGGAAAAAGGTTTCCCATTCCGACCCGAGGAGCCCGTACCGGTCCAGCAGCGTCTCGAAGGATTCCAGCGCGGGGGCGTCCTCCGCGGAGGCCCATACCTCCACGTCCGGCAGTGCGTGGAGGAAGAAAAAGTGGTCCTCGTGGTAATGGGTCATCACGACGGTCCGCAGTCCGTCCTCTTTTTTCAGCCGGAGGATCTCCTGCAGATCCGACCCGCAGTCGATCAGGACTCCTCCCCCGTCGCGGATGTAAAGGGAGTGGGCGTACGGGTACCGGCCGCCCTTGCCGCCCTCGATCAGCCATATCCTTTCGGCCAGCCGCTGGATCAACTTGGTGCCGCTCTCCTCCTGCCGCTCCGCGCGCAATGCGCCGGGCCGGGGTATGATGGGAGGTATTCTATGCGGGAAGAGAGAGTGCCGCAAATGCGAAAGATCCTTCTCCTTCCGTTCTGCCTGTCGCAGTCGTCCCTGGCGGTCATCGAGCGGCTGGCCGCGGAGAGCGGCTACGCGGTGGTCGTCGCGCGGTCGACCGCGAAGGCGCTGGCCGAAGTGCGGCGGCACGTCGGTCCCGGCAGCGGAGAGCCGGCGAGGATCGTCGGCGTCGTCTGCGACGGGAGGGCGAAGAAGGTCTGGGCGGGGCTTGTCCTCCTGAAAATCCGCCAGTGGGGGAAGAAGGCGCTGGGCTTCAAGGCCCGCAGGATCGAGCTGGCGCGCGTGGGGATCGTCGGCGGGACCAAGGCGCTCTTCGGGCGGCGAAGCTGCCGCGTGGGGTTCAACCTGGCGGACGAGGAGGGGTTGCGGCGCGCGCTCGCCGGCGGGGAGACGTTCATGCGCCTTTAGGCCTCACCCCGCGGAAAGCGCCACGGATTACGGCAGGTCCGCCCCGGGAGGCGTCGGAGGCGCACCGGGCGGATGGAGGATGTCGCGGCCCCCCCGGATCGTCCGGGCCGTCCCGCTGCGGAGCAGGAACGCGCAAAGGAAAAAGGCGGCGGCGATGGAAGCTCCTCCGATCGCGAACCGGACGACCGACCCCGCCAACGTTTCCCACGAAATCCAGCGGGAGGAGATTCCCAGCCAGTACCATCCCGCAACGGCGGCCGCAACGCCGGAAAGGGCGATCTTCCCGTATTCCAGGACCTCTCCGAGCGCCTTCCTTCCCACGGTCCTCGCCATGAGAATGCCGTAAAGAGCCGTCGCATGGAGAAAGATCCCGATGCTGCTCGCCAGCGCCAGCCCGAAGACCCCCAGCTTCTGCGTGAGCAGGTAGTAGGCGGGCAGGCTCAGGATCCACGCACCGGTCCCCACCAAGGTGGGGGTCCACGTGTCCTTGAGCGCGAAGAAGCCGCGCGACACGATCGACTGGCCGCACCAGAAGGGGATCCCGATGGAGAAGGCGGCGAGTGCGGACGCGGTCGAGAGGGTGTCGTCGATGGTGAACGCCCCCCGCTTGAATACGGCCAGCACGACCTCGCGGGAAAGGATGCCGAAGATCGCGGCCGCGGCGCAGGAGACGAAAAAAACCCAGCGCAGCGTCGACGACAGCGTCTTCCACATCTCTTCCCGTTCTCCCCGTGCGGCCAGCGCGGAGAGAAACGGGTAGGAGGCCACCCCCGACGCCTGCCCGAAGATGCCGACGGGCACCTGCATCAGCCGGCGGGCGTTGTTGAGCCAGGTGATCGCTCCCGCAAGGAGGAAGGAGCCGAAGATCCGGGTCATCCACTCGTCGACGACCACCAGCGAGAAGCCGAGCATGATCGGGATCGACAGCCGAATGAACTCCCGGAGCCCGGGGTCGGCGAGGTCGATCCGCGGAAAGAACGCAAGCCCCGCCCGGCGGGCTCCGTACAGCTGGACGGCGAAATTGCCGACGAACGAGCCGATGAGGACCCCCCAGGCGAACCCGGCCATGCCGTGGGAGGGCCCCAGCAACAGCCCTCCGGCGATGATTCCGGCGTTATAGATCAGCGGAGCGGCGGCGGGGATGAGGAACCGGTTCCGCGCGAACTGGACGGCCATCAGCAGCCCGCCCAGGTAGAAGAAGATCTGCGCGGGGAGAACGATCCGCGTGAGCTTTGCGGCCATGGCGACCTGGTCGGAGGGGAAACCGGGAGCGATCAGCAGGATCAGCCGCTCGGCGAGGAATTCGCCCAGGATGATGAAGAAGATCATCCCGATGCCCATGACCGTGGCGATCACGGAGAAGGAGCGGTATCCTTCGTCTTCCTTCCCTTCCGCGAGATATTTCGAGAAGATCGGGATGAACGTGATCGACAGCGAACCGCCCGCAAGGAGATAGTTGAGGAAATCGGGGATCGTGAAGGCGGCGAAGTAGGCGTCGGTCTCGGGGGTCGCCCCGTGCTGGTAGGCGATGACCGCGTCGCGCGCATACCCCAGGAGGCGGCTCAAAAACACCGACGCCATCATGACGACGGCCGCCCGGCCCATCTGTTTCCGAGCTGAGTGGGACATCGTTAAGACTATAATCGAAGGGAGAAGGACGCTCCACAGGGAAATGGCGCGCTTGATCCGTATCAAGAGTGGGCGTGCCCGAAGCGGGTTACAATAGGGGCAAGAAACCGATCGGGAGAACTTCATGGGCATCTTCAAAAAGCGTGAACCGGCGGGGACGGTGACGGCGGATGCCGTCCTGGCGGCGCTCGGGAAGGTCATGGACCCCGAACTGGGGAGAGACCTCGTGAGCATGAACATGATCCGCAACGTGGCGGCGTCCGGGGGAAACGTCTCCCTCGACCTGGTCCTGACCACTCCGGCCTGCCCGAAGAAGTCGGAGATCGCGCAGGCGGTGGAGGGAGCGGTCCGTGCGCTTCCCGGCGTTTCTTCCGTGGACGTGCGGGTTTCCGCCGACGTGAAGGCCGCGCGGGACCCGATGGAGGGGAGGCGCCCCATCCCCGGAGTCCGCAACATCATCGCGGTCGCGTCGGGGAAGGGCGGGGTCGGCAAGTCCACCATGAGCGTGAACATCGCGGTCGCGCTGCAGCGGACGGGAGCCCGCGTGGGCCTGCTCGACGCCGACATCTACGGCCCGTCGATCCCCACGCTCCTGTCGCTTGCGGGGCACCGGCTCATGGGAGAGAACGGGATGATCCTTCCCGCGGAGAGCCACGGGATGAAGGTGCTCTCCATCGGGTTCATGCTGGAGGACGACTCGCCGGTCATCTGGCGCGGCCCGATGCTGATGAAAGCCCTGGAGCAGTTTCTCCACGGGACGAAGTGGGGGGAGCTGGACTACCTGGTCATCGACCTGCCGCCGGGAACGGGCGACGTGCAGCTGACGCTCGTCCAGACGACGCCGGTCGCGGGCGCCGTCGTCGTGACGACGCCGCAGGACCTTGCCCTGATCGACGTGAAGAAGGCGGTCCGGATGTTCGAGAAGGTCGGCGTGCCCATCCTGGGGGTGATCGAGAACATGAGCTACTTCCTGTGCCCCCGCTGCGCGGGCAGGAGCGAGATTTTCGGGCACGGGGGGGCGGAGCAGGCGTGCCGCGAGATGGGGCTGCGGTTTTTGGGCGAGGTGCCGCTGCAGATGGAGCTGCGGGAATCGTCCGACGAGGGACGTCCCCTCGTTTCCCGGAACCCGGACGCGCCGGCCTCGCGCGCCATCGTCAAGGCGGCCTCAGAGGCGGCCGCCGCCCTTGCGGTCCTTGAAGCGATCTAAGAAACGGGACGTTCTTGAAAAGGCGGGTTTTCAAGAACGTCCCTGATTTTGTCATCCCTCCATCTCGCGCGTGGGATAGGAGAAGTACTCGTGGATCTGGATGCTCGCCCAGAACTCCTCGAGGTCCTTGGTCAGCACCAGGAGGTCGTGCCGCACCCCGATCTGGTCGCGCACGTGCCCCCGGAAAACCGCCTCCTGCTTGAACCCCAGCTTTTCGAAAACCTTTTTCGCCCCCTGCTGCGTCTCCATCATCTCCGCGACGATCTTCTCCAGGCCGGACTTGAGCGCGTGGAGGAACAGTTCGTTGGCGAGGATGCTGCCCACCCCCTGGCGCTGGTACTCCTTCGCCACCACGATGCGGATCGTGCCGATGTGCTTCATCCAGCCGCCGAGGTTTTTATGGAGCGTGGCGTCGGCGACCACATCGTTCCCTTTCCAGGCGAGGAGCGGGTAGACCTTGTCGTAATTCAGCTCGGTCGCCCAGCGCTCAACGACCGCCGGATCGGTGACGTTGTCCTTGAGGAAGAGCCGGTCGGACTCGGCGAGGCCCGCGAAGAACGCAAATAGGGCATCCTTGTCCTTCTTCTCGAAAGGGCGCAGCACCACCGTGCTTCCGTCTTTGACCTTGACCTCTTTGGGATATTCCTGCGCCATGTGAATTGTCCTCCTTTTTCAGGGTTGGAGGCAACTATAAAATAACGTTATAAAATTATATGCAACTGAGGCCGATTGTCAATCCGTGCCATGGACGCTCCATCGGGTCACCCCGCGTCATTGACTTATTGCGTATAGATGCGCTTTTCCATATAAAGTAACGGAAATAACGCCGATGACCGGCGAGGGGGATCCATGGGAGGGAAAGTCGTCGTCGAAAGGGATGGAAAGATCGCGACCGTCACGATTTCGAACCCGGTGAAGAAGAACGCGTTGAACCTCCGGCTCCTCGGCGAACTCCGCAGGGTCTTCGGAGAGCTTTCCTCTCCGGAGACGCGGTGCGTCGTTCGGGATGACGCCCGCGCGCCTCGGGATCATCTACCGGCCGGCGGGGTTGATGCGGTTCGTCGACGTGATCGGGCTGCCCGCCGCCAAGGAGCTTTTCTACACGGCGCGCAAGGTAAGCGCCCGCAGGGCAGTGGACCTGCGGCTCGTCAACCGGGCCTGTCCCCCCGAGGAGCTGGAGCAGGTCACCTACGAGATGGCGCGGGAGATCGTCGACAACGCCCCGCTCTCCATCCGCGGCACGAAAAGGATCCTGTCGATGTGCATGGAGTTCCGCGGGCTGCCGGAAGAGGAGGCGAAAGAGGCGGAGGATCTCATCCGGCATTGCATGGAGAGCAAGGACCTCATCGAGGGGAAGAAGGCGTTCCTCGAGAAGCGAAAGCCGAAATTCCAGGGGAAGTAAAAAAGGCCCCGGATTTCTCCGGGGCCTTTTTTCTTTAAAATACTCATGGGGCGGAAGATTCCCGCCCCTTGCCGGACGAAGTTATTGCAGCGGGTCGTACCCTCCGCCCGTCTGCGGGTTGTAGTTCGTCGCGTCCCGGCTCCCCGTCGGCCGGTTGGCGAGCAGCGCCGCCGGAGTCGGAATCCCCAGCCCGCTTGCGCCCGTCGTGTTGTTGTACAGGCTCTCGTAGGAATCCATCAGGAGCTGGATGATGTACCGGTAATTATGGACCGCCGCGGTCCGGTTCGGCACCCCGATCTGCGAAACGCCGGAAGGAAGCCCCTTGATGACGTACTGGAGGTTGAACGCGACCTTGAGCTGGGGTCTCGTCCAAGCCGTATACGAGCTGGTGGTTCCCTTGATGAAGAAGTAGGGGTATGACGTGTCGTTGTACGTGATCCCGTTGTTGTCGCGGAGGGTGATGAGCAGGTTCTCGAGCCCCGTGATCTCCTGGGCGACCCCTTCCACGGTCCCGTCCCCGTCGTAGTCCTTGATGGTCGCCACGACGTTGTCGTAGAAGGTGTTCATCTGCCCCGCCGCATTGGTGGTCGGGACCCTGCCGTTGTGGCAGGAAGAGGTGTTGCAGGTGGTGCTGTTCACCGCGGAGTTGTCGTCCGCGATGATCTTCCACGTGTGGCCGCCGAGGCCGGAGGTCGAGCTCGACGCCATGTGGCAGCCGTTGCAGTTCGTATTCTGGTGCGCGGTCACCGCCCCGTACGACTTCGGCAGCGCCGTCCCCGTCGAATTGTCCGTGTACTCGTACCCGTTGCGGGCCCACAACATCGCGCCCGTCCCGAGGTAATGGGGGTTGAGGAAACTCCCCGTCACGGTCGTGCCGGAGGCGATCCTCCTCTTGAACAGGGTGAATCCCGACTCGCGCCCCTGGTGGCAGAAGACGCAGATCGTCTCGTTCCCTGCCGCGCTCGGCACGGCGGTGTTGTCGAAGAAGACGTTCCCCTGGAACGTGGCCTGCGTCGAGGAGTACTTGCTCATCACGAGCGGCTTCCGGGTGTTCTTCGTGTTCCCCGTGACGTCGGTGTGGGGGTTGTGGCAGGTGATGCACGTCACCGTCATGTCGCCGAAGAGGACGTGCGCGCTCGAAGTTCCCTCCACGTTGTCCTGGTAGGCGATGGAGGCCAATCCATGATGGCACTTGAAGCAGGCGTAGTTGCTCTTGCCGGCGTTCTTCGTCGTCGTGGCCGGGCCGGTTGCGTTCACGGTGGTAATCGCCATGTCGAAGGGGTAGCTGGTCTGGTGATCCCCGAGCTCGAACGGCAGTCCCGTGTTGGCGTTCGTGTAGGCCGGAGGGTTCGCCGAGAACTCGGCGAATGCCGCGGCGTTCCGGTTCCCGTGGCCGGATTCCTTCCACTCCGTGTAGATGTCGCTCTGGTGCGTCGCCCCGCCGCTGTTCTGGTAGGTCCCCCTGGTGTGGCATGCGGCGCAGAGACGCTCCACGTGCAGTTCGTTGTTCGTCCCGACGACCGAGGAGTTGTCCAGGGTGCCGCTGGACTTCACCGCCCCGTTGCCCTGGAAGATAAGGTTGTCGTTTGTCAGGTTGATCTGCGTGCCGAGAGTATTGTCCACCTGCGCCCCGGTCGCGCTGGACACGAGGAAGTTGCGGAAGCGGGGGTAATAGACGCTGGCGTTCGCCCGCTGCGGGACGGCCGTGGTGGCCACCGCCGGCTGATGCCCGTCGTGGCAGGAGCCGCACGTCACGGACGGGTTCGGCAGGGCGCTGGGAACGGGCTTGACCAGGTTCCCCGAGCTGTCGAATGAGAACCGCTGGTTGGGGTTGTGGCAGCGGGAGCATTCCTGGATGTGCCTTCCTGAAGAGGCCGAGGTCGAAATCTGCGAGAAGCTTCCGTCGGGGCTCTGGTTGGCGTTGGCGTGCTTCGTGTTGTCGAAGCCCAGGGTGCTCGGCGTCGCTCCCCCGTGGCAGGCCGTGGCGGCGCAGGCCGCGGCGGAAGGATTGGGATAGGGGATCGGGCCCGTGCCCCAATGTTCCCCCCCGCCCCCGTGGCAGTCCTCGCACTGGACGCTGAAATCCACCGTGTGGGTCGTGCTCGTCCAGGTCGTGGCGATCGCCTCGCCCAGGATGTCCACCGTGGCGGCGTGGCAGGTGTTGGTGCATTGCGTCGATCCCACCTTCGCCGGCGTGGAGGTCAGCCCTACGTTCAGCGAGGTGTCCTTGGAGGATCCCCAGCAACCCGCCAGTAGTGCCGGGGCCGACAGTGCAAGCAGAACGATCAAGACTCCTTGGCGTTTCATGTATCGATGCCTCCTTTCCTTAATGGCATTTCACGCAGGTGCGCTTTCCCGCAGCCCGGTTGAGTTTCCCCTGGATCGATCCCCAGTTGTCCGGGTGGGGATTGACGCGCAGTCCCGACCTGGCGCTGTGGCACTTGAGGCATACGTCGCCGTCGGCGTGGCATGCCTGGCAGGTGGGGAGATTCCGCTTCGCCTCCCGGGCGTGCGTGCCGGACCACTCGTGTGCGGGCAGCACGGAACCCGGGTGGCAGGTCTGGCAAGAGTCGGGGGGGAAGGTCGAGTGCTTCGCTCCTCCCGCAACGGCCGGCCGGTCCGACCACCCCTTCCGGTGCGACTGGAACATCAGGTCCTCCGGCCGGAACCGCTTGTGGCAATCCGAGCAGAAGGAGGACTGGTGGCATCGCGTGCAGGAGTTCGGGTTGTCGAACGCGGAGAGGGGGTGGACCTCCTGGAAGGATGTCCGGTGGCTTTTCGGCTTGTAGTTCGCCCCCCGGTCGTTCGACACGTGCAGGCCGGCGTCGATCCCACCGCCGTAATGGCAGTCCTGGCAGAACGACTGCTCGTGGCAGGCGGCGCAATTGGCGTCGGCCTTGACCGCGGCCAGCCGGTGGTCCGCGTTCCAGCCGGCGCGGTGGTTGGGGGAGACGTTTGCGTCCCGGTGGCATTCGGTGCATTCGGAGATCTTCATTTCCTTGTACGGCCGGTGGTTTTCCGCGGCGAAGAGCATCGTCGCCCAGGCGGCGAGGGAAGCGACGATCAGGGGCAAGAGAATTTTTTTCATGTCGTCGCCCTCCTTAGAAATCGACGTTCAGGGCCAGCCGGGCCCTCACGTCCTGTTTGAATTGCTGGCTGTGCGTGTCCTCGATCCGCGCCTGGACCGAGACGTTTTTCCGCAGCTTCGCCTCTCCCCCGATCCAGAAACGGGTCGCCGAGTCGTGGCTGTCCATCAGCTCCCGCCGGAAATTGTCGTGCTGCACCCCGGCGGAGAGGATGTAGTTCTTCCGGAACACCGTGTCGCCCGAGAGCTCGAACCCCGCGAGGTTTCCGCCGGTGCCGTTCCGCCAGATCCCGGCTCCGTAAAGGGACATGCCGTCCCTTGGGCGGTAGCGCAGCCCCAGCTCGCCGACGTTGGCGGTGTCGCCCCCCCCGTAGCTCTCGTTCCGGTACTCGCCGCTCAGGCTGAGCCTGGGGTCCATGTCGTACTGGGCCCGGAACAGGACCTCCTGGAACCGCTCCACCGCGAACACGGAGAAGATGGAGGTGGCCTCGAAGACGGGGATCGTCCGGAAAAATTCGGCGTTGAAGGTGAACTTCGGGAGGATCGCCGAGCGGGCGCCCACCTGGATCTCGCTCCACACCTTCGAGATCATGTCGTATCGAAGCTGGGTATACAGCTCGCCGTACTTCGAGAACCGCTTGGAGGCCGAAAGCCCGACGATCTCCTTGGCGAGATCGTTCTCGTCGTAGGAAGTGAAGTACGACAGGTCCATGGAGCCCCCGGGGATATTGGTGAGGCTCGCCTGGACCGCCGCCGCGAAGTCTCCCCGCTTCGTCCCCTCGCCGGTCGTGTTGAAGAATACGTGGCGGCCGCCGACCACGGTGATCGCCACCGGCCCGAACGGCCGGGTGTCCACGCGGGCGCCGTCCACGATCGCCGATCCGGCGCTGACGAAGAAGAACTGCCTGCCCAGCCGGACATCCGTCTGCTTCGGCAGGCCCTTCCTGTCGATATACAGGTAATACAACCTCCCATCCACCCCGCCTCCCTGCTGCGCGTCCCCCCATGCCCGTCCATAGCCGCTGACCGACACGGTGTCGGCCGCGTCAAGCTGCCGGGCGTGGAACCGGAGGTACTGGGAGAGATCGAAGTGGTCCGCCCCGAACTCATCCGAGAACCAGAGCGCCTGCGTGGAAGCTCTTCCGCTCAGGGAGGCGGCCTGTGCGGAAAGCGTCCCGGCGCCGAGGATGAGCAGTGCCACCAGAAAAATCCGTGTGCACCTCTTCATTGCTCGGACCCCCTTTGTTAGTGCACCGCTTCTCAAATACCTTGGCATACGAGCGCCGCAGCATCCGTTCCCGTTATGTTCGCGGAACTGCCTTGGCCATTGCGAATTGCGTTAACAATAAAATGAATATAATTCCATTTTGCGCAGCAAGTAAAATTAAATGAATGGTAATTAGGGTACCTTTTCACCTAAGGAAAATCAATAATTAATTCTATTTACTGGTTTCGGCACACGCTTGGAAAATATTTAGAACTATTTTCCTGCAGTGAGATGGCTTTGCAGGTCTATTGTTTTAAAAAATGTTGTTTTGCGTGAGGTTATGCGGTTTAATTGTTAATGATATTCCCTTTGCGTATCATGAACGGGAGATCGACGAACGGTGCCGATGGAACCGGAGTTTAACGATTTCGCCCGGCATCCCGGGCGGGCGGCCAGGCATCGAATCGACATTCCCCAGGTAGCGGATCTGGGCGAAAGAGAAAGGTTCGTTCCTATTGGCGCGCGACGACTGGAAATATTACGACGAAGAGATGGAAGAGGGAGAGGAGGAAACGGGGCAAGCCTCCCCTCCCGAGAAGCAATGCGGGAACTGCCTCCACTGGGTCCAGAGGGAGGCCCCGACCTGCTCCTGGTGCGGGAAGCCATTTGACGACGACGGGGGCCGTTCGTTGTAACAACGCCCCCGTTCTATCCCTTCATCGTTATCCCGGCGGATCGCCCGACCCGCCTTGACGAAAGCTATCCGTTTCCTGCGCCGTAGCGGACGCGCAGCCGCCGCGCCGCGAAGAGAGCCGGCGGGAGGAGCAGGACCAGCGCGGCCGGCCATCCCTCTTCCGCGGGCATCTTCCTTCCCCCGGTCATCGTGCAACCGCCGCCGCCCCCGCCGCTGCCGGATGACGAGCCGCCGGAGCCCCCGGCCGTCGTGAACGACGAGGTGAAGATCGAAGCCATCGCATTCCCGCCATAATCCTGGACGCCGGTCGTCACGGTGACGGTATACAACGTCCCCGCCGCCAGGTTATCCGCGGGGGTGAACGTCGCGGTGCGGACCCCGTCGTAGGTCACCGTCCCGGTCACGCCGGCGACGGTGATCGTCGTGTTGTCGATCGTGGACGCCGTCATCCGCTCGCTGAACGTCACGCGGACCGTATTGTCGACGGGAACGCCCGTTGCCCCCGCAGAGGGGAGGACGGAAGACACCGTGGGGGCGGTGCTGTCCACCGAGAGGGTCGCGTCGAATTTCGCGATGAAGCCGTCGTAATAGATTCCGGGGAGGTTGAAGCTCTCCTGGACCGCCCCGGCCGTCGTTGGAATGGACGCGTAGTTCGTGATGCCCGCCACGTAGATGTTCCCGGTGCCGTCAAGGGAGAGAAACGCTCGCGGCGAGTTCGTGGAAGTCGATCCCAGGAAGAGGAAAGAGGAGTACTGAAGGGACGCCAGGTCCCCGCTATAGCAGCGGACGAAGACGTCGAGGACTCCGTTGAATGAGTTGTCGAAGGCGCCCGAAGTGGCGGCGAAGTCGGAGGATGCGGTCTGTCCGGTCGCGTAGACGGAGCCGTCCGTCGCGGCTGCGATGCCGGTGACGAAATCGTCGCCGCTCCCGCCCACATACGTCGATGCAAGGAGGGAAGAAAGGGCGCCGTTGAGTTTCGCCACGAATCCTTCCTTCGATGCGTACGTCGTACGATGCGCACCCCCCGTGACGGGGAAGGCGCTGGAGGAAGCA
>JACRMU010000008.1 GCA_016219515.1 Deltaproteobacteria bacterium
AAGTACAAGAAGTGCTGCGGAGCATCGGGAGGAGCGGAGTGAAGAAACGGAGAGAGATCCCGGTCCCCGGGTTCCGGGGGGCGGGGACGGCCTGCGGCATCAAGAAGACGGGGAAGGCCGACCTGGCCCTGGTCGTGAGCGGCCGCCCCTGCGTCTCCGACGTGGTCTTCACGCGGAACCGGGTCTTCGCCGCGCCGGTGGCGTGGGGGAAAGCCCTGCGGAGCCGGTCCTCCCTGCGCGGGATCGTCGTCAACAGCGGCAACGCCAACGCGTGCAACGCGGAGGGCCTCGCCGCGGTGCGGGCGACCTCGGCGGCGGCGTGCGCCGCCCTCGGAGTGCCGAAGGATTCGCTCCTCGTCTCTTCGACGGGCGTCATCGGCGTGCGGCTCCCCGTGGAGAAGATCCTGGCGGCGCTGCCGGAGCTGTGCGCGTCCCTCTCCCCGAAAGGGATCCGAAAGGCGGGCGAGGCGATCCTCACCACGGACGCGTTTCCCAAGAGCGCGCTGCGGACGATTTGTGTCCGGGGGGGAAAGATTACCCTGGGAGGGATCGCAAAGGGGGCAGGGATGATCGCCCCGAACATGGGAACGATGCTGGCCTACGTGTTCACGGACGCGTCCATGCGGCCGGCCGACCTTCGGAAGGCGTTCCGCGAGGGGGTCGACTTTTCCTTCCACCGGATCGTCGTGGACGGCGACACGAGCACCAACGACACCGCCGCGATCTTCGCCAACGGCGCCTGCGGCCTCCCTCCCCTGGCCGGAAAAGACCTGGCTGCGTTTTCGGAGGCGCTCCGCTCCCTGCTCCTGGAACTCGCGCTGATGATCGTGCGGGACGGCGAGGGGGCGACGAAAGTCGTGCGCGTGTCGGTGTCGGGGGCGCGAAGCTCCCGGGACGCGGAAAAGGCCGCCCGGGCGGTGGCCACCTCGCCGCTGGTGAAGACGGCGGTCTTCGGCGCCGACCCCAACTGGGGGCGGATCGTCGCGGCCGTCGGGCGGGCGGGGGCGGCGGTCGACCAGGACCGGATCGAGCTCTCGTTCGCGGGGGAGAAGGTCCTGCGGCGGGGGATGAAGGTCGACCGGGCCGCCGAGCGCCGGGCCGCCCCGAAGATCCGGAAGGATGCCTACGAAATCGAGATCGACCTTGGGCGCGGCAAGGGGAGCCACTTCCTCTACTTTTCCGACCTGAACCACGACTACGTCCGGATCAATGCGGGATACCGGACATAGCAGGCCGAACCGTCCATACACCAGGCGCCCCTTTCGGGAATACGGCTACGCGCCCGGAGTCCTGAAAAGTTTACGCTTTCGGTTGAAGGGGCGACTCCCCTTGTGGTATATATACACGGTTAGGCAATCATTCCCCACGGGCGGGACTCTCCCCGGGGTGCCTTGGCGTTGCGCCGGGGTGGATGGGGAGGGGCGGAACGCCCGGCGGAACAACCCCGAACGCAAGGAGGAAGGGAAAGCATGGCAAACGGACACGGTTCGGTCATCACGATGAAGCAGCTGTTGGAGGCGGGCGTCCACTTCGGGCACCAGACGAAGCGGTGGAACCCGAAGATGAAGAAGTACATCTTCACCGCCCGGAACGGGATCTACATCATCGACCTGCAGCAGACGGTGAAGATGTTCCGCCACGCGTACGACGTGGTGCGGGACATGGCGGCCGACGGGAAGTCGGTCCTCTTCGTGGGCACCAAGAAGCAGGCGCAGGAGGCGGTGGAGGAGGAGGCCCGGCGCGCCGGGGCCCCCTTCGTGAACCAGCGCTGGCTGGGCGGGATGCTCACCAACTTCCAGACGATCCGCAAGAGCCTCGACCGGCTCCAGCGTCTCAAGGAAATGGGCACCGACGGCACGGCGGAGAAGCTTCCGAAGAAGGAAGTGCTGAAGCTGGACAAGGAGCGCGTCAAGATGGAGAAGGTCCTTGGCGGGATCCAGGAACTGCGGCGGGTCCCCGACGCGCTCTTCATCGTCGATCCGTCCCGCGAGCAGATCGCGGTCCTGGAGGCGCGACGGCTGGGAATCCCCATCATCGCCATCGTCGACACCAACTGCGACCCCGATCTCATCGATTTCGTCATCCCCGGGAACGACGACGCCATCCGGGCGATCAAGCTGTTCCTCTCGAAGGTCGCCGACGCGATCATAGAGGTGAAGGCCGCCTACGCGGAGAAGACCGCCTCCGAGGGCGACAAGGACACGGCGGCGCCCGAGGTCACCATGTCCCTCATCTCCACCGAGGACGAGGCGGCCGTCGCACCAGGGGCCAAGGCCGCCGCCGAGGAGTAGCCCCCGCTCCCCGCCCGGGGATGCGCAGGGACTTGAAAGAATCGATATTCGAACAGGAGAGCACGGGATGCAGATAACTTCGGAGTCGGAGATGGTACGCGAACTGCGCGAGAAGACGGGCGCGGGAATGATGGATTGCAAGAAAGCGCTTGCGGAAGCGGGCGGCGCCATGGAAGCGGCGATCGACAACCTCCGGAAGAAGGGGCTCGCCGCCGCGGCCAAGAAGGCCTCCCGCATCGCATCGGAAGGATCGGTGGCCGCCTGCGTGGACGCCGGCGCGGGCGCCCTCGTGGAGGTCAACTGCGAGACCGATTTCGTCGCGAAGACCGACGACTTCCAGGGATTCGTCCGGGAAGTCGCCTCGCTGGTCCATGCAAAGGCGCCGAAGGACATAGAGGCGGCGCTGGCGCTTCCGGCGGGCGGCGCGACGCTGTCCGACAAGCTCACCGAGCGGGTGGCAAAGATAGGGGAGAAGATCTCGTTCCGGCGGTTCGTCCGGTTCGCCCTTCCGGCGGGGGACAAGGGGGTGATCGTCCCCTACATCCACGCGGGCGGGAAGATCGGCGTGCTGATCGAGCTGCACGGCGCCGGGGCGGAGAACGCGGAGTTCGCCGCGCTGGGGAAGGACCTGGCGATGCAGGTCGCCGCCGCCAACCCCTCCTACGTCGCGCGGGAGAACGTCCCGGCCGACGCGATCGCCCGCGAGAAGGCCATCTATAGAGAGCAGGCGCTGGCCGCGGGCAAGCCGGAGAAGATCCTGGACAAGATCGCGGAAGGGAAGCTGGAGAAGTATTACGGGGACTTCTGCCTGGTCGAGCAGGCGTTCATCAAGGACCCCGACCGGAAGGTGAAGGAGCTGCTGAAGGCGATGTCCGCGAAGACCGGGACGGCGGTGCGGGTGGCCGGATTCGCGCGTTTCCAGGTGGGCGAGGGGCTGGAGAAGCGGTCCAACGACCTGGCCGCCGAGGTCGCCAAGCAACTGAACCAGGGCTGAGCGATCTGAACGTCCCCGGAGGGGCCGTGGGAAAGCCGGTGTACCGCAGGATCCTGCTGAAGCTGTCGGGGGAGGCCCTGATGGGGAAGCAGGAATTCGGGATCGACCCGGAAGTGCTCTCCGACCTTTCCGCGGAGGTGCGGGAGCTCGCGAAGCTGGGCGTGCAGACGGCCCTGGTGGTGGGCGGCGGGAACATCTTCCGCGGCATCCGGACCAGCAAGGAATACGGCATCGACCGGGCGTCCGCGGACTACATGGGGATGCTGGCCACCGTCATCAACTGCCTCGCCCTCCAGGAGCGGCTCGAGCGGGACGGCGTGACGACGCGGGTCCTCTCCGCCATCGAGATGCGGGCGATCGCCGAGCCGTACATCCGGCGGCGGGCGTTGCGCCACTTAGAGAAGGGCAGGGTGGTCATCTTCGCCGCGGGGACCGGGAACCCGTATTTCACGACGGACACCGCGGCGGCGCTGCGGGCGATGGAGATCAACGCCGACGCGATCCTCAAGGCGACGAAGGTCGACGGCGTGTACGACCGCGACCCGATGCTGCACAAGAAGGCAAAGAAGTTTTCGGAGCTGACCTACATCGACGTCCTGCAGAAAAACCTCAAGGTGATGGACGCCACGGCGATCTCCCTGTGCATGGACAACCTTCTTCCCATCGTCGTCTTCAACCTGACGAAGCGGGGGAACGTCATCCGGGTGGTGAAGGGGGAAAAGATCGGGACCGTCGTCCATGGAGGCCGCTGACATGGAGGCCCTGCTGAAAGACGCTTCGGGCAAGATGACCCGGAGCATCGAAGCGTTCAAGAAGGATCTGGGGAAGGTCCGCACGGGGCGCGCCTCCTTCTCCCTGCTGGACGGGATCAAGGTGGACTATTACGGAACGCCGACGCCCCTGGCGCAGGTGGGGACGCTTTCGGTGCCGGAAAGCCGGCTGATCACCGTCACCCCCTGGGACGCCAAGATGATCGGCCCGATCGAGAAGGCGATCCAGTCCGGGGGGCTGGGCCTGAACCCATCCAGCGACGGCAAGGTCGTCCGCATCCCCATCCCGCCACTCACCGAGGAGCGGCGCAAGGAGCTGGTCAAGCTGGTGAAGAAGATGTCCGAGGACGCCCGGGTGGCGGTCCGCAACGTCCGCCGCGAGGCGATCGAGCGCATCAAGGAAAAGGAAAAGAAGAAGGAGATCTCCGAGGACGCGATGAAGCGCGGGCAGGAGCGGGCCCAGAAGGAGACCGACGCCTTCATCAAGAAGATCGACGAGATCGTGAAAATCAAGGAACAAGAAATCATGGAAGTCTGAAGGGAATTTCTTTTTCGGGCTTCCGTGTCATCCGCGGTTACCGCAGAAGAAAGAGGAGGAAAACACCATGGCCGTAAAGATCACCGATGAATGCACCGCGTGTGGAGCCTGCATGGAAACCTGCCCCACGGGGTCGATCGAGGAAGGCGAGAAGTACAAGGTGAACGACACCTGCACCGACTGTCTGGCCTGCGTCGATACCTGCCCGACCGGAGCCATCGTCCAGCAGAGCTGACGCGCTCCCCGGGAAACGAGACCCCAGGCCCAATAATGCTCACCCGCAATTCTCACCAGGCTTCTACTGCGGTGGCGGATACGGGCATGTCTACTGCGTTGCGCTCGGTCGGGCTCCTCGCCGTAGTGTCGACTACGGCTCCGGTGCCCTCGGTCGCGCGCCTTGTATCCACGCCCGTCTCCACCACCTCGTGACGAACCCCGGCGAGAATTGCGGGTTGCGCGGCGGAACGGACGCGGCCGCGCTCCCCCGGCATGTCGCCATCATCATGGACGGCAACGGCCGGTGGGCGAGGCAGCGGGGACTTCCGCGCGTGGAGGGCCACCGGATGGGAATCCGCGCCGTCCGCGCCGTCGTGGAATGCGCGCGCGAGCTCGGCATCCCCTACCTGACGCTGTACGCCTTCTCCGTCGAGAACTGGGGAAGGCCCGAGAACGAGGTAACCACCCTCATGACTCTGCTCCGGGAGTTCCTCCTCAAGGAGCTCCCGGAGCTGATCCGGCACCGCATCCGCCTGAACGTCATCGGCGAGGCGGAGAAGCTCCCGGCGTACGTCCGCGAGGTGCTGGACCGGACCCTGTCGGTAACCGCGGGGCACACGGAGATGACGCTCACCCTGGCGCTTTCGTACGCCGGGAGGAGCGAGATTCTCCGCGCGGCGAAAAAACTGGCGGAGGAGGCGGCAAGGGGCCGGATCGCCGCGGAGAAGCTCACAGAAGACGATATCGCCGCCCGCCTGGACACGGCGGGGATGCCCGATCCCGACCTCGTCATCCGGACCAGCGGCGAGCTCCGGGTCAGCAACTTCCTCCTCTGGCAGACCGCCTACTCCGAGTTCGTGTTCACCGACGTGCTCTGGCCCGATTTCGGGAAGGCGGAATTCCTCCTGGCGCTCGACGAGTACTCCCGCCGGCACCGGCGATTCGGATTGACGGAAGAGCAGGCGGAGCCTCCGTCCGGCGGTATTTCGTAGTGCTCTGGAAGCGGGTCGCCACCGCCGCCGTCCTCCTGCCGCTCCTTGCAGCGGCGGTTCTCTATGGAAAGGGATGGCCGTTCGCCCTGCTGGTCCTCGCGACGGCCCTGCTGTGCGCCGCGGAATATTTCCGGATGTTCTTCCCCTCCCCGTGGGACCGTTGGACGGGGGTATTCGCCGCGGTCCTGGCCTGCGCCTCGGGCTCCCTGCTTCCGTTCCCCGCGGCCCTCTCCGCCCTCCTTCTCTGCGTCGCGATGGCGGCGTTCCACTTTCTCCCCGCGGAAGGGACGCTGGAGGAGAAGGCGCGGCGCTCGGCCCTCTCCGTGCTGGGGGTGGCGTACATCGGCGGGTTCCTGTCGGCCTGGCCGCGGACGATTCTCCTCCCCGGAGGGGAGCACTGGGTCCTCCTGGGAATCCTGGCGGTCGCGGCCGGGGACACGTTCGCGTACTTCGTCGGGCGGGCCGTCGGCAAGCGCCCCCTGGCGCCCCGGATCTCCCCGAAAAAAACGATGGAGGGAGCCGCCGGAGGCCTCGCGGCCAGCGTGCTCGTCGGGGGGGCGTACGCGGCATTCTTCCTCCCCGGCGTCCCTGCCTGGTTCTCCCTGCCGGCCTCCGCGGCCGTCGGCGTTGCGGGCCAATGCGGCGACCTGTTCGAATCGATGCTGAAGCGGGCGGCCGACGTGAAGGACAGCGGCGGCCTCCTCCCGGGGCACGGGGGGTTCCTCGACCGGGCGGACGGCATCATCGCCGCGGGGCCCGTCCTCCACCTTCTGGCGGTCCTCCACTATTATCCGCTGGCGGGGGGATGAAGATGAGAGCTCCCGTCGGCGTGGCCGTCCTGGGCTCCACGGGATCGGTGGGGCGCAGCGCCCTGGAGGTGATCGCACGGTTTCCGAAAAAATTCCGTGTGACCGCCCTGTGCGCCGGAAGGAACGCGAAGCGGCTGGCGGAGCAGGCGCGGCGGTTCCGTCCCTCCCTCGTCTGCCTGTCCGAGGAACGGGCCGCGGCGCGGCTTGACGGTCTTCCCCGCGGTACCCGCGCGGTCTTCGGCGAGGAGGGGATGACCGAGGCGGTGTGCGCGGCCGGGGCCCGCATCGTGCTGGCGGCCGCGTCCGGGGTCTCCTCGATCCGTCCGGTGATCGCCGCCGCGAAGATGGGAAAGCGGATCGCCCTGGCCAACAAGGAGCTGCTGGTGATGGCGGGGGAGTTCCTGACGGCGGCCGCCCGGGCGGGAAAGGCCGAGATCCTGCCCGTCGACAGCGAGCACTCGGCGGTCTTCCAGGCGATTTCCGGGCACCGGCGGGAGGACATCCGCCGGATCCTGCTGACCGCCTCCGGGGGCCCTTTCCGGAACCACACCGTGCGCCGCATGCGCGCGGCGACGGTGTCCGAGGCGCTCGGCCACCCGGTGTGGCGGATGGGGGAGAAGATCACGGTCGACTCCGCGACGCTGATGAACAAGGGGCTGGAGGTGATCGAGGCGACCTGGCTCTTCGGCCTGCCTCCTTCCCGGATCGACGTGCTCATCCATCCCCAGTCGGCCGTGCATTCCATGGTGGAGTACCGGGACGGGAGCCTGATCGCGCAGATGGGGATCCCCGACATGCGGATCCCCATCGGATATGCGCTCTCCTACCCGGAACGCCTGCCGCTGGAACTGCCCAGATTCCACCCGCATCGAATGGACGGGTGGACCTTCGAGCCGCCGGATTTCCGGAGGTTCCCGGCCCTGTCGATCGCCTACGCGGCGGCGGCGGCCGGCGGAACGGCGCCAGCGGTCATGAACGCGGCGAACGAGGCGGCGGTCGGCGCCTTCCTTTCCGGGCGGATCCGGTTCACCGACATCGCGGGAGTGGTGGGGAAGCTGATGAACGGATGGCGGCGGGAAAGCCGATCGGTTACTCTTGATGATGTCCTCCGCGCCGACGCGGAAGCAAGGGAAGAGGCCGAACGGGTGATCTCCCGGAAAAGGAGCACAGGCAGGTAATGGATCTTCTCTCTACGGCATCGCAATACCTAACGACCCCCGCCGCGTTCATCGTGGTGCTGGGGATCCTCATTTTCGTCCACGAGTTCGGGCATTTCATCGTCGCCCGAAAACTCGGCGTCGGCGTCACGAAATTTTCCTTCGGCTTCGGGCCGAAGCTGTTCGGAGTGACGCGGGGGGAGACGGAATACCTCGTGTCGGCGGTTCCGCTCGGAGGGTACGTGAAGCTCGTCGGGGAGAGCGACGGCGACAAGGTCCCGGAGGAACTAAGGGACAAGTCGTTTTTCCACAAGCCGATCGGGGTGAAGATGGCGGTCGTCGCCGCCGGTCCGCTGGGAAACCTCCTGTTCGCGGTCCTCGTCTTCTGGGTCGTTTTCCTGGGCGGGGTCCCGGCGCTGACGCCGAAAATAGGCGGCGTGGTGGCCGATTCGCCGGCGGCCCAGGCGGGACTTGCCGGCGGGGACGTCGTCGTCCGCATCGACGGGGAAGAGATCGCGACGTGGGAAGACCTCGCTCTCCGGATCCGGAAGTCGGGGGCGGGAAGAGAGATCACCCTGACGATCCGCAGGGAGGGGAAAGAGTTCGACGCGAAGGTAGCTCCCGAGGTCAAGGAAGGGAAGAGCATCTTCGGGGAGAAGATCCTGGAGCCGAGGATCGGCATCGTCGCGGGCCAGGAGATCGTCCGGCAGAAGCTCGGGCCGGTCCAGGCGTTCTTCCGCGCGGGCAAGGAAACCGGCAGACTGATCGAGCTGACCGTGATGACGGTCGTCAAGCTGGTGACGCGCGTGCTCCCGTCCGAGACCCTGGGAGGCCCGATCCTCATCGCCCAGCTCGCGGGCGACCAGGCGCGGCAGGGGGTTTCCCCGTTCGTCTACTTCCTGGGGCTGTTGAGCGTGAACCTGGGGATCCTGAACCTCCTCCCCATCCCGATCCTGGACGGCGGGCACCTCCTCTTCTTCTCCATCGAGGCGCTCCGGCGCAAGCCCCTCTCTCCCGAGGCCCGGGCCCTGGCGCAGCAGGTGGGGCTGGCGCTCATCCTCATGCTGACGGCGCTCGTCTTCTACAACGACATCGCGCGCGTGCTTGCCCGGTAGCGTGATCCTGGCGATCGAGACGGCGACGCCGTGCGGCAGCGTCGCGCTCGTATCCGGAGAGGCGGTCCTTGCGAGGGCGGCGCTCCCCGGGGGGCGGCAGGCCTCCGAGACGATCCTTGCCGCCGTCGACGGCCTCCTCCGAGACTCGGGCTCGCCGCTGGGCGGCGTGTCTTGCGTCGCGGTGTCCGCGGGGCCGGGCTCCTTCACGGGCCTGAGGGTGGGGATGGCGGCCGCCAAGGGGTTCTGCTGGGGACTGGGGGCGCGGATCGTGCCGGTGCCGACGCTCCACGCGCTGGCGTTCCGGTTCCCGTTCGCCGGCGGAACGGTGTGCCCCGTGCTGGATGCGAGGAGGAACGAGATCTACGCCGCGATGTTTCGCTGGGAGGACGGCGGGTGCCGTCGGCTTCTTCCCGACATGGCGGTCGCGCCGGACGTGTTGCCGGATCGCATCGCCGGGGAGAAGGTGTTTTTCTGCGGCGACGGGGCGTTTTCCTTCCGGTCGCTCTTCCGGGAGCGCCTGGGGGAACGCGCCGTGTTCCCCCCCGAGGGGGAAGGCCGTCCCGACGCGACGGCGGTGGGAATCCTGGCGTCGCGGATGCTTCGCGATGGGGCGGCGGCGGACGTCCGGTCGCTGGTTCCCGCCTACCTCCGCTCCTCGGAGGCGGAGCTCAAGCGCCGGGGATAGGGGGAAGAGAGGCGGGCCGGCGATTCAATTGACAATTCCCCCGCCTCTGATAGACTGAAAAACCATCTAAAAACCGGAGGTCCCGATGGGACAGAGCCAGGAAGCCAAGATGGCGGCTCTTCTCGAAGCCAGCCCGGAATTCAAGAACCTGGTCCACGAACACCGGGTGTTGGACGATCAGTTGAAGGAATACGACCGGAAGGTCTATCTGACGCCTGACGAAGAGATGGAACGGAAGCGGCTGCAGAAACTCAAGCTGGCGAAAAAGGACCAGATCGCCAGGATGCTCACCGGCCAGTAGGCGGACCCGCCGGAAGACCGTTTTCTCCGGAATAGCGCCACCCTTGAGCGGGGATCTCGCGCGAGGGGTTTTTTTTATCCACGGAAGGGGCGATGGGGATCGGGATGCGAAGCGACCGTACGAAAAAGGGATTGGAGCGGATGCCGCACCGAGCGCTCTATTGCGCCGCGGGGGTGCCGCAGGCGGCCATGGGGAAGCCGTTCATCGGAGTGGCGACCTCGTTCACCGATCTGGTGCCGGGTCACGTGGGGATGCGGGCCCTGGAGCGCGTCGTCGAAAACGGCGTTCACGCCGCAGGGGGGTACCCGTTCCTGTTCGGGGTCCCGGCGGTGTGCGACGGGATCGCGATGGGGCACAAGGGGATGCACTATTCGCTGCCGCTGCGCGAGCTGATCGCCGACATGGTGGAGTCGGTCGCCGAGGCCCACGCGCTCGACGGGCTGGTGCTGCTCACCAACTGCGACAAGATCACCCCGGGGATGCTGATGGCCGCCGCGCGGCTCGACATCCCCTGCATCGTGCTGACCGCGGGACCGATGCTCTCGGGCCGGATGGGCGACCGCCGGCTGTCGCTGGTGAGCGACACCTTCGAGGCGGTGGGCCGCTTCCAGCGCGGGGAGATCGACGACAAGACACTGCGGCATCTCGAGGCCGAAGCGTGCCCCGGCGAAGGGTCCTGCCAGGGGCTCTACACGGCGAACACGATGGCCTGCCTGACGGAGACGCTGGGGATGTCGCTTCCCGGGTGCGCCACCGCGCTCGCGGGCCTTTCCAAGAAGCGGCACATCGGGTATGCGACGGGCCGACGGATCGTGGAGCTCGTCGGGAAAGGGATCACCCCCCGGCGGATCCTGACCCGCGCGGCGTTCGAGAACGCCGTCCGCGTGGACGTGGCCCTGGGCGGCTCCTCCAATTCCGTCCTGCACCTCCTGGCGATCGCCCACGAGGCGAGGGTCGCGCTCCCCCTGGCCGAGTTCGACCGGCTTTCGCGGGAGACCCCGCAGCTGACGACGGTGACGCCCGCGGGGCCGCACATGATGGAGGACGTGGAATATTCCGGCGGGATACCGGCGGTGCTCAGCCGCCTTCTCCCGATGCTCAAGAAAAATCCGACGGTGTCGGGCGAGGACATCACGGCGATCGCGCGCCGGGGACGGGTGCTGAACGACGGGATCATCCGCCGCCTCGAGGCCCCCGTGCGGCCCGAGGGGGGAATCGCCATCCTGAAGGGGAACCTGGCGCCCGGAGGGGCGGTCATCAAGCAGTCCGGCGTCGATCCCTCGATGTTCCGGTTCCGCGGGAAGGCGAAGGCGTTCGACTCGGAGGACGCCGCCATGGCCGCGATCATGGCCGGGAAGATCCGGCCGGGGACGGTGATCGTCATCCGGTACGAGGGGCCGAAGGGAGGCCCGGGGATGCGCGAGATGCTCTCGCCCACCTCCGCCATCATGGGGATGGGGCTCGGGACGAAGGTGGCGCTCATCACCGACGGACGGTTTTCGGGGGGGACCCACGGGCCGTGCATAGGGCACATCTCCCCCGAGGCGATGGAGGGCGGACCGATCGCCCTGGTGCGGGACGGCGACGAAATCGTCCTGGACATCCCAAAGAGGAAGCTGACGCTTGACGTTCCGCCGCCGGAGCTGGCCCGCCGACGGAAGGGATGGAAGGCGCCCGCGCCCAAGATCGCGTCCGGATACCTTTCCCGCTACGCGAAGCTCGTCCGCTCTGCGGGGACGGGCGCGGTGATCGATTAGACGGCGATGCACGGAACGGGGGGAAAAGCCGTGAAGATGAACGGAGCGGAAATATTCGTCAAGGCGCTGGCCGATCTCGGCGTGGACGTGGTGTTCGGCTACCCGGGCGGGGCGGTCCTGCACATCTACGACGAGCTCTTCAAAAACACGAAGGTCCGCCATTTCCTGTGCCGCCACGAGCAGGGGGCCGTCCACATGGCGGACGGCTACGCCCGCGCCTCGGGAAGGACCGGCGTCGCCCTGGTGACCTCCGGTCCCGGCGCGACGAACACGGTGACGGGAATCGCCACGGCGTACATGGACTCGATCCCCATCGTCGTGTTCAGCGGCCAGGTGCCCACGCTGATGATCGGGAACGACGCGTTCCAGGAAGCGGACATCGTCGGGATCACCCGGCCGTGCACGAAGCACAACTACCTGGTCAAGGAGACGAAGGACCTGGCCCGCATCGTCAAGGAGGCCTTCTACCTCGCCTCCACGGGAAGGCCGGGGCCCGTGCTCGTCGACATCCCCAAGGATGTCCTGATGAGCTCGGCGGAATACATCCTGCCGAAGGAGGTAGCCGTGCGCGGGTACCACCCGAACTACGAGGGGCACCCGAAGCAGGTGGAGAGCGCCATCCGGCTCCTGATGGAGAAGGAGCGCCCGGTCCTCTACGTGGGAGGGGGGATCATCCTCTCCGGCGCCGCCGCGCCGCTGGCGGAATTCGCGCGCATCCTGGGAATCCCCGTCACGACGACGCTGATGGGGATGGGGGCCTTCCCGGGGACCGACCCTCTGAACCTGGGGATGCTGGGGATGCACGGCACCTACCAGGCGAACATGGCGATCTCCCACAGCGACCTCATCCTGGCGCTGGGCGCGCGCTTCGACGACCGGGTGACGGGGAAGGTGGATGAGTTCGCCCCCCACGCAAAGATCGTCCACGTGGACATCGACCCGACGTCGATCCAGAAGAACGTCCCCGTCGACATCCCGATCGTGGGCGACGTGAAGGACGTGCTGAAAAAGATGATCAAGCTCGTCAAGGGGACGAAGGAGGCGGCAGCGTACCGGGAGAAGATCGCCCCCTGGCGGGAGCAGATCGGAAAGTGGGCCCGGACCCACCCGCTCTCCTATAAAAAGTCGGCCGGGAAGATCAAGCCCCAGTACGTGGTCGAGAAGATCTACGAGATCACGAAGGGCGACGCGGTCATCGCCACGGAGGTCGGCCAGAACCAGATGTGGGCCGCCCAGTTCTACAAGTACGACCACCCCCGCACCTTCCTGTCCTCCGGAGGTCTGGGGACGATGGGGTACGGCTTCCCCGCCGCGATCGGAGCCCAGGTGGCGATGCCGGGCAGGCTCGTGATCGACATCGCCGGCGACGGCAGCATCCAGATGAACATCCAGGAGCTGGCCACGGCGGTCCAGTACCGCCTGCCGGTGAAGGTGGTGATCCTGAACAACGGGGCGCTCGGGATGGTCCGCCAGTGGCAGGAGCTCTTCTTCCAGGGGAAATATTCGCAGACCTGCCTTCCGCAGATCCCCGACTTCGTGAAGCTGGCGGAGGCGTACGGCGCCGCGGGGTTCCGCGCGACCCGGACGGAGGAGGTGGCGGGGGTGCTCAAGAAGGGGTTCGCCGCGAAGGGGCCCGCGTTCATCGACATCCTCTGCGACCCGAACGAGATGGTGTACCCGATGGTGCCCGCGGGGGCGCCGCTGACCAAGATGCTGCTCGTCTGACGGATTCAACGCGCCCGGCAAGGAGAGAAACCGATGCGCCATACCATATCCGTGCTCGTGGAGAACGAATTCGGGGTCTTGAGCCGCGTCTCCGGCCTGTTCTCCGGGCGGGGGTTCAACATCGAGTCGCTCTCGGTCGCCGAGACGACGGACCCGTCCGTCTCCCGGATGACGATCGTGACGAGCGGCAACGACCAGATCATCGAGCAGATCCTGAAGCAGCTGAACAAGCTCATCTCGGTCATCAAGGTCGTCGACCTCACGGGGGCCGAGACGGTGGACCGCGAGCTCGTCCTGGTCAAGGTGAACGCCGACCCGGAGACGAAGGCCGAGGTCCTGCGGCTCGTGGACATCTTCCGCGCGAAGATCGTCGACGTCGCGCCCCGGTGCTACACCGTCGAGATGACCGGCGACGAGGCGAAGGTCAAGGCGTTCCTCCAGCTGCTCCGCCCGGTCGGCATCAAGGAGGTCGTCCGCACGGGGCTGGTGTCCATCGCCCGGGGGATGTAGGGAAGCGAAGGGGGATCCGCCCGTTCCGGGCGGAATCCATTACGAAGTTTTTCCAAGGGAGGGAAGAACGATGGTGAAGATACTGCGGGAGAAGGACGCGAAGCTTGCGACGCTCAAGAAGAAGACGATCGCGATCCTGGGGTACGGCAGCCAGGGGCATGCCCACGCGAACAACCTGAAGGAAAGCGGGATGAACGTGGTCGTCGGGGAGCTGCCGGGGGGGGCCGCGGCGAAAAAGGCGCAGGACGCGGGATTCGAGGTCTTCGACGCTTCGGCCGCCGTCGCCAGGGCGGACATCGTCTGCATGCTTCTGCCCGACGAACTCCAGGGGCGGATCTACCGGGATTCGGTCGCCTCGAATCTGAAAAAAGGCGCGTTCCTGATGTTCGCCCACGGCTTCAACATCCATTTCGGGCAGATCGTCCCCCGGGCCGACGTCAACGTGTTCATGGTGGCCCCGAAGGGTCCCGGCCACCTCGTGCGGGCGCAGTACCTGAAAGGGGAAGGGGTGCCGGCCCTCATCGCCATCCACCACGACCCCTCCCGGAAGAGCAAGGAGATCGCGCTCGCCTACGCGGCGTCGATCGGCGCGGCGCGCGCCGGCGTGATCGAGACGTCCTTCCGCGAGGAGACGGAGACGGACCTGTTCGGGGAGCAGGCCGTCCTGTGCGGCGGCGTCACGGAGCTGGTCCTGGCCGGGTACGAGACGCTGGTCGAAGCGGGATATGCGCCGGAGATGGCGTACTTCGAGTGCCTCCACGAGCTGAAGCTCATCGTGGATCTCATCTACGAGGGAGGGATCTCCACGATGCGCTACTCGATCAGCAACACCGCGCAGTACGGGGACCTGACCCGGGGCCCGCGGGTCATCACGGAGGAGACCCGGAAGGAAATGAAGCGAATGCTGGAGGAGATCCAGAACGGGTCGTTCGCCAGGGAGTGGATCCTCGAGAACCAGGCCAACCGCCCCATGTTCAACGCGCTCACGAAACGCGGCGAGGAGCACCCGATCGAGGAAGTGGGGAGAACGCTTCGCGCCATGATGCCGTGGATCGCGAAGGGACGGCTGGTTGACAAGTCGAAAAACTGATCCCATTCCGGGGGCGGGCGGGCAGCGGGAAGGAAGTCGGTTGATCGCCCCGGAAGGGATACCGTTCGTGCTGGGAGCGGCGGCGGCCACGGCGGCGCTCTGGTTTCTCTGGCCGAAGAGCGTTCCGCTTGCGGCGGTCGCGCTCCTTTTGACCGTCTTCATGGCGTGGTTCTTCCGGGATCCCGAACGGATCCCCCCGGCGGAGCCCGGAGCGGTGATCTCCCCGGCGGACGGGAAGATCGTATTCTGCGGCGACTGCCCCCCGGGGAGGTATTCCCCGGAGCCCGGGAAGATGGTCAGCGTGTTCATGTCGGTGTTCGACGTCCACGTCAACCGGGCGCCGGTGTCGGGAAAGGTGGCGTCGGTGCGCTACAACCCGGGGAAGTTCCTGGCGGCGAACGTGGAAAAGGCGTCGCTGGAAAACGAACAGAACGGCGTGGCCCTGGAAACCGCTGGGGGGCGGAAGGTTTCCTATGTGCAGATCGCCGGGCTGATCGCCCGGCGGATCGTGTGCTATCTGTCGGAAGGCGATATAGTAAAACAGGGGCAACGCGTGGGAATGATCCGGTTCGGGTCCCGCGTGGACGTCTTCCTGCCCGCCTCCGCGGTCCTCCGTGTGAAGAAGGGGGACCGGGTCCGCGCGGGAGAGAGCATCGTGGGGGTGCTGCCATGAGAAAGAGAATCCGAAGGGAACAAGGGATCGGCCGGGGGATCTACGTCCTTCCCAACCTGATCACTTCGGGCTCGCTCTTCGCCGGCTTCTACTCGATCGCGTCCACCTACAACGGACAGTTCGAGAAGGCGGCGATGGCGATCATCGCGGGGGTGGTGCTCGACGGGCTGGACGGCCGGGTGGCGCGCATGACGCGCACCACCACGAAGTTCGGAGTGGAATACGATTCGCTGGCCGACCTCGTCTCCTTCGGGGTGGCGCCGGCGTTCCTGGTGTACGGCTGGGCGCTCTCGCAGTTCGGCCGGTGGGGATGGCTCGCGGCATTCCTCTACCTCATCTGCGGGGCGCTGCGGCTGGCGCGGTTCAACGTCCAGGTGAACACCGTCGAGAAGGGGAAGTTCAACGGCCTTCCGATCCCCGCGGCGGCGACGTTCGTCTCCGCGATCATCCTGCTCTTCTACTATCTCGGGGGGGCGGGCAGCTTCAAGCACCTGGCGCTGCTCCTGGCCATCTACGTCCTGGCCTTCCTGATGGTGAGCACCGTCAAGTACAACAGCTTCAAGGACCTCGAGGCGTTCCGCCGCCGGCCGTTCAACACGCTGGTGGTGTTCATCTTCCTGGCGCTCCTGCTGGCGGCGGAGCCGCAGGTCATGATCTTCCTGTTCACGGCGGGGTACGTCGTCTCGGGGCCGATCGGGGAGCTGGTGGCCGTCATCCGGCGCCGCCGGGGGAAACAACCGGAAAGCGAGAAACGAACGGATGGGCATGACGCTTACAGAGAAAATCCTCGCTAAGCACGCGGGGAGGGACCGGGTCGAGCCCGGGGAGCTGATCCTGGCGAAGGTCGACCTCGCCCTGGGGAACGACGTGACGAGCCCGATCGCCATCGACGCGGTCCGCAAGCTCGGCGTCCGCGAGGTGTTCGACCGGGAAAAGATCGCCCTGGTCCCGGACCACTTCGCCCCCAACAAGGACATCAAGTCCGCCGGGCAGATGAAGATGATGCGGGAGTTCGCCCGCGAGTACGGCATCGTGAACTACTTCGAGGTCGGCCGGATGGGGATCGAGCACGTCCTCCTGCCGGACGAGGGGCTGGTCGTCCCCGGGGACCTGGTGATCGGAGCCGACAGCCACACCTGCACCTACGGCGCCCTGTGCGCCTTCTCGACCGGCGTGGGGAGCACCGACCTGGCCGCGGCGATGATCTCCGGCGAGGTCTGGCTCAAGGTGCCTTCCACCCTGCGCATCGTCCTCTCCGGGAAGCCGGGGAAGTGGGTGGAAGGGAAGGACGTCATCCTCCACATCATCGGGAAGATCGGCGTGGACGGGGCGCTCTACCAGGCGATGGAGTATGCGGGCGACGGGCTTGCCTCCCTTCCGATGGCGTGGCGGTTCACCATCTCCAACATGGCGATCGAGGCGGGGGCCAAAAACGGTATCTTCCCCTTCGACGGGGCGACCCGCGCCTACGCGGACGCCCGGGCGAAGCGCACGTTCGAGATCGTCACCGCCGACAAGGACGCGAAATACGCGGCGGAGATGGGCGTGGACCTCTCCGCGCTCGAGCCGCAGGTGGCGTTCCCGCACCTCCCGGAGAACACGAAGCCCCTGTCGCAGGTGGGCAACGTTCCCGTCGACCAGGTGGTCGTCGGATCCTGCACGAACGGGCGGATCGAGGACCTTCGCAGCGCGGCCTCCGTGCTCCGCGGACGGAAGGTCCATGACGGCGTGCGGATGCTCATCTTCCCCGCGACCCAGGAGATCTACCTGCAGGCGATGCGGGAAGGGCTGATGGAGGTTTTCGTCACCGCGGGTGCGGCCTTCTCCACGCCGACGTGCGGTCCCTGCCTGGGCGGCCACATGGGCGTCCTCGCAAAGGGAGAGCGGGCGATCGCCACGACGAACCGCAATTTCGTGGGCCGCATGGGACACCCGGAGAGCGAGGTGTACCTCGCCAACCCCGCCATCGCGGCGGCCTCCGCGGTGCTCGGGAGAATCGGCAGCCCCGACGAGATCCGATAGCATCCGTTTCGAATTCACGCCAGGAGAACGCGATCGATGAAGCTGAAGGGGAAGGCCTGGAAGTACGGCGACGACGTCGACACCGACGTCATCATCCCGGCGCGGTATCTCAACACGAGCGACCCGGCGGAGCTCGCGAAGCACTGCATGGAGGACATCGACGCGGAATACGCGGCGAAGGTCTCCCCGGGCGATTTCATCGTGGCCGGAAAGAACTTCGGCTGCGGCTCGTCGCGGGAGCACGCCCCGATCTCCATCAAGGCGTCCGGCGCGAGCGCGGTGATCGCCCGGTCGTTCGCCCGAATCTTCTACCGCAACTCCTTCAACATGGGCCTCCCCATCTTCGAGGCGCCCCAGGCGGTCGACGAGATCGACAAGGGCGACCTCCTCTCCGTCGACATGGAGAGCGGACTCCTGCGCAACGAGACGAAGAGGAAGGAGTACCGGATCGTCCCCGTTCCGCCGTTCATGCAGGAGCTGGTCGCGGCGGGAGGGCTGCTCAACTACGTGTCGGCCCGCCGGAAGGGAAAGTAACCATGCCGAAGATCTGCGTGTTCCCCGGCGACGGGATCGGCCCCGAGGTGGTGCGGGAGGCGCTGGCCGTCCTTCGGACGGTCGAGGAGGTTTCCGGCCGCCGGCGGTTCGAAACGGAAGAGGAACTTTTGGGCGGCGCCGCGTACGACGTCCACAAGGTCCCGATGACGGAGAAGGCGCTGGCGCTGGCGAAATCGGCCGACGCGGTGCTTTTGGGGGCGGTCGGCGGCCCGAAGTGGGATCCGCTGCCCTTCGAGGTGCGGCCGGAGCGGGCGCTGCTCGGTTTGCGGAAAGAGCTGGGGCTGTTCGCGAACCTGCGCCCCGCGAAGGTCCACGCCCCCCTGCTGGACGCCTCGCCGCTGCGGCGGGAGCTGGTGGAGGGGATCGACCTGATGGTCGTCCGGGAGCTGACGGGGGGGATCTACTTCGGCGAGCCCCGCGGCGTTCGGGTCATCGACGGCGTCGAGACGGGGATCAACACCGAGATCTACACCCGCCCGGAGATCGAGCGGGTCGCCCGCGTGGCCTTCGACCTGGCAAGGAAGCGGAGCCGGAGGGTCACCTCCGTGGACAAGTCCAACGTGCTGGAGGCCACCGAGCTGTGGCGCCGGGTCGTGACCGAGGTGCATGGCCGCGAATACAAGGACGTGGAGCTTTCCCACATGCTGGTGGACAACTGCGCGATGCAGCTGATCCGCCGGCCGAAGCAGTTCGACGTCGTCGTCACGACGAACCTGTTCGGGGACATCCTGACGGACGAGGCGTCGATGATCACCGGCTCGATCGGGATGCTGCCGTCGGCTTCGCTCGGAGGAAAAGTGGGGCTCTACGAGCCGATCCACGGGAGCGCGCCGGACATCGCCGGGAAGGGGGTCGCCAACCCCCTGGCGACGATACTTTCGATCGCGATGATGCTAAAGTATTCCTTCGATTTGCCCGCGGAGGCCGCCCTGATCGAGGAGGCCGTGGAGCGGGTCCTCGCCGGCGGGTTCCGCACGGGGGACATCTTCCGGGAAGGGCCGGGAGTGCGCCGCGTGGGGACGAAGGAGATGGGCGAGAAGGTCCGCGAGGCGATCCGGAAACGGCCGTAGCAGGAAGCGCAAGGCAGCGCATACTGGATAAACACACGAGGAGAGGTGAAGCGATGAGCGCCAGGAGTTTCAACGTCGCGGTGGCCGGGGCAACCGGGGCCGTCGGTGAAGTCATGCTGCAAATCCTCGAGGAACGGAAGTTCCCCGTGAAGAACATCCGTTTGCTTGCGTCCGAGCGGTCCGTCGGCAAGCGGCTCAAGTTCAAGGGCGAGCAGGTCCCCGTCGAGCTGCTCCAGAAGAGCGCCTTCAAGGGGATCGACATCGCCCTGTTCTCCGCGGGCGCCTCTCGGAGCAAGGAGTTCGCGGCGGCGGCGTGGGAGTCGGGCGCGGTGGTGGTCGACAACTCCTCCGCCTTCCGGATGGAGCCGGACATCCCGCTCGTGGTGCCAGAGATCAACCCGCACGCGGTCGCGCACATCCCGCACATCGACGCCTTCCTGGAGAACGGATACACCAAGGAAGAGATGAAGATGACGAACGAGGGGCGCAAGATCATGGAGATCCCGGACCTGCGCGTCACCTGCACCACGGTGCGCGTGCCGGTGCTCACCGCCCACTCGATCTCGGTGAACGTCCAGTTCGAGAAGAAGGTCACCCGGGAGAAGGCCAGGGAGCTGATCGCCGCGTTCCCCGGCTGCCAGGTGCTGGACGACCCGGGGAGCAACGTCTACCCGATGCCGCTGTTCTGCGCGGGGAAGGACGACTGCTATGTCGGCCGCATCCGCGAGGATGACAGCGCGGAGAACGCGCTCAACTTCTGGGTGTGCGGCGACCAGCTCCGCAAGGGCGCGGCGCTGAACGCCATCCAGATCGCGGAGCTGCTCGCCAAGAGCCACCTGGTTCCCGCGTAACCCGCAACCGGTTGCGGCGCATCAAGCTGACGCTGGCCTACGACGGGACCGCGTACCGGGGGTTCCAGGTCCAGCCGAACGGGCGGACGATCCAGTCGGTGGCGGAGGAGGCGCTCTGCCGCCTCCTCCAGGAGCCGGTCAAGCTGCGCGCGGCGGGGCGGACCGACGCGGGCGTGCACGCCCGGGAACAGGCGGTCGACTTCGCCGACTCCGGGAGCCGGCCGCTGGAAACCGTCCTCCGCGGAGGGAACGCGCTCCTTCCCGCAGACATCCGCATCCTGTCTGCGGAAGAGGTCCCCGAGTCGTTCAACGCAAGGCGCGACGCGAAGGAGAAGGAGTACCGGTATTTCCTTCACCTGTCCCCCGTCGCGTCCCCCTTTTTCTCCCGCCACGCCTGGCACCTGGAAAAGCAGCTCGACCTCGATGCGATGCGGGAAGGCCTTGGCCACGTCGTCGGGGAGCACGATTTTTCCTCTTTCCGGGGGCAGGGCTGCACGGCGAAGACGACCGTGCGGACGGTCTTCCGCGCCGAGTTGCGGGAGGAAGTTCCTTCCCTCTTCTCCCTCCGAATCGCCGGCAACGGTTTCCTGCGGCACATGGTACGCAACCTCGTGGGGACGCTGGTGGACGTGGGGAAGGGGAAGATCCCGCCGGAGCGGGTGCGGGAGCTGTTCTCGCTGAAAAAACGCGCCGAGGCGGGCCCCACCGCCCCCGCGCACGGCCTGTTCCTGTGGGCAGTCCGCTACTGACCGGATCGTCTCCTACGACCGACCGTCGAGCGTTTCACGTACCTTTGCGGCGAGCGACTGGGCCGAAAACGGCTTCTGTATGAACTGAACGCCCTCGGCGAGAACACCGCGGTGGGCGATCACGTTGGATGTATACCCGGACATGTAGAGGCATTTCAGGCCCGGCCGGAGCAACGAGAGTTTTTCCGCCAGCTCCCGGCCGTTCATCTCCGGCATCACCACGTCGGTGACGAGGAGGCGGATGTCTCCGGCATGCTCCCGGGCCAGGCGAATCGCTTCCCCCGGCCTCCTTGCGGCCAGGAGCGTATACCCGTACCCCTCCAGGATCGTCCTGGCGAGATTCAGGATCGACTCGTCGTCTTCGACCAGCAGCAGCGTCTCCGTGCCGCCCGGCACGGTTTCCGACGGAGGGATCGCCGGGGCCTCGGCTTCTCCGGCCACGACCCGGGGCATGTAAATCCGGAAGGTCGTCCCCTTGCCGGGCTCGCTGTAGACGTTGACGAACCCCCCGTTCTGCTTGACGATGCCGTACACGGTCGCCAGCCCCAGCCCGGTCCCCTCGCCCACCCCCTTGGTGGTAAAAAAGGGCTCGAAGATCCGCGCCAGCGTCTCCTTGTCCATGCCGCATCCGTCGTCGCTCACCGCCAGCAATACGTACTCCCCGGGCAGGAACCCCGCGTGGTCGGCGCAATACCTTTCGTCGAACACCGCTTTCCCCGTTTCGATGGTCACCTTGCCGACCCCGGCGATCGCGTCGCGGGCGTTGACCAGCAGGTTCGCCAGAATCTGGTCGACCTGCGAGGGATCGATCTTAATGAGCCATAGCTCGTGGCCTGGTTTCCAGGCCAGATCGATGTCCTCGCCGATGAGCCGGCGCAGCATCTTGAGCATCCCCGACACGGTGTCGTTCAGGTCCAGCACCTTGGGGCGGATCGTCTGCTGGCGGGAAAAGGCCAGCAGCTGGCGGGTGACGGCGGAGGCCCGCTGCGCCGCTTTCTGGATTTCGATGAGGATCTCCCGCATGTAACTGTCCGGCCCGGATTTTTCGAACGCTATGTGGGCGTACCCGAGGATCGCCTGGAGCATGTTGTTGAAGTCGTGGGCCACTCCCCCGGCGAGCCGTCCCACGGCCTCCATCTTCTGCGCCTGGCGGAGCTGGGCCTCCAGCGTTTCCCGCTCCGCCTCGACCCGCTTCCGTTCGGTGACGACGTCGAACACGGCGACGAAGTGCCCCGGCTCGGGGCAGTACGCGGAGATGGAGAACCACTGCTGCAAGGCCGCGACGAACACTTCGAACTTTTCGGGATGGCCGGTACGGGCCACGCGGCCGTAAGTTTCGAGCAACCCGGGGTCGGCATCCCGGATCCCCGTGATGACCTCGCTGACCCTCTTGCCGATGACCTCCTTCAACCCGGTCAGCGTCTCGAACGCCCGGTTGACCGAGAGGTAGACGAAGTCCCGCGCCTCGCCGTTCTCGAAGATCACCTTGCAGTAGGCCATCCCCTCCTGCATGTGCTCGAACAGCCGGTGGTACCGCTCCTCGCTTTCCCGCCGCGCCGTCTCCGCTTGGAACAAGGCCCGGTACTGCGCCTTGGCGTTGCGCTGCCAGACCACGCCGACGGCGGCAGCCGACGCCGCGACAAGCCCCAGGACCAGCGCCAGGATGAGGACGGAGAAAAAGCGCTGAACCGCGAACGCCTCCTCCTCGTCCACCTTGGCCACCAGGTACCAGGGGGAACCCGGGATGGATTTCAGCGCCGCCACCACGTTCACTCCGCGGTAGTCCCTGCCTTTCACGACGCCTTCCTTGCCCGACACGGCCATGACCGCCGGAACGTCTTTTTCACTCAAGGGGATTCGCAGCTTGAGCGCCGTGTCCTTTTTATGGCGCAGGTCGTTCAGAAACAGCGCCGCTTCCCCGTCCCGCTGGACGAGCAGGGTTTCGGAGGTGCCGCTGGGCACGGGCCAGGACGCAATCAGGGGGTAGAGGAACTGCCGCGCATCGATCTGGAAAATGACCGCGCCGACCGGTCCGGAGGTTGCGCCGACCCCGGAAAATAACGGGGCGATGACGCCGAGATGGGGATTGGGGTCGGCCGCTCCCGCATGCAGGTCGGTAAGAACCGGCTTCCGGTCGCGCATGGCGATTTTCAGCGCTTCTGCGACTTCCTGGTGGACCGGACCGCGGTAATCGCTCAGGCTCAGGCGCACGGCGCCCCTCGCGTCCGTCAGCAGGATGTTCCGGTAGAGGTGGTGGTCCTGCACGGAGCGCAACCGGCTCAAGATCTCTTCCGGGGACCCGGACCTCGGGTTCGCCATCCATCGCTCCACGCCCTGGATCAGGAAGAAGCTGCTCATGAGCTCCGCGGCCTCCGCCAGCTGATCGGACCGCCAGGCGGCGATCTGATCGGCCTTCAATTGCGCTATGGCCTGGAGTTCCTTTTCGGCGTTGCTCCGAAGCTGCAGCTCCTGGGTGCGGTAGAACCAGGCACCTCCGGCCAGCAGAAGAAGCATCGCCAGCCCAAGGGCCGCCGCCAACCAGCGGGGAAACGCGCTTAGCATACCGACCCTCTGTTCCGGAGCGCCATGTTCTTGGGTGTCAGTAACAAGGGGAATGAACGCGCATGCCGGTACCCGGTGAGTTCGAAGCATCGATCACGGATCGTGTCGCTATCGTGACGATCGCTGTCACCCGGTTTTTCCTGCGAACGGGCCGCCGAATCCGGCTACGTCAACAGAAACGAACGACACCGCACTCGCTCCAAGGGCCTGCCGCCTTCCCTGAATCCGTCGGGGCGACTTTTATCAGGAAACACTCTCCGATTCCAGTGTTATCAGCAAGTGTTTCATTAAGCAATACCCTTTTGACGATTTCCGGCAAGGTGCACGGGGGCAGCCCGGTCTTTCCACCCGCTTCGTGCCGGATCCTTCCATCCCGATCCGGCCGGTGTCCCGAAAAGAGTGGTTTCCCCCCGGCGAGATGATATAGAATCCGCGTCATCCGGTTTTTCGGTCCCCCGGTGGAGGGGAAGAAAGATATGTGGTCCGGTTGCGAGTCATGGCCCCGGAAGGCCTCACCATGATCGGCATTTGAAGCATTTGCCTCGCTAGTTTTCTCTTGACGATGGGGCCTGCGTGGGCTCTAATATACCCTTTGATTTTCAAGGGGAAAGGTTTGCGCCGATGAAGACGACGGAATACTTTACCAGGGACGAGGCGAATCAGGTCTGGTACGTGGTGGACGCCGACGGCAAGGTTCTCGGGCGCCTCGCCACGAAGGTGGCCGAGGTTCTGCGCGGGAAGCACAAGACAAAATTCACCCCCAACGCCGATATCGGCGATTTCGTCATCGTGGTCAACGCCGAAAAGGTCAAGCTGACCGGGAAAAAGCTGACGGAGAAGAACTATCACCACCATTCGGGGTACATGGGGGGACTGAAGACCACCACGCCGGAGAAGGTGCTGCAGAAGCACCCCGAGCGGCTGGTGGAATGGGCGGTCCGCGGGATGCTGCCCAAGACGCGCCTGGGTGACCGGCTCTTCACCAAGCTCAAGGTCTACGCAGGCCCCGACCATCCGCACAAGGCCCAGCAGCCCAAGGCGCTGGCGGTCAACGAATAGGAGAGGATCAAAGCGACATGGCACAGGCAGCGAGGGTATACGCTACAGGGAAACGGAAGACGGCCATCGCGCGCGTCTACATGAAATCGGGAAGCGGGCGCATCAGCGTCAACGGGCGGGAGTTCGAGAACTACTTCCCCGTGCTGGCGCTCCGGGCGGTCGCCGTGCAGCCGCTTGTGCTCACCGGGAAGCGGCAGTCGGTCGACGTGGAGGTCAACGTCCGCGGCGGCGGCCCCGCGGCCCAGGCCGAGTCGGTGAAGTACGGGCTCGCCAAGGCGCTGCAGGCGGACAACCCCGAACTTCGCACGACGCTCAAAAGGGCCGGCTTCCTGACGCGCGACGCGCGGATCAAGGAGCGGAAGAAGTACGGACGTCCGGGGGCGAGGAAACGGTTCCAGTTCTCCAAGCGGTAATCAGCGAGGGCGATATGCCCCGTCGAACGGTTCCCGAAGGGGAAGGCCGCTACCGCCGCCTTCCCCTTCTTTTATTAAGGAGACAGACATGAAGAGAGTGGCGATATTCGGCGCGACGGGGTACACGGGGTTCGAGCTGATCCGGCTCCTCCTGTCCCATCCCCGCGTGAAGGTCTCGGCGCTCACCTCCGAGCAATATTCCGGGCTGCCGGTCAACCAGGCGTTCCCGCCCTTCCGCGGACGGCTTGCGGGCGCGGCCTTCGGGAAGATGGAGGAAATGGTTTCCGCCGGGTTCGACGCCGCGTTCCTTGCGCTTCCCCACACGGTGTCGGCCTCCGTGGCGGAAAAGATCCTTTCCCGGGGGATCCCGGTGATCGACCTGTCGGCGGACTTCCGCTTCCGGAGCATCCCGCTGTACGAATCGGTCTACGGCGTCCGGCACAAGAGCCCGGGCTTGAGCGCCAAGGCGGTGTACGGTCTTCCCGAGGCGCACCGGGAAGCGCTCCGGAAGACCCGGCTTGCGGCGGTCCCCGGTTGCTTCCCCACGGCGGTGATCCTGGCCCTCTACCCGCTCCTTGCGGCGGGGCTGATCGATAAAAAGGGGATCGTGGCCGACTGCAAGACGGGCGTGTCCGGCGGGGGGAGGAACCCTTCGCTCGGCTTCCACTACCCGGAGGTCGAGGGAGGGGTCCGGCCGTACGGCCTGCCGAAGCACCGGCACAACCCCGAAATGGACCAGGAACTGTCGCTGGCCGCCGGTGAAAAGGTTTCGATCACGTTCGTTCCCCACCTGATCCCGATGGTCCGGGGGATCCTGGCGACCTGCTACGCCACGCTCCGTCCGAAAGTGTCCGCGGAGGCGGTCGCGGAGGCCTATCGGAAAGCGTACGCGAAGGAGCCGTTCGTGCGGCTCTGCCCGGAAGGGGTTCTCCCGTCGACCAAGGACGTGGCGGGGAGCAATTTCTGCGACATCGCATTCCGGGCCGACATGAAGACAAGGCGGGTGGTCGCGGTCTCCGCAATCGACAACCTGGTGAAGGGCGCATCCGGGGCCGCGGTCCAGTGCTTCAACCTGATGATGGGGTTCCCGGAGGAGGAAGGACTCCGCGGGGCACCCCTCTTCCCGTGAGCGGGCCCCCGAACGGCGTGGCGGTGGTCATCCCCGCCCGGTACGCGTCTGTGCGGCTTCCGGGGAAGCCCCTGGCCCAAATAGACGGTCGTCCGATGATATGGTATGTTTGGGAAAAGGCAAGGAAATCGCGGCTTGCCACCCGGGTGGTGGTGGCCACGGACGACGAACGCATCGCGGCGGCGGTCCGCGGGTTCGGGGGAGAGGCAAGGATGACGTCGCCCTCCTGCGCCTCGGGGACGGACCGTGTGGCGGAGACGGCGCGGGGCCTTACCGAGGAGATCATCGTCAACCTTCAGGGCGACGAGCCCATGATGCACCCTTCCGTCATCGACGCGGTGGCAGCTCCCCTGATCCGTGACCCCTCGGTTTCGATGACGACGGCGGCCCTCCCCGGCGAGGACCCGGAGGAGTTCCTTAGGCCCTCCGTGGTGAAGGTGGTCGTCGACGCCCGCGGCGACGCGCTCTATTTCTCCCGGGCTCCCATCCCCCATTACCGGGACGCCGGGACCGGCAGGTACCGGAAGCACCTGGGCATCTACGGATACCGGAAGGAGTTCCTGTTCGCCGTGGCCGCCCTTCCGCCGACCTCCTTAGAGGAAGCGGAGCGGCTGGAGCAGCTCAGGGTGCTGCAGAACGGCTACCGGATCCGCGTCGTGGACGTGGAGCACGATTCCGTGGGCGTGGACACCCCGGAAGACCTTACGGCCGTGGAGGAGAGGTTATGCGGGCGGAACGGACGGTAAAGCCGAAGTTCATCTTCGTGACGGGCGGGGTCGTCTCTTCCCTCGGGAAGGGGCTGGCCGCCGCGTCCATCGGGGCGCTCCTGGAGGCCCGGGGGCTGAAGATCACGATGCTCAAGCTGGACCCGTACATCAACGTCGATCCCGGAACGATGAACCCCTTCCAGCACGGCGAAGTGTACGTGACCGACGACGGCGCCGAGACCGACCTGGACCTCGGCCACTACGAACGGTTCGTCTCCTCGAGGATGGCGAAGAAGAACAACTGCACGACCGGGAAGATCTACCACTCGGTGATCTCGAAGGAGCGACGCGGCGACTACCTCGGCGGGACGGTCCAGGTCATCCCCCACATCACCGACGAGATCAAGCGGGTCATCTTCGCGGCGGCGAAGGGATACGACCTCGTGATCGTGGAGGTGGGCGGCACGGTGGGCGACATCGAGAGCCTGCCGTTCCTGGAGGCGATCCGGCAGGTGCGGACCGACCGCGGGAAGGAGAACACTCTCTACGTCCACGTGACCCTCGTCCCCTACATCGGGACGGCGGGGGAGCTCAAGACGAAGCCCACGCAGCACAGCGTCAAGGAACTCCGCTCCATCGGCATCCAGCCCGACGTCCTCCTGTGCCGCTGCGACCGGCCGCTGGCCAAGGAGATCAAGGCGAAGATCGCCCTGTTCTGCAACGTGACCGAGGACTCGGTCATCACGGCGCGGGACGTGGAGCATATCTACGAATTGCCGCTGGTCTTCCACCAGGAGGGCCTGGACGACAAGATCATGGAGTCGCTGAACATCTGGTCCGGCGAGCCCCGGCTCGACGCCTGGGCGAAGATCGTGGAGAAGTGGAAGAACCCGGCGGGCGAGGTCACGATCGCCATCGTCGGCAAGTACGTCAACCTCCGCGAGTCGTACAAGAGCCTGAACGAGGCGCTGACGCACGGAGGGATCGCCCACTCGGTGCGGGTCCACCACCGCTTCGTGGACTCCGAGGAGATCGAGCGGCAGGGGGCCGAGGCGCTTTTGAAAGGGGCGGACGGGATCCTGGTCCCCGGCGGGTTCGGCTCGCGCGGCGTGGAGGGGAAGATCGCCGCCGTGAAGTTCGCCCGGGAGAACGGCGTCCCCTACTTCGGCATCTGCTTAGGGATGCAGGTGGCGGTGGTGGAGTTCGCCAGGAACGTCTGCGGACTCCCGGCGGCCACCAGCCGGGAGCTCGACGCCGAGAGCGAGTGCACGGTCATCGATCTCATGCCGGACCAGCGCGGCGTCGTGGACAAGGGGGCGACGATGCGGCTGGGGGCGTACCCCTGCCGCCTCTCCGACAAGTCGCTCGCCCGCAAGGCGTACGGCGCCGCGGAAGTCTCGGAGAGGCACCGGCACCGCTACGAGTTCAACAACGAGTACCGGGAGGCCCTCGCCGCCAAGGGCTTGAAGATCACCGGGCTGTCGCCGGACGGCCGGCTCGTGGAGATCGTGGAGATCCAGGACCATCCCTGGTTCCTCGGCTGCCAGTTCCACCCGGAATTCCAGTCGCGGCCGATGTCGCCCCACCCCCTGTTCCGCGATTTCATCGGGGCCGCATGGGCGGCCGCCCGGAAGCAGTTGCCCTCGTGATCCGACACGTCGAGATCGCGGGCCGGTTCCGCATCGGGGCGGGGCATCCCCCGGCCTTCATTGCGGGGCCGTGCGTCCTGGAATCGGAAGAGCTCGCGTTCGCCGTGGCGGAATTTCTTTCCGGGGTCGCCGGCCGCCTGAAGGTCCACCTCGTCTTCAAGGGGTCCTTCGACAAGGCGAACCGTTCCTCCGTCCGGTCCTATCGGGGGCCGGGAGAGGAGGAGGGGCTGCGCATTCTGGGGGAGGTCAAGCAGAGGTTCGGCCTTCCGGTGACCACGGACGTGCACGACCCGCGCCAGGCCGCAGCCGCGGGCGCCGTGGTCGACCTGATCCAGATCCCCGCGTTCCTCTGCCGCCAGACCGACCTGCTGGTCGCGGCGGGGAAGACGGGCCTTCCCGTCAACATCAAGAAGGGGCAGTTCATGGCGCCGTGGGACATGGCGAACGCCGTCGAGAAGGTGGTCTCCACGGGAAATTCCGCGGTCCTGGTCACCGAGAGAGGGACGATGTTCGGATACAACAACCTGGTCGTCGACTTCCGGGGGATTCCGCAGGTCCGGGAAGGGATCTGCCCGCTGATCTTCGACGCCACGCACAGCGTGCAGCTTCCCGGCGGAGCGGGGCAGACCTCGTCGGGGGATCGAAGGTTCATCGCCCCCCTCGCGCGGGCGGCGGTGGCGGCCGGGGCGGACGGGGTGTTCCTGGAGGTCCATCCGGACCCGGAGCGCGCCCTTTCCGACGGCCCCAACAGTTTGCCGCTCGACGAGGTGGAGCCGCTGCTGCGGACCCTCCTGGCGATCCGCGGAGCGGCGGAAAGCTGCGGCGGGGCGCCGGAAGGAGGACGGGCATGACCCGCGACCTGGCGGAACGCGCCGCCCGGGTGCTCTCCGTGGAGGCGGCGGGGATCCTGGGGATCAAGGAGAAGCTGGATGGGAACTTCCAGCGGGCGGTCGAGCTGCTGCTGAGCGCCCCCGGCAAGGTCGTCGTGACGGGGATGGGAAAATCCGGCCTCATCGGGCGCAAGATCGCGGCGACCCTCGCATCGACGGGGACGCCGGCCTTCTTCCTGCACCCGGCGGAAGGGCTCCACGGAGACGTCGGGATGGTGCTGGAAGGGGATGTCGTCATCGCCCTATCGAAGTCGGGCGAGACCACGGAGGTGACCTCCCTGGTCCCCGTCTTCAAGCGGCTGGGCCTGCCGCTGATCGTCCTGACGGGAGAGCGGGACTCCACGCTGGCCCGCCACGCCGACGCCGTGATCGACGTCGGGGTCTCCGAGGAGGCGTGCCCGATGGGGCTGGCGCCGACGGCGTCCACCACCGCGGCGCTGGCGATGGGGGACGCGCTCGCGGTCGTCCTCTTCGAGGAGAAGGGATTTTCCGCGCGGGACTTCGCCATGCTGCACCCCGGCGGCGCGCTGGGACGCAAGCTCCTGACGGTGGAGGACCTCATGCACGCCGGAGAGGAGATCCCGCTGGTCTCCCGCAGCACGCCGCTGAAGGACGCCCTCTTCACGATCAGCTCCAAGCGGCTCGGCGTCACCGGCGTTCTCGATGCGTCCGGGGCGCTGGCCGGCGTGATCACGGACGGGGACGTCCGGAGGGCGATGGCCCGGGGGACCGACATCTTCCGCACGCGCGCCGAAGAGGTCATGTCCGCCAGCCCCAAGCGCATCTCCTCCTCCGACCTCGCCGCCTCCGCCCTGCGGAAGATGGAGGAGCATTCGATCACGAGCCTCTTCGTCTTCGACGGGAAGGACGCGGTCCGGCTGGTCGGCATCGTCCACATCCACGATCTCCTGAAGGCGGGGGTCGGATGAGCCCGCCGGCGATCCGTCCCGGCGCCGCGGAGAAAGCGGCCGGAGTGCGCCTGTTCCTGACCGACGTGGACGGCGTCCTGACGGACGGCGGGATCGTCTACGACAGCGACGGCAGGGAGATCAAGCGGTTCCACGTCCGGGACGGCCACGGCATCAAGATGCTCCAGCGGGCCGGCGTGGAAGTGGGGATCATCACGGGCAGGACGTCGGAGGTGGTGTCGGTCCGCGCGCGGGAGCTGGGGATCTCCATCGTGCGCCAGGGATCGACGGACAAGGTGGCCACCTGGCGGGAGATCCTTGCGGAGAAGGGGCTGTCGCCGCGGGAGACCGCGTACGTGGGGGACGACATCGTCGACCTGCCGCTGCTGCGCGAGGTGGGGTTCTCCGCCTCGGTCTTCGACGCGGAAGACTATGTCCGGGACGCCGCCGACTTCGTCTCCTCCCGGGGCGGGGGACGGGGCGCCGTCCGGGAAATCATCGAGTTCCTCCTGAAATCCGGCGGGGCGTGGGAAAAGGTCTCCTCCAGGTACTTCGCGGGCGGCAGATGAAGCGCCGTTGGCTGCTTTCCCTTGCGGCGCTGCTTGCGGTCCTGGCAGGTGCTGCGTTTCTTTCCGGCATACCGCGGACAAGCGAGAGAGCTCCGGGCGCCGAAGGAATCTCCGGCGGCGAACTCTCGCCGGGGCCGCAGATCGTTCTCCGGAACGTGGAGATGCGGGAGGTTCGGAAAGGCGAGGCGGCGTACCGGCTTCTCTCCGACGTCGTCACCTACCGGGTGCTTTCGGAAGATCTCTCCGCCGCCGGCGTGACCCTCCTTCTCCCGGGCCAGCGGGGTGAAGTGGTCGTGCGCGCCCCGGAGGCCCGCTGGGACATGCGGACGGGGCGGATCGTCCTCCCTTCGGGGGGTTCCGCGGAAGACCGGGGGGGCTGGATCGCCTCCGTCGCTTTCGCGCGCCTTTCTCTCCCGGAGCGGACGTTTACGGCGCCGGGGGATGCGAACCTTTCGGGCCCCGGCCTGGCGGTCGCGGGGGACAACCTGGTCTGGCGATGGCGGGAGGGGAAAGTGGAGCTCGAACGTCCGAAGACCCGGGTGCTGCCGGCCCGGGCGCTTCGCAGGAAGGGGTGAGACGATGCGGATGCGGACCGTTCGCCTGGTCGTCATGATCCTCGCGGCGGCCTCCTTCGCTTCCGCGGAGGACCGCCGGATGCTCCGCCCCGAGGAGCTGGGAAGCCGGCCCATCGAGATCGCCGCGGACCGGCTCCTCGCCGACAGCGTCAAGAACTCGGTGACCTTCGAGGGGAACGTGGTCGCGAAACAGGAGGATGTGACCCTCTTCTCCGACAGGCTGTTCGCGGAGTATTCTTCCGCCTCGGGCGCCGTCGAGAAGATCGTGGCGGACGGAAACGTGCGGGTGATCCAGGCGGACAGGGAAGCCCGGGCGGCGCACGCCGTGTTCTACAACCTGGAACAGCGGATCGTCCTGACGGGGGGAGCCGACGTCACCCAGGGGGGAAACACCCTGAAGGGCGAGACGGCGACGATCTATCTCCGCGAGAACCGCTCCGTGGTTTCGGGGGGAGAAGGGGGCCGTGTCAGGGCGGTCATCCAGCCGAAGGGGCAGTCCGGGAAAAAGGAGAAGGGCGGACGGTGAAATCGCTTGCCGTCAGGGATCTTGCGAAGCGTTACCGCAACCGGGAGGTGGTCAAGGGGGTCACGCTTGACATCGGCCCCGGGGAAGTCGTTGGGTTGTTGGGGCCCAACGGAGCGGGGAAGACGACCATCTTCTACATGATGGTCGGCCTGGTGGCCCCGGAAAGGGGAGAGGTCCTGCTCGACGGGCAGGAGGTCACCCGCCTGCCGATGCACCTTAGGGCGCGGATGGGGCTCGGGTATCTCCCCCAGGAGCCGTCGGTTTTCCGCAAGCTGTCCGTCCGCGAGAACATCCTTGCGTTCCTTGAGGAAACGCCGCTGTCCGAGGGGGAGCGGGAGGAACGGCTTCAGAACCTTCTGAGAGAGATGCGAATCTCCCATGTGGCCGAAACCCTGGGTCTTTCGCTCTCCGGGGGGGAGCGGCGCCGCGTGGAGATCGCACGGGCCCTGGTGATGTCGCCGTCCTTTCTGCTTCTCGACGAGCCGTTCGCGGGGATCGATCCGATCTCGGTCGCCGACCTGCAGCAGATCATACTTGGCTTAAAAGATATGGGAATCGGGGTTAGCGTCGGCGCGCGTTCGGGAAATCTATCTCGGAGATGGATTTACCCTCTGATCGCCTGGGGGCGGGATGGCGCTGGAGCTGAGACAGTCCCTGAAATTGAGCCAGCAGCTGGTGATGACGCCCCAGCTGCAGCAGGCGATCAAGCTCCTGCAACTTTCACGCCTTGAACTCCAGCAAGCCATCCGGGAAGAACTCGAAAAGAACCCCATCCTCGAAGAATTGAACGAAGGGACGCCCGAAGGGGAGGAGGCCCCGGAGGAGCGGGCCGGGTCCGGGGAGGCTGTCGCGGCCCCGGAGGAAAGCGCTCCCCCCGTCGGGGATGCCTCATCCTTGCGGACGGAAAAAGGGCTGATCGACCGGCTCGACTGGAACTACTACTTCGGAGACGGAGCGCAGCCGGAGGGGCGCGGCGAGCAGGAACGGGAGGAAGACGACGGGCGCCCCTACTACGAGAACCTGCTTACCCGGAAGCCCAATCTTGCCGAGCACCTCGAGTGGCAGATGGGCCTTTCCAGCGCCGACGATGCGGCGCGGCACATCGCCACCTACCTTATCGGGAACATCGACGAGAACGGCTACCTGAGGGTTTCCGCCGAGGAGGCCGCACTGACCCTTTCGGAGCCCCAGGAAGCGGTGGAGCGGATGATCGAAAAGATCCAGTCCCTCGACCCGGTGGGAGTGGGCGCCCGCGACCTGAGGGAGTGCCTGATGATCCAGGCGCGGGTGCGGGGAGAAGAGTTCGCTCTTTCCCTGAAGATCCTGACCGACCATTTCGACCTCTTTTCCCGCGGCGACCTGGCGGGGATCTCCCGGCGGCTCCGGATTTCGCGCGAGGCCGTCAAGGAGGCGTACCAGAAGCTGGTGACCCTCTCCCCCAAGCCGGGAAGGGAATTTTCGGGGGACGACGTCCACTACATCACCCCCGACGTCTACGTCTTCAGGGTCGACAACCAGTGGGTGATCACCCTGAACGAGGACGGCCAGCCCCGCCTGCGCCTGAGCTCCTATTACCGGCGCCTCCTGGCGGAAGGGGACTCGCTGCCGAAGGAGGACCGGGAGTTCCTCAAGCAGAAGATCAACTCGGCGCTGTGGTTCATCAAGAGCATCCAGCAGCGGCAACGGACCATCTATAAGGTCGTGGAGAGCATCATCAAGCTGCAGCGCGATTTCCTGGATCGGGGCCCGAAGGCCTTGCGGCCGCTGACCCTCCGGGACGTCGCGGAGGACATATCGATGCACGAGTCCACCGTCTCGCGGGTGACGAGCGGGAAGTACGTCTACACGCCCCACGGCATTTTCGAGCTGAAATACTTCTTCAACTCGGGGCTGAACCGCGACGGGGGGGAGGAGGACATCGCCTCCAAGTCGGTGAAGGAGAAGATCCGGGAGATCATCTCCGCCGAGGGAGGGGAGAAGCCGCTGTCCGACCAGGAGCTGATGCGCCTTTTGAGGAACCAGGGGATCCGGATCGCCCGCCGCACCGTCACGAAGTACCGGGCCCAGCTGGGGATGCTCCCCTCGTCGAGAAGAAAAAAGCTGTTTTAAGGGATTTTTGCCGCAGAAGACCGTTTCCGCAAAGGAGGGAGAGGGAGTGAGCAACATAACCGTCACGTTCCGACACGTCGATCCGAGCAAGTCCCTGAAGGACTACGTGACCGAGAAGATTTCGAAAGTCCAGAAGGTGGTCGACAAGCCGTTCGACGCGCACGTCACCCTTTCGGTGGAGAAGTACCGGCACATCGCCGAGGTGTTCGCCACCGGCAAGGGGATCACGATCAAGGCGTTCGAGTCCACCGAAGACCTGTACTCCGCGATCGACCTGGTGTGCGACAAGGTCGAGCGGCAGCTCAAGAAATACCGGGAGCGGCGGAAAGAGAAGGCGTCGGGGGCCTTCCCGGCTCCGGTCGTTTCGGGATCCTCCCTCACGATCCAGGAGATCGGGGAGGGGCCTCGGATCGTCCGCTCCGACAATTTCCTCCCCAAGCCGATGAGCGTGGAGGAGGCCGCCCACCACCTCGATCTTCTCCGGGTGGACGTGGTGATGTTCGTGAACCAGGAGACCAACCAGCCCAGCGTCGTTTTCCGCCAGCAGGACGGGAACATCGGGTTCACGGAGCCTTCCGCCCGATGAAGATCCTGGACCTCGTCTCCCCCGGAGGCATCCTGGACGACCTCCGGGCGGAGACGAAAGAGGGGGTGCTGCGCGAGATGTCCGAGACGGTCGCGGCCGGAGTCCCGTCGCTCTCGGCGCAGGACCTGACCTCCATTTTGATGGAGCGGGAGAGCCTGGGAAGCACCGGGATCGGGGACGGCGTGGCGATCCCGCACGGCAAGGTCCCGGGGCTCGGCCGCCTCGTCGCCGTCTTCGGCCGCAGCCGGGCGGGCGTGCAGTTCCATTCGAGCGACGGCAAGCCGGCGCAGCTGTTTTTCCTGATCGTCGCCCCCGAACAGTCGGCGGGGATGCACCTGAAGGTCCTGGCCCGCGTTTCCCGGCTGCTCAAGGACGCGCGGTTCCGCCAGTCGCTTCTCGGCGCGCGGGACGCGGACGACCTCCGCAGGATCCTCCGGGAGGAAGACGACAAGTCCTGATGCTGTA
>JACRMU010000149.1 GCA_016219515.1 Deltaproteobacteria bacterium
CGAGGATCACCAGGAGGAACCGCGCCCCCTGGACCACGGCGTCGATCAGGGGCGGAATCCCGGCATGGTAGAAGGTGGAGTCGCCGATCGTGGCGACGATGTCCACCGTATTCCCCGAGAGTCGGTACGCCTGGTAGAAGCCGGCGGCCTGGCTGATCGCCGCACCCATGCACAGGACGGTGTCGACGCCGCCGACGCTCAGGCCCAGCGTGTAGCACCCGATGTCGCTCGGGTAGATCCCTTTCGGCGCCGCCTTCTTGATCGCGTAGAAGCTCGTTCGGTGGGAGCAGCCCGGGCACAGGGTGGGCCTCCTGCCGCCCGCCCCGGCCGACACCGGCCCGGGCGCGGAACGGTCGATCCCCGCGAACCGCCGGATCAGTCCCTCGATGGTCTCCGGAAGGAGTTCTCCCGCCTCCGGGACCGCCCCGGTGGCCTTCCCGCGAACCTTCCCCCGATCGAGGAGCTGCATCTCGATCACCCCCGTGGTCTCCTCGAGAACGAGGATCTCCCCGTACGTCCCCAGGACGTGGGAAATGAACCCGGCATGGAGCGGGAACGGCTGCACGACCTGGAAGAAGGGGACGGTTTCCCAAAGACCCAGCTCCCGCAGGATCTCCTTCGCGTGGGCCGCCGCCACGCCCGCGGCGACCACGGCACGCGGGCCGCCGGCGCCCGGGTTTTGGCGGACCGGCGCGGTCGGCTCCCATTCCGCGATGCGCGCGAGCTTCGCGATCAGCTCCCTGTGGAGCTCGAACCGGAACGCCGGCGTCGCGGCCCATCGGGAAGGGTCCTTCCGGAAATCGGCCGATGCGACGACCGGGGGGAGGTCGCCGGCCGGAATGTCCTGGCAGGCGTGGCACACCCGCGTGGTGGGCCGCAGCATCACCGGGATCGCGAACGCCTCCGACAGCGCGTACCCCTTCGCGACCAGCTCCCGGGCGTGCGCCGGGGAGTCGGGGTCGAGGACCGGGACCTTCGCGAGCATCGCCAGCAGGCGGCTGTCCTGCTCGGTCTGGGAGGAGTGCGGCCCGGGGTCGTCCGCGGAGACGACCAGGAACCCGCCCGTGACCCCGAGGTACGCGGCGCTCATCAGCGGGTCGGAGGCGACGTTCAAGCCCACCTGCTTCATGGCGACCGCCGAGCGAAGCCCCGCGATGCTCGCGGTGTACGCGATCTCGAAGGCGACCTTCTCGTTGACCGCCCACTCGGCGTGCATCGCGACGCCGCGCTCCCTCTTGAACCTGCCCACGGCGGAAAGGATCTCGGACGCCGGCGTCCCCGGATAGGAGGTCGCCACCGCGCACCCGTTCTCCAGCAGCGCGTGCGCGATCGCCTCGTTCCCCAGCAGGAGGGTTGGACGGTCGGGGGGGCGCACGGCCGTCGCTACTTCACGAGGTCGGACAGCACGAGGACCGTCCAGTACGGGGAGATCATGAGGATCGCGATCGAGACGATGTAGGAAGGCATGTAGTAGAAGCTCCCCCGGAAGACGGTCGAAAGAGGGATGCCGGACATCCCCGACACGACGTAGCAGCAGATGCCGATGGGGGGCATGATCGACCCCATCGTCGTGACGATCGTGATCACCTGCCCGAACCAGATCGGGTCGTATCCGAGCTGGATCACCAGCGGGTAGAAGATCGGCAACGAAACGAGCAGGAACGCGAGGGCGTCCATCACGCAGCCGCCGACGATGTAGCAGAGCAGGATCACCCAGAGGATCATCCATTTCGGAAGCGCCAGTGTCCGGATCCACTCCGCGGTCTCGAACGGAAGGCGGGTCACCGTAAGGAAGCGGGCGAAGATCACGGCCCCGGCGACGATCATGAACACCATGCACGAGATCCGGAGGGTGTCGGTCATCGAATCCACGAATTTCTTCCATGTCAGCTTCCGCCGCGCCAGGCAGATGACGTATCCGAGGAAGCAGCTCACCGCCGCGGCCTCGGTCGCGGTCACGACCCCTGTAAACAGGGCGTACATGATGATCCCGAACAGCACCAGGATGTCGACCGCCTCGGGAAGCGCCTTCATCCGTTCCTTCCAGCTGAACCTCGGTCCGGCCGCCCCCCAGTCCGGGTGCATGCGGCAGATCCACACGACGGTGCCGAGGATGGCGACGGTCAGGATGGCGCTCGGGATGATGTTCCCGAAGAAGAGCTTGCCGATCGACTGCCCGGTGTAGAGCCCGTACACCACGAGCACGATCGATGGAGGGATCAGGACCCCCAGCGTGGCCCCCGCGGCGACGGAACCCGCGTTCAGCATCGGGTGGTAGTTGTACTCCTTCATCGCGGGGATGGCGACGGCGCTCATCGTCGCCGCCGTGGCGGTGTTCGAGCCGGAGATGGCCGAAAAGGCGGCCGACGCCATGATCGTGGTCATCGCGAGCCCGCCG
>JACRMU010000032.1 GCA_016219515.1 Deltaproteobacteria bacterium
ATCAACGAAATCGAGGTCGCCGGCAACAAGAAGGTGGCCTCCGCGCAGATCCTGTCGGCGTCCCGAATGCCGCGCGCCGGCCCGCTGGAGGACCGCGATTTCCGGTAAGCCGAGGCCGCGGTGAAAAAGGCGCTCCGCCTGAAGGGGTTCGCCGAAGCCTCCGTTTCCATATCCGCCGTCTGCAACCTGGAGAGCGGCGCCGGCAAGGTGAAGATCGACGTGCAGGAAGGGGCCCCCGCCGTCGTGCGGACGCTCGACCTGACGGGGGCCGCGTTCTTTCCAAGGGAGCGCCTGTCGGAAATGATGGGGACGTCGCCCGGCGCCCCCTTCGATTACCGGAAGTGGGAGGAAGGCGTAAAGAAACTGCGGGTCGCCTACAAGAAAGCCGGCTTCCTTGCCGTCCGCATTTTCGGGGAGGACGTTTCCTGTGAAGGGGGCGAAGGGCTTTGCCCTTCCGCGCATGTCGAGGAGGGGCACCGGTACGACGTTGTCTGGGAAGGGGCAAGGCGGTATTCGGTCGCCAAGCTGGAGGAGGTGTCCGGGATTTACGGGGAGGAGGAAACGAGCGAGGGAGGTCTGGTCCACGACCTGAGGGAGCGTCTGCTCGCATTCTACCGGGAAAAGGATTACCTGCATGCCGACGTCGTCGTCGAAGTGTCCGAAAAGGGAGACGGTTCCCGCCGGCTGAAGATCGCGGTGCAGGAAGGGCTCGCCGGATGGCTGAAGAAGATCCGGTTCGAGGGAAACTTGAAGATTTCCGACAAAAAGCTCCGGAAACAGATGACTTCGGAGGAGTGGGGAGTCTTCTCGCCGGTCACGGGCTCGGGGAAGTTCCGCGAGGAGGAATGGAACGACGACATGCAGGCCCTGGTCGGACTGTATCAGAAGGAAGGATTCGTCCGCGCCCGGATCGCGGCCGTGGACAACGAGTGGGACGGGCGCGGCGGCATCACGCAGACGATCCGGATCGAGGAGGGGGCGCGCTACCGGCTCCGCCAGATCCGCTTCCGCGGAAACGACCATTTCCTGCGCGAGGAGCTGTTGGCCCATATCGGCAACCGGGAAGGGAGATTCATCGATTACGTGGGGCTTGAGCGCGACCAGGGAGCCGTCGCGGGGCATTACCGGGATTCGGGGTACCTGGACGTCCGCCTGGAAACGCAGCTCCTGTTCGACGAGGGGAAGGACACGGCGGCGGTGCAGTTCGATATCGAGGAAGGTACCCGCTACCGCCTGGGGAAGGTCATCATCCAGGGGAACCTTCTGACCGACCCTGCGGTGGTGCTCCGGGAAGTCCACATCGCCGAAGGGGCCCCCGCCGGGGAGAAGGAACTGCTGAAGTTCCAGCAGGCGGTGTTCGGAACGGGGCTTTACAAGAGCGTCCGGTTGCAGAAGGTGAAACGGCCGTCGGAGGGGATCGTGGACCTCGTCGTCGAACTGGAGGAGACGCTCTTCTTCGAGGTCGAGTTCGGGGCGGGGTACGGCAGCGATACGGGCGTGCGGGGGTTCGTCGGCGTCAAGAACAGGAATCTCGACGGGAAAGGCCGGATGTTCTCGGCCAACGCGACGGTCAGCAAAAAGGAGCAGAAATACCTGTGGGACGTGCGGGAGCCGTATATCTTCGGCAGCCGCTGGAAATGGACGGGCGGCCTTACGGGCTACCACCAGGAGGCGGTGCGGGAGAGCTTCAGCCTGCGGAAAACGAGCCTCGTTGCGAGCATCAGCCAAACCTTTCTCGAACGGTCGTCCGTGTCGCTTCAGTTCGAGGTTTCGAGGGATCACGTCTTCGACGTGAAACCGGGGGCCATCCTGTCGCCGGAGGACCAGGGAAGCGCCAACATCGCCGCAGTCCGGGGGCTGTTCGTCCTCGACTTCCGGGACGACCCGTTCAACCCGCGCCGCGGATCGTTCCATTCCGGGACGGCGGAGATGGCTTCCGTCTTTTTCGGGTCCGAGGTCGACTACTACAAGCTGGTGGGGCAGTCCAGCTGGTATTTCCCCGTCTTCCGGAAAAACAGCTTCGTGCTGTCCGGGCGGGCGGGGACCGTGCAGCCCATGCACAATACGCTGGAAGTTCCCATCCAGAAGCGCTTTTTCCTCGGGGGGCGAACGACGGTCCGGGGGTACAAGGAGGATTCCCTCGGGGCCCGCGCCGCGGACGGAACGCCGACCGGAGGAGACTACATGGTGAACCTGAACTCGGAGTTCCGCGTTCCGCTGCAGCATGGAATCAGCGTGGCGCTGTTCATCGACGCCGGGAGCGTGTGGTTCCACGGGGTGCCGAACGCCGGCTTCGATCTCCGGGAAAGCGCGGGAATGGGGTTGCGTTACCTCACGCCCGTCGGGCCGATCGCCCTGGATTACGGATGGAAACTGGACCGCCGGGAAGGGGAGTCCCCCTCCGAGTGGCACTTCACGATCGGCGCGGTGTTCTGACCGACGCCGGGCGGCGTGCTACGCCAGGGCGGGAACGGCTTCCTTGCGGACCACCCGGGTCTTGGCGATCCGGTCTCCGAGCCGCAGCCGGTCGGGGCTCCGGAACATCGCGGCCGTTTCGACGGCCAGCGTCAGGGGGAGAAGGTAAGGAACGAGGAACAGCACGTTCCGGAACGAGGAATCCACGAAGGAGATGGGCCGTCCGTCGGCGTGGATCACCCGGATCCCCATGACCTTCTTTCCGACGCTCTGTCCGGAGAAGATCCCGTCCCGGAAAACGATGTAGATCATCGACAGGAAGACCCCCCAGAAATGGTAGGTGGCTCCGAGCCCGTAGAACAGGGTGACGAAAAGAATCAGGTCGATCAGGAACGCCAGGGAACGGGTCTGCCAATCCGCCGGAACGGGTTCTTCCGTCATGGGTTCACCTCGCCGAAAAGATACGGGTATTGTAGCCGTATTCCTCCATTCTCGTCATGCGGAATTCGTGGTAACTTTTTCATAGTGCCTATGGAGCGCCATGGAAAAGGACAGTAATCCGGATCCGGAGATCCGCTGGAAAGCCCCGTTCGGGGCCGTGGCGCTCGGGGTGGTCGCCTGCACCCTCGCGGCGGGGGTTCTCTTTTCCGGCGGGGTTCCCTCGTGGGAATCCTTCGCGCCAACGGCCGTCATCGGGGAAGCGCTGGCGGCCGCGGGGATATACCTGTTCCTCGAGATACGGGTCTTCCGTCCCGCGGACCGATGGAAAAAAGAGGTTTCCGCGTCGGAGACCGCTTCCATCCCCGCCGAGGCGGGGCTGCTGACCCCACTTGCGGCGGCAGCCGCCGACCGGTTCGGCCGGGCGCATGCGGTGCTGGAGCGGGAAATCCACGAGAGGGAAGAGAAACTGCGCCAGTTCGAAATGCTCCGGCGCGACCTGGAGGAGACGAAAGCGCATCTCCAGGCCAAGATCCAGGATCTGCGCACTATCTATGAAGTGTCCACCGCCATCGCGGGCACGCTGGACGCCGAAGAGATATTCCGGATCCTCCCCGAACGGGTCATGCGGACCCTGGGGCTGAACGACTTCTGCATCCTGATCTACGACCCGGACCGTCGGATGCTGGTGTGCCGGACGGGCGCGGAGAGGTCCGCAAGCCTCACGGGGGAGTTCCAGATCGCCCCCGGCGATGGAGTTTCCGGGAGGGTGTTCGAAACGGGGGAGCCGGTATACATCCCCGATGTGCGCTCTTCCCCCGAGTTTCGCTATTACGGCGGCAGGAGAATGGACGTGCGCTCGTTCATGTGCCTGCCGCTCCTGTCCCGGGGGAAGGCGATCGGCGTGCTGAACGTGAACCACTCCGAGCCGAACGCCTTCGACGCCGAATCGCTGGCGACGATGCGCGTCCTGGCCTCCTATCTCGCGATCGCCATCGAAAACGCGAACCTGTTCCGCTTCGTGAAGGCGCTCGCCGAGAAGGATTCCCTGACACTGCTCTACAACCACGGCGCGTTCCACGAGAAGCTCAACATCGAGCTGGAGAGGGCCGCCCGCTATGGCCGGCCGCTCTCCGTTCTCATGATGGACCTGGACGATTTCAAGGGGGTCAACGACGCCTACGGGCACATCCTGGGGGACCGGATCCTCCTGATGACGGCGGGAGTGCTCTGCGCGCACCTTCGGAAAAGCGACATCCCCTCCCGGTACGGCGGAGACGAGTTCGCCATCATCCTTCCGGAGACGGACCTGGGGGCCGCTTCCGCCATCGCGAGCCGGATCGCGGCGGGGATTTCGGAAGTCCGCATGGACACCGGGAAGGGGGAGGAGATCTCCTTCACCGCAAGCATCGGCTACGCATCCTGCCTTCCCGATTCGCGGGATCGCGAAAACATATTGAACGTGGCGGACCGGCTGATGTACGAATCGAAGCGAAGGGGGCGCGGAGGGGTTCTGGGGGAGCAGTTGTGACAGCGGTCTTCCGGGGGGCGCAGGATTAGAGGATTGGACAGGGTAGGACGACTCTGCTATCAAGAATAGGTGGTGAAATGGGGAGTCCGACCGGTGGACGGTGGAGGATGTACCTGATGAATCATTGGAAAAAGTTGAACATCCTGACCAGCGACGTTCCCACCACCGAAGAGCTGGAGTTGCTGAAGGAAGCGCGGGAGCGGGTCGAGCTGGTCATCCGGACCCGATGGGTCATTCTCGCCATCCTCGCCCTGTACGGCCTGCTGGTCTTCATCTTTTTCCAGCATTCCTCCGCCGACGTGTCGAAGGTCACGCCGCTCCATCGGGCCGTGGCCGTCGTCGCCTTTTTCGCGGCGGTCGCGTACAACGCCTGGTACCACTATTCCTACGTCTGGTTCGTCGGGATCCGTTCGCTCAACGCCATCCAGCTCCTCTTCGACCTGCTCTTCATCACCGTCGTCGTCCATTTCAGCGGAGGCGCGGTGTCGTGGTTCTGGACGATGTACATGGTCCTCACGCTCGAGTCGTCCATGATCATGGAGAAGCGGTCGGACACGTACGCCATCGCCTTGGCGGGATGCCTGGCCTACGGCGGGCTCCTCACCTTCGAATATTACCGGCTGATCGCTCCCGTGGCGATGCCGTTCGAGAACAACGCTCTCCAGCGCGTCTATTCCTACGAGATGATCAAGTGGGCGTGGGTGTCCATCACCAATTTCTGCGTGGCCTTCGTGGGCGTCTACATGATGGACACGATCCGCCGCCGGGAGTCCCAGCTCCGCGACCTCGCCGTCAAGGACACCCTCACGTCCCTCTATAACCGGAGATATTTCTTCTACCGTCTCAACTCGGAGATCCAGAGGTCCCGGAGGTACGGCCGCACCCTCTCCCTGATCATTCTCGACGTGGACAACTTCAAGCGGTTCAACGACCGGTACGGGCATCTGGCCGGCGACAAGCTGCTCCGGGGGCTTGCCGAAACGATGGTGGGCAACATCCGGCGGAGCGACGCGAAGCCGTCCTACGAGGTGGACATCGCATGCCGCTACGGGGGAGAGGAGTTCGCCGTCATCCTTCCCGAGGCGGCGTCGGTGCAGGGGGCGGCCACCGCGGAAAGGATCCGGGCCTCGGTGGAGACCAAGGGGGCCGTGGTGGTCGCCGCGCGGATCCGGCAGCAGGTGGAGAAATCGGCGATCGAAGGGGCGATCGGCACGACGAC
>JACRMU010000137.1 GCA_016219515.1 Deltaproteobacteria bacterium
CGAGGCGGATGCGCTGGCCGCCCCCGGGGATGAGAAATCGAAGCGGGCGTTCTTCGAATCCCTGAAAATGCTCGAGCCCACCGGAAAGATGCCTGCCCCTCTTACGCATCTCCGTCTTCTCAAAGGAAGCGTGCACGACCTCCCTCTCGTGGACGGCGACACGCTCGTCATCCCCGGGGAGAAACCGCCGGTAACCGTCGCGGGCGCCGTGCGGGACCACGGCCGCCCCTCGTTCCCCCACTCCGGGGAGGCAGCGTACATGGATTACATCCGCATGGCGGGGGGATTCTCCGAGGATGCCGACGCCGAGCGCGTTTATCTCCTGAAGGCGGACACAGCCGTCCTTCTCCCGCAGAAGTGGATCCGATGGAACCCGGCCCATTCCCGCTGGGAGATCGCTCCCTTCAGCAAAACCTCCCCCCGGATCGAGCCGGGGGACACGATCGTCGTGCCGAAGAAACCGGCCCCCGGGCCCTGGACAGGCAGGACCCGCGATCTTCCGCTGCTGCTGATGGAGGTCCACTCCCTGACCGGCGTCCGGATCGACCCGCCGTGACCGCCGATTCCCGGAAACGGAATTCGCGCAGGGTTTCGCCGCGGACTTCCCGATCGTTGACGCTCGCCCTCGCGTTCTTCGCGATTCTTCTCCCGCCGATTCTGCCGGTTTCGCTTCCCCCCGCAGCCGCCGGGGACGAGCCCTTCACCTATCCTTCCAACATCGGCCTTACCGGGCTCCTTGAAACCCCGACGGCAAGGGTGATGAAGGAGAACCGCTACCGCGTCGGAGCGAGCCAGACGCATCCCTACCGGACCTATTTCGGAACGGTCGGCCTGTTCGAGCGGCTGGAGGTCAACGCAAGGATCACCGAGACCATGGGAATCCCCGGGTTCGCCGACTCCTCCTACGGCAACACCAAGGACAAGGCCGTCGACATCAAGCTTCAACTCCTTCCCGAAGGGAAATATGCGCCCGCGCTGGCCCTGGCGATCCTCGATCCGCACGGAACCCGGATATATCCCTCGCAGGCAATCGTGGCCAGCAAGCAGGTCTACCCGTTCGATTTCACCGTGGGCTTCGGAAACGGCAGGTTCGGCAGGAGACCGCTGCCCTCCCAGGGCGAAGGATTCGGGATCGAGCTGTTCGGCAGACCCAAAGAATGGTGGAAGGACGCGCAATTTTTCGGCGGCATCCAGTTCGCCCCCTTGGAGAAATTCGCCATCGTGGCGGAATACAGCCCCATCCGGTACCACCTGCAGACGAACGATCCCGCGCAGAGGAAATATTTTCCGGGTCCCGTGGCTTCGCGCATCAACGCCGGCATCCGGTGGAAACCGACAAGATGGTCCGAGATCGACGCAAGCTACCAGCGGGGGAACCAGGTATCCATCGCCGCCTCCGTTGCGTTCGACATCGGAAAGCCGATGATCCCGATCTACGACCCGCCCTACCGCGAGCCGTTCGAGCGGCGGCAGGATCCGGCTACCGACAGGATCGCGGAGGCGCTGCACAAATCCGGCTTCAGCGACATCGGAGTGGAATCCGACGGCCTCACCCTTCGGGTGGAGGCGCAGAACGACAGGTACTTCTTCAACGCACGCGCAATCGAGGTCGTCCTCGACGTCCTCGCCGAACGGATCCCCGCAAACGTCGACTACGTGCGCATCGTCCTCAAGGACAACGGCGTCCCCCTGGTCGAATTCGTGACCACCGCGCACGGCGTAACCGGACTGCACGCCGGCAAGATCGCGCCCGAGCGCTTCCTCGAGTCCTCGGCGTTCAAGACGGGCGAACACCAGCCCCGCGTCAAGGAAACCTCGCACCGGCGTTGGTTCACGTACGGGTGGAAACCAACCCTGGAAACTTTCCTGAACGACCCTTCGGGGTTCTTCAAGTACCGGTTCGGGCTCTCCGGCCGGCTCACCGCCCACCCGTGGCATGGAGGATCCGCGATCCTGGGCGTGGAAGGGTACCCCGTCAACACGGTCTCCACCTCCGTCGCCCCGCTTTCCATCCCCGTCCGCAGCGACATCGCGGAGTACAAGAAGGAGGACATCGCCCTGGGGCGGCTGATGTTCGAGCAGATCGTGAAGACTCCTTGGCCCTATTACGGGAAGCTCTCGGCGGGACTGTTGGAGGTCGAGTACGCGGGCCTCGACGCCGAGGCCGCGGCGCCTCTGTTCCGCGGGCGCGTCCTCGCGGGGGCAAGCGGCAGCCTGGTGAGGAAGAGGGACCCGCACGATCCCTTCAAGCTCAGAGGAGACACCCTGTATCACACCGCCTTCCTCAACGCGCGGCTCAACGTGCCGGAGCACGACGTTCATTTCGACGTCAAGGCGGGGAGGTTCCTGGCAGGAGACACGGGCGCCCGTTTCACCGTTTCGAAATTCATCAACGGAGTGGTCCTGTCGGCATGGTACAGCGTCACCGACACGACGATCTTCAGCGACTCCTTCAACCGCGGGTACCACGAAAAGGGGATCTCCGTGGACATCCCCATCCGGCTGTTCACGGGGCACGACTCGAAAACCTCCTACCGATACGCACTATCGCCTTGGACGAGGGACGTCGCGCAGGACGTGGACCATTACCGCACGCTGATCGACATGATGGGCAGGAACACGGGCGTCCGCCTTGACAAGGAGAAGGAAACCATGTATAAGGTGAGCAAGTAACCTATTAACTTACAAGGAGATTTCTATGAGAAGCGGCAACGGCAAAATCTCCTTCCGGAACGTCGTTTCCATCCTGTCTATCGTCTCCTTCCTCACCGTCGCGCAGGGAGCCGCCATGACCGCCCTTGCCGCGGAATGGGATCTCTGGCCGAAGGGAAGAGGGAAGGATGCCCCGGCCGGCAAGCCCGCGGATACGGCCCCGCCCGCGAAGCCGGAAACCCCCGAAGCGGCGGCGGCAGCCAAGGCAGGGGAAGCCGCAGGTAAAACCACCGCTGCCGGCACGACCGCCGGCACCGTCGGCAAGGGTGCGCTGATTGCGGCCGGCCTTATCGGCGTGGGACTCGCTGTGGGCGGAGGCGGGGGAGGGACCACGACGGCCCACCACTAATTCTCCGATCGAGTGGCATGGCCTTTCCTTGATCCGCCTCTTTTCAGACAACGCCCGTACTTTTCCCCGACTGCCCTGTCTCGTCCTCTTGCTGACGATTTTCTTCTGCCCGCCGGCGCTTGCCGACGGCCCCGATAAATCATTGGCCGACATCCTCTCCTCCGCCGAATCGCTATTCAAAGCGATGCAGGCGAAGAACTACACGTCCGTCTGGGCAGGACTCTCCGCCGCATCCCGGAACACCATCATCGAGGAGACCCGAAAGGAGATCGCCAGGAACGGCGCAGGCAAGACGGCTTCCATGGAAGAGGTCCGGCGGGACTTCGCGGAGGGAGGCCCCATCGCACGCGGATACTGGATCGGTTTCATGACGCACTTCGACCCCGGCCTCGTGCTGGAGCAGAGCAGGTGGGAAATGGGAAAGATCGCGGGCGACCGCGCCGAGATCCTCATTACCTACAAGACGGCGGAAAAACCGGCGCTGCTGAAACTCTTCCGGGAGAACGGCGGATGGAAGGTGGGGCTGGTGGAGACTTTCTGGGGGAAAGTGCGTCGTTTTTAACCTTTACTTATCAAAATCTCCTGCTAATATTAATGTCATGTCTCCGGAAACGATAAAACGCACCGTCCTTGAAGAGATCAAGCGGGACATCCGCCGTGAGGAAGTTGCGTTTCTCATCGGTCCCCGGCAAGCCGGCAAGACTACGATCATGAAGATTGTTCAGGGGGAGCTGGACACCGCGGGTGAAAAAACCCTCTTCCTCAGCCTGGATTATGACCATGACCGCGCGCACTTCGCCTCGCAGCAGAGCCTGCGGAAAAAGATCGAGCTGGAGATCGGCAGCGGTCCCGGCTTCGTCTTCCTCGACGAGATCCAGCGCAGGGAGAACGCCGGACTTTTCCTCAAGGGGATGCAGGACCTTGGACTGCCGTACAAATTCATCGCATCCGGCTCGGGCAGCGTCGACCTGAAGGCGAAGATCAAGGAGTCCATGCTGGGACGGAAGCGGGTCTACGAAGTGTACCCGCTCTCCCTGCGCGAGTTCGTCGATTTCCGGACCGGCTACCGTTACTCGGACCGCCTGACGGATTTCTTTGCGCTGGAAAAAACCCGTTCGGAGGATTTGCTGCTGGAGTACCTGAACTACGGCGGGTATCCCCGCGTGGTGCTGGAGGCGGAAGCCCGCGAGAAGCTGCGCGTGATGGACGAGATCTACCAGGGGTACATCACCCGGGACATCGCGTATCTTCTGAAAGTGGAGAAGATCGACGCTTACGGACAACTGATAAAGACCCTGGCGGACCAGGCGGGGAAGATCATCAACTACTCGGAGCTGGCGACGACCCTGGGAATCTCCCTGCCGACGGTCAAGAACTACTGCTGGTACGCGGAGGAGACGTACATCCTGCGGCGCATCGCACCGTTCTTCCGCAATGTCCGCAGCGAAATCAGCAAGTCGCCTTCCGTGTATTTTTCCGACCTCGGCTTCCGGAATTACGCCTTGGGCGCCCTGGGCCACGTGCAGCGGCCCGATGACCTGGGCTTCGCATTCCAGAACTTAGTGTACCTGGTCCTGCGGGAGAAGCTTCTCTGGAGCGGCGCACAGATACATTTCTGGCGGACGAAGTCGAAGACCGAAATCGATTTCGTCATCGATACCGGCAGGAGCGTCATCCCCGTCGAGGTGAAATACAAGGAGCTGCCCAAACCGTCGCCTCCTCGCCCGTTGGACGGCTTTACCGAAAAATATCGTCCCGCCCGCTGCCTGGTCGTCAACAGGAGCCTGCGGGCCACCGCCCGTCTGCGGGACACGGAGGTCCGCTTCCTGACGATCTGGGACCTGCTGCTGGAGGATCTCGACCCGGATCGCGCGGTGTAGCCCGCATCTCGCGGGGCAACTGCGTCCCGGCCGAGTTTTTAAGAACGTCCCGGTTTTTGTGAGGGCGACGAAGTTGACAACGCCTCGATCAAGCCCGGAAGGCTGACGAACTCGACTTCCGCCGAGCCGTAGGTTTTCCGGAAGCCACGGTCCACGTCGTGGGCAACGGCGTAATTTTCACCTTCCGGATATTGTCTTCGGAACGCCTTGATCCCCGAAGGGTCGAAGTCAGACGTCCCCATTTTGCATTCGATGGCCGTCGGGCTCCCGCCCCGCGGCGCGATCACGAAGTCGATTTCGTGCCCGCGCTTGTCGCGCCAATACCGGATGTCCCGCGTCTGCAGGCGCCCCTGCAACTCGTTCAGGACCAGGTGCTCCCATAAGGCCCCCATATCCTCGCGGCGCAGGTCGTGCCAGCCCCGATGGGAGCAGACAAACCCGGTGTCGAAGCCGTATACCTTGGGAGCCGATACGATTTCCGTAGAACGATGGGTGTTGAACGGACGAAGGACGTGGACCACGAACGTCGCGTCGAGGACGGACAGGTAGTTCGAAACGGTGCCTGCGCTGATTCCGCACGACCGGGAGAATCGGGTCGCCTCGAAGATCCCTCCGCTCTGCGCCATCAGGAGCTCAAAGAACTTCTGGAAGGAATGGCGCCGCTCCAGGCGGAAGAGCTCCTGGATGTCTTTCGCCCAATAGGCGTCCATCCACTCCTGGTACTCTCGTTCCGGGAGACTCCGGACCAGGAAAAACGGGGGGAGTCCTCCGCGCAGCATTCGGCGGCCCAGATCGGGCAGCCCGAAATCGTGGAGATCGGGGAGGAGCATCGGGGTCAGCCAGACTTCGGACTTCCTTCCGGTCAACGTATCCCTGAATTTCCTCGACGCCCCGAGAGTCGAGGACCCCGTGGCCACGATCCGTACGTCCGGATAATGATCGGCAGCGATCTTGAGCAGTTGCGAAGGGTTTTCGAGACGATGGATTTCATCGAGGACGACCC